>CAZYKR010000056.1:0-19466 GCA_964648005.1 uncultured Iamiaceae bacterium
CCCCATCGTCCAGGTCGGGTGGTGCAGGGCGTCAGCCACCGTCACGTGCGCCAGCTCGTCGGACGAGCGGCCACGGAACGGCCCGCCGCTGGCGGTGAGCACCAGGCGCGCCACCCGGTCGGCGGCGATGCCGCGCAGGCACATGTGGATGGCGCCGTGCTCGGAATCGACCGGCACCAGCTCGGCGCCGGGCGTGGTGCGCGCCGCCTGCACGACAGGCCCACCGGCGACGAGTGACTCCTTGTTGGCCAGCGCCAGTCGCCGGCCGGCGTCGAGCGTCGCCATCGTGACCGGCAACCCGGCGAAACCGACGACGGCGTTGAGCACGACGTCGGCATCGTCGGCGAGGCTGGCCAGCGCGCCGTCGCCGGCGCGCACCTCGCACGAGGGTAGGGACTCGGCGAGCCGGGCGACGGTGGCGCGGTCGTCGCGGGCGATGGCGACCACGGCCGGGCGCACCGCTCGGGCCTGGGCGATCAGCGTGTCGAGATCGCCCCCGCCGGCACCCAGGCCGGTCACGACGTAGGCGCCGTCGGCCGCAGCGACCACGTCGAGCGCCTGGCGGCCGATCGACCCGGTGCTGCCGGCGATGGCCAGACGGACCGGGCGGGTCGGCCGTGTCGCTCGGCCCGGCACGGAGGGCTCGCTCGGGACGTTCATCGGGCCACCCCCCGGCGTTCGGCGTAACACGTGGCGTACAGCTCGACGGCGTGCTGGGGCACGTCCACGCCGCGCTGGGCCAGCAGGGCTCGGACCTCGTCGGGCGGACGCCCCTCGTCGAGCCAGGACCGGATGGTGCCGAGGTTGCGGCGCACGCCGCCCCAGTAGCGGTAGCTGCGCCGACTCACGACGTCGCCTCCCCGTCGGCGACCCGGCGGCGGATCTCGTCGATGCGCACCTGGGCGCCGTTGGCGTCGTCCCCCTGGTCGGCCAGCAGCGCGGCGCGATCGGCCTCGGCGGCCGCCACCGCTGAGCGGTCGGCACGGGCCTGCGCTGCGGCGACGCCCTCGGTGTGCACGACCTGGGCCCACGACACGAGGGCGTCGACCATCTCGTCCTCGCGCACGACCGCCACCACCTCGCCGCGCACGAACAGGTGGCCGCGTCCGCGCCCGGCGGCGATGCCGAGGTCGGCCTCGCGGGCCTCGCCCGGCCCGTTGACGACGCATCCCATGACCGCCACCTGGATCGGGATCTGCAGGTCCTCGAGCGCGGCGCGCGCTGCGTCGGCCACGCCGATGACGTCGACTTCAGCTCGTCCGCACGACGGGCAGGCGATCAGATCGAGGCCGGTGCGCTCGCGCAGCCCGAGCACTTCGAGCAGCTGACGGCCGGCGCGAGCCTCCTCCACCGGGTCGGCGGTGAGCGAGTAGCGGATGGTGTCGCCGATGCCTTCGGCGAGCAGCGTGCCGATGCCGAGCGTCGCCTTGAGCAGGCCGCCCGGTGGCGGGCCGGCCTCGGTGACACCGAGGTGCAGCGGGTGGTCGACCGTGTCGGCGAGCAGGCGGTACGCCTCGATCATCAGGGGCACGTCGGAGGCCTTCACGGAGATCTTCACGTCGTCGAAGCCGACCTCGGCGAAGTAGCCGAGCTCGATCTGGGCGGAGGCGACCATGGCCTCGGGGGTCACCCGATCGCCGTGGGCTGCGTACAGCGCCGGGTCGAGCGAGCCACCGTTCACCCCGATGCGGATGGGGATCCGACGGTCGGCGCACTCGCGCGCCACCGTGCGGATGTCGTCGGGCTTGCGGATGTTGCCCGGGTTGAGGCGCAGGCACTGCACGCCGGCCTCGAGCGCGGCGAGCGCCATGCGGTGGTTGTGGTGGATGTCGGCGACGATCGGCAACGGCGAGCGCGGCACGATCTGGGCCAGCCCGGCGGCGGCGTCGACCGAGTTGCAGGTGCAGCGCACGATGTCGGCGCCGGCGGCGGCCAGGGCGTAGATCTGGCCCAGCGTCCCCTCGACGTCGGCGGTCTTGGTCGTCGTCATCGATTGCACGCTGACGGGCGCGCCGCCGCCGACCGGCACGTCGCCGACCATGACCCGGCGCGTGACGCGTCGGGCGAAACGGTCCGACGACGTCGGAGATGCCGGATCGGCAGCGGGCGGGGTGAGCAGATCGGTCATCGCAGCTCCTCGGGGCGGATCGTGCCGTCCTCGAGCCACAGGACTCGGTCGGCGATCGGGGTCAGGCGGTCGTCGTGGGTGACGATCAGGCAGGTGCGCCGGTCCTCGTCGGCGAGGCGGCGCAGCAGGTCGGCCACCTCACGCCCGTGGGCGGCGTCGAGGTTGGCGGTTGGCTCGTCGGCGAGGACCAGGGGCGGATCGTTGGCGAGCGCACGGGCGATGGCGACGCGCTGGCGCTCGCCGCCCGAGAGCTGCCCCGGACGGAAGTCGAGCCGGTGACCGAGACCGACGCGCTCGAGCAACTCGTGGGCGCGGGCCGTGGCACGTCTACCGCGCACCCCGACGAGGTTGCAGGCCAGGGCGACGTTCTCGGTGGCGCTGAGGGCGTCGAGCAGGTTGAAGTCCTGGAAGACGAAGCCGAGGTGGCTGGCGCGCAACGCCGGCAGCTTGCGCTCGGGCAGCGCCGTCACCGCCGTCCCGCCGAGGTGCAGGGTGCCGCCGGTCGGGCGCAGCATGGCGCCGAGCAGGAGCAGCAGCGTCGTCTTGCCACTGCCCGATGGCCCCATGACGAGCACGATCTCGCCCTCGGCGACCTCGAAGCTGACGTCGCGCACGGCGCTGACGGCCAGGTCACCGTCGCCGTACACCTTGGTGAGCCCCCGTGCTCGCAGCGCGGCCGGCGCACCCGTCGCCGCGGCCACCGGTGCCGGCGCCGCTGCCGCTCGTGCCCGGCGCCCGGCCTGGGCCCGCCGGTGAGCGGGAACTTCGTGACGCAGGCGCGCCGCCAGCGACGGGGCCGCCGAACCGGCCGACCGACTCGGCACCGGTGCCGGCGGCGTCACGCCGGCGGCCGACTCGTTGCCGCCGGCGCCGGCACGAACGACGGGACGGTGGCAGATGCGGCACACGCGGTCGTCGGCGAGCACGAGGCCGTGGCACTTCTCGCACTCGCCGAAGCTCATCGTGCCGCCAGCACCGGCTCGGGAACGATCGTCGAGACCTTGCCGAAGCGCCGGTCGCGCGTCTGGAAGGCGAGGACGGCGCGGTACAGCTCGTCGGCGTCGAAGTCGGGCCACAGCACGTCGGTGAAGACCAGCTCGCTGTAGGCCAGCTCCCACAGCAAGAAGTTCGAGATCCGGTACTCGCCCGAGGTGCGGACGACCAGGTCCGGGTCCGGCATGTCCGGGTGGTACAGGTAGCTGCGCACCGCCTTCTCGTCGATGTCCTTGGCCCGCACCCCGTCGTCGACCATGCGCTTCATGGCGTCGATCAGCTCGGCCCGCCCGCCGTAGTTGAAGGCGAAGGTGAGCGTCATGCCGGTGTTGCCGGCCGTGCGCTCGGTGGCCCGCTCGATCTCGCGGCGCAGGCGCGGCGGCACCCGCCGGTCGCTGCGGCCGGTGAAGCGCACCCGGATATTGCGCTCGTCGAGCTCGTCGATGTTGCGCAGCAGGATCATCTCGTTGAGCCGCATCAGGAACCGCACCTCGCCGACCGGGCGCTTCCAGTTCTCGGTCGAGAAGGCGTAGACGGTCAGCCAACCGATGCCGATGTCGTCGGCGGCGTAGACGGTCTCGAGCAGTGCCTGCTCGCCGGCGGCGTGGCCCTCCGAGCGACTCAAGCCGCGCAGCTGTGCCCAGCGGCCGTTGCCGTCCATGACGCACGCCACGTGGCGCGGCACCCGCCGCAAGTCGAGCCCGAGCGTGCGGGCCAGCGGGAGGTTGCCGCCGGTGGGGCGGGGATCGGTGGTGGTCATGACAGGGCTCCTACGCGGTCGAGGGGTCGGGTGCGGACGAGGGTGCGGGCCTGCTCGGCGATGCCGTGCGCGCCGAGGCCGAGCGCGGCGAGGACGGCGTCGGGCTTGCCGTGCGGGATGAACGCCGGCGGGGTGCCGAGCACCCGCACCCGCGGCGGCTGCGCCAGGGCACCGGTGCGCTCGGCGAGGGCATCGATCACGGCGGCGCCGATGCCGCCCTCGCGCAGGCCGTCCTCGACCGTGACGACGCAGCGGTGCCGGGCGGCGTCGCGCAGCATGGCGTCGTCGAGCGGCCGCACGCAGCGGGGATCCCACACGGTCACCGACAGCCCCTCGCCCTCGAGCAGCGCCGCCGCCTCCAGCACCGGCGCCAGCATCTTGCCGACGCCGATGAGGCAGACGTCCTCGCCCACCTGGAGCCGGCGTGCCGCTGTGCCGACGCCGACGGCCACCCCCAGCCCGCTGGCATCGGCATCGGCGTCGGGCGGCATGGTCTTGGGCCAGCGCAGCGCCACCGGTGCCGGGTTCGGGCCGCCGGCGATGGCCAGCGCGTGGCGCAGCATCGCCCGCTGCTCGGCCAGGCTCGATGGGGCGAAGATCGTGATGCCCGGCACCCGCGACAGCAGCACGAGGTCGAGCACGCCGTGATGGCTGGCGCCGTCGTCGCCGGTGATGCCGGCCCGGTCGATGCAGAACACGACGCCCAGGCCGTGCAGGCCCACGTCGTAGATGGCCTGGTCGACGGCCCGGGTGAGGAAGGTCGAGTACAGCGCCACGACCGGTACCAGGCCGCCCATCGCCATGCCCGCCGCCGACGTCACGGCATGCTGCTCGGCGATGCCGACGTCGATCAGGCGTCCGGGGTGCCGTGCACCGAAGCCGAGCAGGCCCGTCGAGTCGGGCATGGCGGCCGTGATCGCCACCACCCGGTCGTCGGCGGCGGCGAGGTCACCGAGCAGGTCACCGAAGGTCGAGGTGTACGAGCCGGGCTTGGCCTCGGACGTGTCGTGGAGCCGCTTGACCGGATCGTTCTCGGCCGGCCCATACCCGCGCCCCTTGCTGGTGAGGACGTGCAGCACCTGCGGGCCGGGGCGCTCGGCGGCATCGGCCAGCGCCGCCTCGAGGGCGGCGCGGTCGTGCCCGTCGATCGGCCCGTGATAGCTGAGGCCCAGGGTCTCGAAGAACCGGGGCGGATCGGCCAACGCCGCGCCGCCGTCCTCGGTGGGGGGTGCGTCGTGCGCGTGCGGCGTGGTACCGGCATCGATGGGCCGTCCGCCTCGCAGCGTGGCTCCCAGGCGGGATGCCGTCGGGGCGTACGAGCGACCGTTGTCGTTGAACACGACGATGCAGTCGGCACCGGCATGGCCCAGGTTGTTGAGCCCCTCGAAGGCCATGCCCCCGGTCATGGAACCGTCCCCGATGACGGCGACGATGCGACGGCGCCGGCCCGGGTCGGCCGGTCGCAGCGCTTCGGCGGTGGCCAGGCCGTGGGCGTAGGCGAGGATCGTGGAGGCGTGGCTGTTCTCGACCCAGTCGTGCGGGCTCTCTCCACGCGACGGGTAGCCCGACATGCCGTCGGCCTGGCGGAGCGCCGCGAAGCCGGCGGACCGTCCCGTGAGCAGCTTGTGGGGGTAGCACTGGTGGCCCGTGTCCCACAGGAGCGCGTCGTGCGGCGAGTCGAAGACGCGGTGCAGGGCGATCGTGAGCTCCACCGCACCGAGGTTCGAGCCGAGGTGTCCGCCGTGCGTCGTGACGGCGTCGACGATCGCCGAGCGCAGCTCGTCGGCGAGCAGGTCGAGCTCGTCGGCATCGAGCGCCGCCAGGTCAGCCGGTGTGCTCACGTGGTCCAGGATCATGTGCGTTCCTCTCCCCAGCTCCGCCCTCGGAGCCTGTTGACCGGCGCCCCGACCGCTGCACCCCGCAGCCGCCGCTTCCCTCCCCGCACCGGTGCGCCTATTATTCACTCACGGGTGAGTGAGTCAAGGGGTTTCATACGCATATGAAAGAAATTCGCTTCGCTGGAGTGGTCGAGGGGTCCCCGAGCCGGGACCACGCCGTCCTACGATGGGCCAGCCATGACTGAGCCGGCCCCGAAGAACGCACCGCGTGTCCGCATGGACCCCGCCGAACGGCGGGCGCAACTGCTGGCGACGGCACGCGACGTCTTCGCCGAGAAGGGGTACGCCGCCAGTGGCCTGGCCGAGATCGCCGACCGGGCCGGCGTCAACAAGCGCCTCGTCTACTACTACTTCCCGGACGGGCGATCGGAGCTCTTCAAGGCCGTCATGGCCGACGTCACGGCCGAGCTGATGCGCACCGTGCAGCAGGCGACCCGAGCACCGGTGCACACGGCGAAGAAGGTCGAGCGCCTGGTCGAGGCGCTGGTGGCCTTCTTCGCCGAGGAGCCTGCGGCCTTTGCCGTGCTGTTCCGGGACCCGTATGGGGTGCGCGAACCCGACGTCGTGCTCGAGGCGGTCGTCGCCCAGGCCGAGCTGGCGCGCGAGTTCGCCACGCTGCTGTCGACCGCCGGCGCACCGGCAGACACGCTGCTCGCCGTGTCGAGCGGTGTCGTCGCCTACGTGATGCGCGTCATCGAGATGGCGGTGGCGGGCGAGATCGATCGCGACACCACGGTCGACGCCTGCATGACTTGCATCCTCGGGGTCATGACCCAGGTCGGCCTGCCCCCGGCCTGAGCAGCGACGTCGACGGCGACACCGACGGCGACGGTCGCCGTGGTTCTCGTTCTGGTAGTGCAACCGGTAGGCGAAGCCACCGGTGGCACTACCAGAACGGTCAAACGCTCCCCATCGGATCGGCCGTTGACGGGGCTGCGGCTGCTGAGTACCGTTCCCTCACCCATGAGTGAACAGCGGGGTGGCCATGGTCGGCAGCGGTGAGGCTGCGTTCTTCGATCTCGACAAGA
This sequence comes from uncultured Iamiaceae bacterium, assembly GCA_964648005.1. GTDB lineage: Bacteria > Actinomycetota > Acidimicrobiia > Acidimicrobiales > Acidimicrobilacustridaceae > JAGQTE01. The sequence continues at coordinate 6,808 of CAZYKR010000056.1, forward strand.
CGATCATCACCAAGGCGGCGCTCGGCGCCTTCGGCAAGCCGCTGCTCGACGCCGGCCTGGTCGATCGTCGCCTGGTCGTGATCGCCGCCTATCGCAACCTGCTCTTCGAGCACCTCGGCGCCAGCGAGGCCCGCATGGACAAGATGCGCGCCGCCGGCCTGCGGCTGATCGAGGGCTGGGACGCGGCGCTGATCACCGCCATCGTGCGCGACACCCTGATCGACCGGCTCGCCCCGCTCGTCTACCCGCAGGCGCGGGCCCTGCTCGACACCCACCGCGCCGCGGGACGGCGGCTGTTCCTCGTGTCGGCGTCGCCAACCGAGATCGTCGAGCCGGTGGCGGAGCACCTCGGCATGGACGAGGTGATCTGCAGCCGAGCCGCGGTCGACGAGCGTGGCTGCTACACCGGCGTCGCCTTCTGGTCCTCGGGCGAGCACAAGGCCGTCGCCGTGCGCGCCGCCGCCGACCGGCTGGGTCTGGACCTCGAGCGCTGCTACGCCTACTCCGACTCGGCCACCGATCTCCCGCTGTTGGGCTGCGTCGGTCACCCGGTGGCCGTGAACCCAGATCGAGCCCTGGCGCGCGTCGCCCGCACCCGGGGGTGGCCGATCGAGCGGTTCACCGCGCCGCGCCGGTCGCGCAGCGCCGTGGGTCGGCCGACGCCCGCACGTGTCGCTTGACACATTTCCGACACCGCTGTACAAATCGTTCTCGACGCATATGTCGGGAATATGGTCGACGTGCATCGCGGGCAGGGGGCCCGGCGGGTGCTGCGGCGGGGGTGACGAACTTGTCGATGCACACCGGTGCACAGGACGCGGGGACACAGGTCGTGCGACGGCGCTACGCCTGCACCCCGCACGGATGGTTGTTCTCGCCCCGGACCCGACGGTGGGGGCGACGCTGGGTGGCCGCCACCCTGCCCGTCGCCGTGCTGCTCGCCGCCAGTGTGGTCCGGGGCGAGACCTCCTACCTGGTGGCCTGGGTGCTGATCAGCGGGCTGTACACCACACCGGCGCTCGTCGTCGGCCTGGGGGCCATCCGCCGGGTCGCGCCGGCGGATCGTTGGTGCTGGCAGCTGTGGCTCGTCGGCCTGGTGTTGGTGTACGCCATCGGCTGCGGCCTCCTGGTGTCGCTGGCGACGGGATGGACGCAGCTGCTCCCCTTCGGCACCGCCGCCGTGGTGGCGGCGATGCTGGCGTTCTCGGTGGCGCTCGTCGGGGTGACCAAGTCCCGGTCGGGCCGGCGCATCCTGATGTTGGACCTCACCGACGGCGCCATGGTGGTCGTCGGGATCGGCGCCATCGGGCCGCTGGCGGTCGGTGAGGCGGTGCTCGGCGCGGATGCGGCGTGGTTCACCGTGCCGACGGCCCTGAGCACCGTGGCCCTGGTGACCGCCGTCGTGTGGAGCCTGATGCTCTACGGACGGGTGGACCACGAGCACCATCGCACGACCGAGCTCATGGGCGTGGCGCTGGCCTCGGTCGGCGCCCTGAACTCGATGGCGCAGCTGGCGCAGGGGCTGTCCGGCTTCACCCTGCCCGCCGCTCCCCTGCTGGCCCTGCAGGCGGCGACGATGGCGATGCTGCTGTTGCTGCCGCTGCACCTGCACGCCGACGCGGCGCAGGGCCTCGATCGGCTCCCACCCCAGGACCAGGTGCGCACCCGCGACCCCATGGCCTGGTTCGCGCTCGTGGTGCTGCCGATCATCGGCTTCGAGGTGTGGGCACGCACGGCGGCCCAGCCCTGGGTGCTGCCCGCCGGCATCGGCGCCGGTCTGATCGTGCTGGCGCTGTCCACCCACCGCCAGCGGCTCCGAGCCAGCGAGACGCGCCACCTCTACGACGCCGTGGCGCAGGCGGCCGAAGCACGCCGGCGACTCCTGGCCGACGTCGTGGCCAGCACCGACCTCGAGCGCCACCGCGTCGCCGCCCAGCTGCACGAGCAGGCGATCTCGTCGTACGTGGCGCTCTCGAACCACCTGCGCAGCACGGGCGTGGCGCCCTACGACACCACCGACCCGCGCAGCCGCGCCCTGCTCGCCACCCGCGACGACCTGCAACGCCAGGCCGAGGCGCTGCGCCAACTGATGCTGGCCGTGCGGCCGATCGGCTCGCCCGTCGACGCCGGGCGACCGCTGACCGCCACGGTGCGCGCTTACGTCGACAGCCTCTACGACACCGGCCAAGCGCCGATCGTCGTCGTCGACCTGGCCGAGGACCTGGCGCTCGACTGGACGACGGAGACGGTCGTGCTGCGCATCTTGCAAGAGGCGCTCGCCAACGTGTGGCGGCACGCCGGGGCCAGGGCGGTGGCCGTCACCGTGCGCCCCCACGACGAGCTCGGTGGGGTCGAGGTGCGGGTGCGCGACGACGGCATCGGGTTCGACCCCGAGCACGTGCTGTTCGCCTCCGGCCTGGCCTCGATGCGGACCTTCGCCGCCTTCGCCGACGGACGGGTGCACCTCGAGTCGCAGCCGGGCGCCGGCACCGAGGTCGTCGCCGTGCTCGGTGTCGGCGCGGGCAGCGACGGTGCGCCGCGCACGGACGCCACGACGACGATGCCGGCACCGTGGCCCGACAGCGACGACCGCGCCAACGTCGGAGACGACGACGAGATCGGCCACGTCGACAGCAGCGATGACAACGCATCGCGGGCACCCGATCCGAGCGCCACTACCCTGCGTCTCGTGCACGGCGGCCGGAGCACCAGCGCTCGCGCCCCGGATCCTGCGAGATGACCATGACCGCCCAGCCGACCGCCGAGTCCACCCCGAAGCGGTCGCCGGGACGCCCACGCAACCGCCCGCCCGACGAGCAGCGGGCGGAGATCATCGTCGCCGCCCGCCAGGTCTTCGCCGAGCACGACTACACCGGCACCACCATCGAGCTGGTCGCCCGCACCGCCGGCGTCGCACGACCAGCGGTGTACGAGTTCTTCGCCAACAAGGAGGAGCTCTTCGTCGCCGTCGCCGAGGACGCCGGCCGGCGCATCGCTGACTACTACGCCGCCGGACCGGGCGTCACCCTCGGCAAGGACCTCCGCGGCTACCTGCGCGCCGTCATCCGCATGCTGTTCGACTTCATCGAGGAGCACCCCGACATCGCCACCGTCGTGCGGCTCATCGACCAAGGTGCGGTGGCGCAGGTCACCCAGGGCGGGCTCAACGTGCGCCGCGAGATCGAACGCGGTGTCTCGGGGCTGATCGAGGACGGGTTCGCACCCCTCGGCGGGCTGCCGTCCGAGGCGGCGCGGGTCCTGGCCGCCGCCACGCAGGCGCTCGTCGAGGAGGTCGGCTTCCGCCAGCCGGGCGAGTCGGGATGGGAGAAAGAGCGCACGGTCGAGCTCCTGACCACGTTCATGCTCGGCGGCTTGTTGCAGGTCTCCCGAGAACGGGACCGGTTCGCCGACTTCTGACCCGGTGGCACTGCGGTGGACGCGGCCGCCTCAGGCCGGCACCGGCGGCGCCACGCGTCGGGCCCCCGCCACGGCGGCGGCTACCCGACCACGCTCGCCCGCCACCACCACCAGCTCGCGGTTGTGGGTGTGCGACACCTCGCCGACCCGCCGGCCGGCCGGATCGTGGATGCCGATCTGGGCGCCGACGTAGCGCTTGGAGTCGAACGCCAGCACCTCGACCGCGCCGCGGGCGGCGCACATCGCCTCGAGGGCATCGGGCGTGACCCACGCCTCGTCGTTGTAGGAGAGCACCACGACGTCGGCATCGACGCCGGCGACGACCCCGGCCAGCGCCGCCGGCATCGCCCGCTTGGCGTTGAAGGCGCTGCGGGTCTCGGCCGCACGGCTGTCGATCCGCTTACACGCCACCCCGTAGTGCTCCGGCGCGTCCCAGCGGACCAGGGTCTCCCACACGTGGTAGTTGGTGAAGTAGCGGTGCTGGTTGTACGGCGGGTCGAGGTACGCCACGTCGTGATGGCCGAGGACGCCGGACGGCACCAGTGCCACCGCGTCGCCCTGCACGGCGCGTCCCGGCCCGACGAGCAACTCGGGCACGCGCAGCTCCAGCGGGCGCAGCGCCCGGGGCGCCCACTGCTTGAGGTACGCCATCTGCACCCCGGTGGTCGAGTCGACCCGGTCGGCGGCCTCGATGAGGCTGGTCAGCAGGATCGGCCACAGCGCGGTGCCGGCGTAGGCGGCCTCGATGCGGTCGCGGATCGCATCGATGCGGGCGCCGTTGTCGGGGTGGAAGTAGCGGGCGTCGTGGCAGAAGACCTCGGTGACGTAGCCCGGCCGGGGCGCGACGGCGTTCAGCTCGGCAACGGCCGCGTCGAGCGCGGCGGCGTCCACCGCTGCGGCGTCGGTGGCGATGTAGCACTCGGCGAACACCTGGGCGTAGCTGGCCAGGTCGACGGCGGTGACGACGGCGCCCCGCGCCTTGCACGCCTGGGCGACCCGGGTCGTGCCGGTGAACAGGTCGAGCACCGTGTGCGCCCCCGCCGCCTCGACCAGCGCGCCGAGGACGCCGACCAGCCGGCGCTTGGAACCGAGGTACTTGATCACGGTGCGTCTGGCCTCGCCACGGCGCGCGACGCCACGGCCTCGACCGCCGACCAGTCGGCCACGACGGTGCCCGGTGCCTCGACGGCAGCGGCGGCGACCACCGACCCGAGATCCACACCGTCGACCAGCGACAGCCCGGCGGCCGCCGCCACCGCCAGCCCGCACACGACAGCGTCACCGGCACCGGTGACATCGGCGACGGCGCCGACCACCGACGGCCGCCGGTGCACACCCGGATCGGTGCCGCCGGCGTTCGCCTCGCGCCAGACCATGCCGTCGGCCCCGCACGTCACGACGATGGCCGTTCCCGCCAGGCGCGCCGCCAAGGTCCGCACCGCGGCATCCACGTCTGCTGCATCCACGTCCGCTGCGTGCTCGCCGCCGTCGCTGCCCGCGGCCGCCAGCGCTTCGCGCCGGTTCGGCGCCAGCACGTCGGCACCGGCGTAGCGCTCGACGTCGTCGTGCTTGGGGTCGACGATGGTCGGCGGGCGATCCGCCAGCGACGCCACCAGCCCCGGAGCCAGCGCGCCCTTGGCGTAGTCGGAGACGACCAGCACCGCGGCGTCGCGCAGGGCGTCGGCGGTGGCGGCCCGCACGGCGGCGTCGGTGGCGGCGTCGAGCGGCGTGCGGACCTCGCGATCGACGCGCAGCACGTGGCGACCCTCGACGCGGATGCGCTCCTTGGTCGTCGTCGGGCGGCCGGCGTCGACCACCAGGTGCACGTCGAGTCCGGCATCCTCCGCCAACGACCACAGGGTGGCGCCGTCGCCGTCGTCGCCCACCACGCCGACGAGCGTCACACCGGCGCCGAGCGCGGCGAGCCCGGCCGCCACGTTGGCGGCACCGCCGAGGGCCACGTGCTCGCCGGCGACGTCCACCACCGGCACCGGCGCCTCCGGCGACAGGCGCGTCGACGCGCCGTCGACGTAGCGGTCGAGCATCACGTCGCCCACGACGACGGCTCGCCACGGACGGGCGAGGGCCGACCGGGCACGCGCCACGACCGCCGCCAGCGCGCCGTCCGCGTCGTGGTGGGTCACGGACCCTCGCGGCGTGCCAGATCGTCGACGATCGCGGTCGTCGACACCCCGTCCACGATCGTGGCCAGGTGGAGCCGGCCTCCCCCGGCGAGGACGGTCGGCCCCTCGACGAGCTGCTCGACGGTGTAGTCACCGCCCTTGACGTGGACGTCGGGCCGCAGTTGCGCCAACAGGGCCGACGGCTCGTCGGCATCGAGGGGCACGACGAGGTCGACGCTCGCCAGCGCGGCGAGGACGGCGGCGCGCTGGTCGAACCCCAGCACCGGACGACCGGTTCCCTTGCCGCGGGCCACCGACGCATCGGTGTTGCACAGCACGACGAGGTGATCCGCCTGGCGTCGTGCCTCGTCGAGGGCCGCCAGATGACCGGCGTGGAGCAGGTCGAAGCACCCGTTCGTGGTGGCGATCCGGCGCCCGGCGCGGCGCCAGCCCGCCACGACCTGCAGCGCCACCTCGATCGGCACGACACCGTCGTGTGCAGCGGCGGGGCGTCCGGCGCGGGCGGGTGCCAGACCGGGCGCCGGCGCGTCGAGGGCGGCGTCGACGGCGGCGCACAACAGGTGCCACACGGCACGGTGTGCCTCCTGCACCTCCGGGGTGTGCGCCGGAGCCACGAGCAACGTGGAGACACCGGATGGCGTCGGCGCGTCGGCACCGAGCAGCGCCAGGGCGGAGGCGCCCACGTCGGCGGCTGCCGCCAGGCCGGCGAGCACGTTCGGTGAGCGACCGCTGGTCGAGATGCCGAGCACGACGTCGCCCGCCCGGGCCAGGCCGTGCACCTGTCGGGCGAAGACCTCCTCGAAGCCGTAGTCGTTGGCGATGGCGCTCATCGCCGCCGAGCTCGCCGTCAACGGCACCGCAGCCAGCGGGCGGCGGTCGCCGTCGAAGCGACCCACCAGCTCGGCCGCCAGGTGCTCCGCGTCGGCAGCCGAGCCGCCGTTGCCGAACGTGAACAGCGTCCCGCCGGCGCGCAGCGAGGCGACGACCGTCGTCGCCCACCCCGCCAACGTCGCCACCTGGCCGTCGTCGAGGAGTGGGTCGCCGTGGGGGTGGCGAGCCGCCAGCCCGTCGCGGATGGCGCGCCTGGCGAGGGCCGCGGCCGTGGCGTCGTCGGCGCCGGACTCGGCGACACCGGTCATGGACGCTTCCCCACCACGCTTGGTCTCCCTGCCGCGCTCGGTTCCCCCGCCGCGCCCGGTCCCGCCGCTGCCCGTGCCACCGCCTCGAGCACGTCGTCGAGGTCGAGCTGGCGCATGCACGGGTGCCCCGCCTCTGGACACGTCACGGCGAAGCATCCGGCGCACGCCACCGGGGCGCCGGTGAGCACCCGATGACCCACGCCCATTGGCGCCCACCGCTCGACCGGCGCCCGCTGGCTGTACAAGGCCACGACCGGCGTGCCCGCCGCTGCGGCCAAGTGGGTGGTACCCGTGTCGAGCCCGACGTGGCAGCTCGCCGACGCCATCAGCGCGCCGCTCCCGGCCACCGACAGCGCGCCGGCGGCGTTGGCGCCGCCGCCCCACGCCGCCACGAGCGTGTCGCCCTCCGTCCGATCGGCGGGCCCGCCCACGACGACGGGGACACGGCCGGCGGCCACCAACGCCGCGCCAACCGCTGCCCACCGGTCGACCGGCCAGCGCTTGGCGTCCATCAGGGTGGCCGGGGCCACGGTCACGACGTCGGCATCGGGCTCGATGCCCGCCGACGCCCGCCACGCCGCCGCCTCGCCTGCGGCCTCGGGCCAGGCCACCCACACCGGTCCGGACGCCGCCGTCGAGGCCTGGCCTGCCGGGATCAGCCCCGCAACCGCCAGACGAGCGACGCGGGCATCGGCCTCGTGCAGACCGGTGGCGTCGCCATCGAACCCGACCCGCGTGGCGATGCCAGCGACGGCGAAGAAGGCAGCGTCACGCCGGCGGGCCCGCAGGGGACGCTCCGTCAGCGTCAGGTCGACGACGGCGTCGTAGCGATGGCGCCGCAGGCTCGCCAGCAGCGCCACCGCAGCACCGGTGCGGCCGGCGACGTCGACGGCGCGCGCCACGGCGTTCGGTGCCGCCGGCGATCCAGCGTGGCGGGGGCCGGGAAAGGTCCGGGCGTCGTCGACCAGTCCCGCCGGCAGCACGGCCAGCGGGTCGACGCGCCCAGCGGGTGGCGCGTCGTGCAGCAACGTGATGCGAGCCTCAGGGCCGACGGCGGCGCGCAGCGCCAGCAGTGCCGGGAGGCTCAGCACCGTGTCGCCGAGCGAGCCGATGTGCAGCACCAGGATGCGGCGCCAACCCGATCCCGAGGCGGCAGGGCGCGTGCGCTCGACGCTCGCGTCGCGACGGCGGATCATCACCGGCGCATCTTACCGACGGCCCGCCGCACGCTCGATGAGCGTCCGCCAGGCGCCGGCCGCCGCCTCGGCCGCGGCGCGGGCAGTTGCGCCCCGTGCCCGGGCCGCGGCCCGGACGCGCCGGCGCTCGGTCTCGTCCCATGCCAGCACCTCGGCGAGGCACGCCGTCCAGCGCGACGGGTCGTCGATGGGCAGCGCCCACCCGCAACCGGATGCTTCGAGGTCGTGCCACGGCGTGGCGTCGCTGGTGAGCACGGCGCACCCGGCCTCGAGCGCCTCGACGATGACGTAGCCGTAGTTCTCCCCCGCCGTCGGGAGCACGAGCACGTCGGCGTGGGCCAGCTCGTCGAGGACGACGGTGTGCGGCACGGCGCCGTGGTGGTGCCATCGCACGTCGGCCTCACACCGGGCCAGCACGGCCTCCATCGCCGCCCCGACGTCTGGGTCGACGACCGGGCCGTACAGGTCGAGCTGCAGGTCGTGGCGCAGCGCCCATGCCCGATCGAGCAGTGCCGGCACGCCCTTCTTCGGCACGATCGCTCCCACGAACACGGCGCGGGCCGACCCCGCCCGCTTCGGCACCCGCGGCGACGGCGTCGGTCCGTCGGGATGCACCGGGCCCAGCAGGTCCGGCGCCACGACGCAGCGATCCGCCGGTGCGCCAGCGGACACGACCTGGGCCAGCTCCTCGTCGTCGGCAGCGCGCCACCACACCCGGCCGAGCACGCCGCCGACCCGCAACGCCCGGAGGTAGGCCTCCTTGCGCCCCCGATGGTGCGCCATGGCGCCCGGGTGCAGCTCGCCTTCGGGTGCCACCACGACGGGGATCGCCAATCGGCGCGTCGCCACTGCCCGCAGCACCGCCCGGCTCCCCGGCGCCAACAGGCTCGGCAGGTACACCACGTCGGGCGCCTCCTGCGCCAGCGTGGCCACCGCCGACGCCCGGCCGGCTCGGTCCCAGCACACATAGCGCACGCGATGACCGTCGACCTGCGACCAGCCGTGCGCATCGGGCGGCGGGCGCAGCGACGCCGGCCACGGCTCGGCGTCGCCCACGTCGCGGTCGCCGGCCACGACGAACGTCTCGACCTCGCCCATGGCCCGCAACGCCCGGGCGGTCGAGCGCGCGCCGCCGGCCCGCTCCGCCGGCGCCCAGAACTCGCTGACGACACCCAGCCGCAGCGCCATCAGGCGGCTCGCCTCCCGGCCAGGCGCACCCAGAGGTGCACGAACGCCAGCGCCACAGCCACCACGAGCCCCACGCGCACCAGGTCGGCCAGCACGTTGCCATAGGGCCCCTCGAACCACGACGGGGCTCGCGCCACCAACGTGACATAGGCGGCCACCCGCCCCGCACCGGCGCCGGGTGCGCGGACGAGCGCGGTGTGCACCAGGCGCAGCACGGCCCCGACCAACGCCATACCGATCGGCACCGCCACCGGTCCGAGGTCGCGCAGCAGGTCCCCCATCGGCGTCACGGCGAAGGCGTTCTCCTCGAAGGCGAAGTACAACCGCGAGATGGCACCGGGATCGCCGGTGGCCGGCTTGGAGGGCCACACGAGCCGAGGCACGAAGGCGCCGATGGTGCTCGACACGACGGTCGGCGCGCCGGCCGCCTCGTCGACGCCGTCGAGCTCCTCGGCGCGCGCCGCGATCACCGCCAGCGTCCCCGGGGCCTCGAGGCGCTGCACGGCGCGGTCGCGCAGGTAGGCGGCGTTCTCCGGGCCGCGCTCGACCGTCCGTCGCAGCGCCGCCACCAGGTCCTCGCCGCGCCCCGCGGTGCTCGCCGAGGGCGCCGAGCCGGCACCGTCGGTCAGCCCGGCGCGCTGCTCGCGGTAGGTCGACCCCACGACCGCGCCGACGGCCAGGGCACAGCCCGCCGCCACCAGCACCCCGACGGCGACACGGCGCGGGATCGGCGCCCGGACGACGGCGGCGACGAGCACGAGCACCAGCACCCAGGTGGCGAGCATCGCCCGGCTCTCCGCCAACCCCGTCGACACCAGCGCCACACCGCCCAGCACGGCGCAGGTCGCCACGACCCGACGCCGCGACGGCGACGCTCGCCGCAGCAGGTCCACCCACACGAGCGCCACGCCGACGACGGCGATGGTCTGCACGTACGCCGGCAGCGGCGACACCTCCTGGCGCGTCGCCGCCTCGTAGCCGACCTGACCGGTGACCAGCGCCGCGGCGGCGACGGCGAGGCCGCCGACGATGAGCATCGCGGCCGGGGCCAGGGTGCGGCCCGACGGCCAGTCGCCGGCCGGGAGCCGCGCCGCCACCCACGAGCCGGCGCGCACCAGACCGGGCAGCGCGGTCCCCAACGCCAGCGCGCCGAAGCCGACGAGCGCCCACAGTTGTGCCGCCAGCAGGGCCGCCGACGGGTCGGCCACCAGGTCGAGGTAGTACGGCCGGAACCACCCGAGGGCCAGGCTCACCCCACCCAGGCAGAACATCGGGAACCAGAACACCCAGCCGGCGAGCACCAGCGGGTCGGCCAACGCCGCACCGTCGCCGCGCCGGTAGGCCAGCCCCAGCGGCACCAGCGCCACGGCGCCGACGCCGAGCGCGGCGGCGGCCACCGCCGGATGGTCGATCGAGCCGATCCGCACCAGCACCGCCAGCGCCGCCGCCACCCATGCCGCACCGGACAGCACCGTGACCGCCGCCAGCAACGCCGGGCGTGGGGGGCGCCGGCGCGGACGCACCACGATCCGGATGGCCTCGTCGACCGCCGGAGCGGACGTGTCGTCGCTCATCGCAGGGCCGCGGCGGCCGGGCGGTCCCAGGCGAGGCCGAGGACCGCCTCATAGGCGTCGAGCAACACCGACTGCACGAGGTGTGCCCGGGCGAAACGCCGACCGCGCTCGCCCATCGCCTCGCGCGCCGCCGGCGTCAGGTCGATCAGATCGGTCATGGCGGCTGCCATCGCCGTCGGATCGCCGGGCGCCACCACCACGCCGGCGTCGGCGCGCCGCACCAGCGCCGCGCCCTCGCCACCGAGCGCGCACAGGATGGGCCGCCCGAAGGCCAGATAGGCGTTGACCTTCGTCGGGGTGGCCACCTCGGCCAGCGGCGACGGACGCAGGTGCACGACCAGCGCGTCGGCGGCGCCCGCCAGCACCGGCATCGCGTCCGCAGGGCGACGGCCGAGGAACCGCACACGCTCGCCGACGCCGATCGTCTCGGCGCGCGCCGCGAGCCGAGCGGCGTCGGCGCCGTCGCCGGCGAAGGCGACGAGCACCTCCGGTCGGTCGCACGTCGCCGCGGCGTCGAGCACCACGTCGAGATCCTGGGCGTGGCCGAGGTTGCCGGCGAACAGCACGACGAAGCGGCCGTCCCATCCCTCGGCGGTGCGGGTCGCCGCCACAGCGCCGGGATCGGGCGGCTCGGCATCTGCGTCGGCGATCCAGTTGGGCAGCACCTCGATGCGATCGTCGGGGACGCCTTTGGCCAGCAGGTCGCGCCGGTACCCGTCGGTCGGCACGACGAGGCGGTCGGCGCCGCGGTACGCGGCCCGCTCGACGCGCCGCAGCACCCGCAGTGCGGCGCGGTCGTCGAGCACGCCGGCGTGGACCCCGAAGTCGGGCCACAGGTCCTGGATGTCCATGACGATGCGCGCCCTGCCGCGCCCGGACCCACCGCCTCGCGGTGGCCGTCGGCCCGAGCGGGCCAACACGTGGGCGGGCACGACCGACGTCGGCGGGGGCGACCAGACGTACACCGCGTCGGGCGCCCAGTCTCGGCTGAAGGCGAGCGCCATCGACAGGCCGGTGCTGGCCAGGTTGAGGGCACGGCTCGCCGGAGACGCGGCGCGGTACGGCAGCTCGAACGTGCGCGTGGTGCGGATGCCGCCCTCGATCGTCGTCGACCGCAGCACCTGTCGGTAGCCGGGTGCGATGCGACCCGAGGGGTACGTCGGCAGGCCGGTCACGAGGCGCACGTCGTGCCCCCGGCCGGCGAGCGCCCGGGCCAGCTCGCCCGCTTTGGGTTGCGGTTCGGGGTCGGCGTAGTGCGACACCACCAGCACCCGGCTCACGTCGACGCTCCGCCCCAGCGACCGTCGACCACCACGGCGGCGGCGCGCGCCGCCACGTCGTCGATGGCGTACTCGTCGGGCAGCTCACCCGACGGCCCCTCGCGCAGGACCCGCTCGACGGCGGCGCCGATCGAGGCCGTCGAACGACCGCCCAGAACCACCGCACCGCACGCCAGCAGCTCGGGCCGTTCGGTCACGTCGCGCACCAGCACCGTCGGGATGCCGAGCACCGCCGTCTCCTCCTGCACCGTGCCGCTGTCGGTGAGCACCAGCGTCGCATCGCCTTCGAGGCTGACGAAGTCCACGAAGCCGAGCGGGCGGGTGGTGACGAAGCGGTCGGGGTCGAGCGTCACCTCTGCCGCCGACAGCCGCTGCGCCGTGCGCGGGTGCAGCGGCAGCACGACGGGGGCGTCGAGCGACGCACCGACCGCCGCCAGCGCGGCGATCACCGACCGCAGCACCGCCGGGTCGTCGGTCGTCTCGGCACGATGCACCGTGGCCAGCACGTAGCGCGCCGGCAGGCCGAGACGGGCGGCGCACCGGCGCGCCCGGATCGCCAGGCGGTGCGCGGCGAGCACCTCGACGATCGGGTTGCCGATCACGACGATCCGTTCGTCGGCGACGCCCTCTCGCCGGAGGTTGCCGGCGCTGGACTCGGTGTAGGGCAACAGCACCGTCGAGAGGTCGTCGATGACGCGCCGGTTGATCTCCTCGGGCACCC
>CAZYKR010000057.1:0-19284 GCA_964648005.1 uncultured Iamiaceae bacterium
GGTGCTGCCACGGCGGCGAACGTCAGCGGCAGCAGGACGTCCTGGGAGCGGTCCGAGGACCGGGTGTGATCGTTGCGGGTCGCCACGGCACACGCGATCTGCCGGCAGTCGAGTCCGCCCGGCAACGTGGCGGAGACGCGCAGCTGGACCTGGAACGAACCTCCCGGCCCGTACGGCGCCGTGAGGCCCGAGGCGTACGACGGCGGGTCGTTGGTGATCCACGCCGAGGAACCGGACGCGCCGTTTCGGTCCTCGCCGCCGCCGCACGGCGTCGGCACACCACCGCCGGCGGGGATGGCACAGATGGCGACGTAGATGCCCTTGGCGGTGTCGTAACCCGTGCCGCGCACGGTGATCGTGTCGCCCGCCGGGTCGATCGGTGCGGTGCGGTCCGCGGCGAGGGTCGTGGTCCCGACCGTCACCGACGGGTCGGCGGCGGCGACCGGCTGGAGCGCGACGACCGAGGTCGTCGCCATGGCGAGCACAGCCAGCGTGACCGTTCGGGCCGCGGAGCGCGCCGCCGCCGGACGGGTCGGACGGGCCGACTGTCTGGCTAGGTGACTACGCTCTATGTACTTGACCTTCTTCATATAGTTAGGTTTACCTAACACATCGACCGATCGAAAGGCAACCGTCGTGCAGCTCTCGTCCGTTCCCGAAACCGCCCTCTCGGCGCGTGTGCGCACCGCCAGCTGGGCCGCGCACGGCGACGCAGAGGGGAGTGGCTTCATGGCGCAGCTGATGGCCGGCGAGCTGCCGGCCGAGTCGTTCGCGCAGCTCGTCGCCCAGCTGTGGTTCCTCTACGAGGCGATCGAGGCCGAGGCGGCCGGCGTGACGGACCCGGTGCTCGATCGGGTGGCGATCCCCGAGGTGGCGCGTGCCACCTCGCTCGCCGCCGACGCCGCGCACTGGTTCGGCCCCGACTGGCGCGAGGTCGTCTCGCCGCTCCCTGCGACCTCGCAGTACTGCGACCGCGTCCGGACCGTCGCCCGGACCTGGCCGCCCGGGCTCGTCGCCCACCACTACGTGCGCACCATGGGCGACCTCTCGGGTGGGCCGATGATCGGCCGTGCCGCAGCCAAGGCCTACGGGCTCGATGGCGCAGGCGTGGCCTTCTACCGCTTCACCGACCTCGACGACGGTCCCGGTTACAAGGCGCGCTACCGCGAGCTGCTCGACGAGGCGCCGTGGTCCGAGGCGGATCAGGATCGCTTCATCGACGAGGTGCTCGTCGGGTACGCGCTGTCGACGGCGATGTTGGACGCGCTGGTGTGAGCACGCCGCTGCCCTTCGGCGACGACGTGGTCGAGGCGATCCGGCGCCACATGAACGCCGACCATGCCGGTGACAGCCTGGCGATCTGTCAGGGTCCCGGCGGCCGTCCCGACGCGGTGGCGGCCCGGTTCGACGGCTTCGACGGCGACGGCGCCGACTTCTGCGTCGAGGTCGGTGGACGGTGGGAGCCGCTGCGCATCCCGTGGGCCGGCCCGGTGCGGGAGCGGGCCGACGTGCGCGCCGAGCTCGTCCGCCTCACCGAGGCGGCCACCGGCACGTCTCACGCCTGACCGACGCGTCGCCACTGGCCCGTCGACGATCGGTAACAGTTCAGTTACCATGTTCCCTCGTGACCGCGGCGGCCGACCCAGGGGATGCCTTCGAGGCGTTGGGGGACCCCAATCGGCGCGCCATCGTCGAGTTGCTGCGCGACGGTCCCCGCTCGGTGGGTGCGCTGGCCGACGCCATGCCGATCAGCCGGCCGGCGGTGTCGCGGCACCTGCGGCTGCTGAAGGAGGCGGGCCTGGTCACGACCGAGGCCGTCGGCACGCGGCACCTCTATCGCCTGCACGACGACGGGATCGCCGCCGTGCAGGCCTATGTGCTCGGCGTGTGGGGTGACGCGGCGGGGCGGTTCCGTCTGCTGGCCGAGAACACGAGCGACCCGGTGCGTCGACCACGATGATTGAGCCGCTGACCCTCTCCTTCGAGATCGACTGCGAGCCCGAGCACGCCTTCGCCGTGTGGACCGACGACATTGATCGTTGGTGGCCGCGCGGGCACAGCGTCTCGGGCGACCCGAGGGCGATCGTGCTCGAGCACGGCGTCGGCGGCCGGATCTACGAGATCGCCGCCGACGGCACGGAGATCGACTGGGGCGAGGTCACGTCGTGGGATCCACCCGACGGCTTCGGCTACCTGTGGCACATCCGGCGTGACCGGGCCGATGCCACCGACGTGGTGCTGCGCTTCGTGCCGACCGGTGACGGGCGGACGCGCCTCGAGATCGTGCACACGGGTTGGGAACGGCTCGGCGCCGGCGCGCAGGAGTGGCGCGACGCCAACCGCAACGGGTGGGGCGGTCTCGTCCCGCACCTCATCGCCTACGTCGGCTCGGCGGCCGACCCGGCAACCACCACCACACAGGAGTGAACCAGATGGCAAACAGCGGCGAAGGCACGGCGGCCGATCCTTGGGTCCTGCAGACCCCGAGCGGCGGCTCCGAGTACCAGATCTGGCGTGACGCGGAGGCCGACCCACCGGCGCTGGTGTGCCAGGTCGGGTCGACCCAGTTGCGGTACCACCTCAGCGCCATCGACGATCTGCACGCCATGCTCGTGGCCCACGGCGACTGGATGCTGCTCGGCAACGCCGACGAGCAGAAGCCTGCCAAGGACGGCACGGTCGAAGCGTGGGCGCGCTCGGAGGACAACCCCGTCGGCGGCTGGTACGGCCTGCGCAAGGGCTACCGGGGGCGGTTCGCCAACTACGTGCCGCCGGTGCTCGAGCACCTCGGCCTGGCCGAGGTCGAGCACAACGCGCGCAACAACCGCATGCGCGCCGTCTGAGCGTCGGCACGCCGCACCGCACGGTGTCGACGTCGCCGCTCGCTACGGTGCTGGTGGTGGAGCGGCGGTTCGACCAAGGACGTGGCGGTGCGCGCCGGGGCGACGAGCGCATCGTCGGCGTGTTGCGTTCGACGCCGATCTTCGCTGCCCTCCCGGTCGAGGCGGTGCGTGAGCTCGCGGCGATGGCACGAGCGCGGCCGGTGCGCGCCGGCGCTGCCGTCGTCGAGGACGGCGCCGGAGACGACGGCGTGTTCGTCATCAGCATGGGGCGATTCGCTGTCGTTGCCGCTGGCGAGGTCTGCGACGAGCTCGGCCCCGGCGATCACTTCGGAGAGGTCGGCTGGCTGTACGGAACGGAGCGCACGGCGTCGGTGGAGGCCATCGTCGACGGCGAGGTGTTGCGGCTGACGGGCGAGCAACTCGACACCTTCGTGCGCCGCTACCCGACGGCGCGTGCCGCCATCACGGCGGAGGCGTCCCGTCGCTACGGCGATACGGCACGCCGCACCGGCGACGCAACCTGACAGACCGCCGCTCAGTCGAACAGCGGTCGGTTGGTCTCGGCCTCGGCGACCAAGGCGTCGGCGTCGGGACGCAGGAGAAAGCCGGCGGCGACGGCGTCCTCGGCCGACGATCGGAAGGCGTCCAGGTAGTTCTCGAAGGTGCCGTAGCGCTCGACCACGGTCGGTTGGTCCCAGGCGATCGTCTGCCCGAACAGGACGCTCAGGTCGCCACGGCCGTGGGTCAAGTCGTCGATGGTGCCGCCGTGCGGCGGATCGCCGGTGATCGTCGCTACCGGGACGTCGACCAGCGGGGTGCGAACGCCACCGAGCGCGATGCCGACGGCGTCGCGGGCGATGACGAGCGTGTCGGGCGTGTCGGGCGTGTCGACGAGCTCGATCCGGTCAGCTGTCGGGGGAGGCGGACCGCCGGGGGCCCAGGCGACGAGGTGGTGCAGGGCCGCCTGGACGACCTCGTGGTGGGGGCCGGTGTTGATGGGCTCGGTGCAGCCGAGCAGGGCCCCGATGCTGCCATCACGCGGCCCGTCGAGCATGCAGCGAAGCGCATGGGCGTCGGCGTGGGCGGTGCCGGCGACCTCCCACGTGCGGATGCCGTCGGTGTCGGGCTGGCGGGCGTGGGCGTAGGCGAGCAGGGTCAGGTCGGTCTCGGCCTCGAAGAGGAAGACGGGGACGTCGAGGTCGGTGCGGATGCGCACGCCGCGGGCGAGGACCTCGGACGGGTCGAGATCGCGCACGCTGACGAAGTCGCCATCGAGCGGCGCGACGGTCGCGCCGCGGCTGTGGACGAGGAACGCGTCGAAAGCGGGCGACACCGGGTGCAGCGCGTTGGCGACGGTCGAGAGGAAGATGGCGGACTGCGACTCACCGACGGCGATGACCAGGGTGACGGCGAGGTCGTCGAGGAGGCCGTCGCTGCCCCGTCGGGCGGCACGTCCGATCTGGCTGAAGATGTCGAAGGCGTAGGCGTCGCCGGGATGGGTGAGCGTGCCGTAGCGCGCCGGGTCGATGTGGCGCAGGCCGGTGGTGTCGGTGACGGCGTGCGTGGCGCGGGCGGCTTCGGCGTCGACGTCGACCTCGAGGAGCGTGGCGCCGCCCTCGATGCCTTGTGCCTGGGCGCTGACGCCGATGTAGGCGTGCCCGGCGCGTCCGATCTCGGCGGCGAGGTAGGCCCAGTCGGGGGAGGCTTCGATGGCGCTGACGTTGAACCACTCGACGACGACCGTGCCGCTGAAGGTGGCGGGATCGGTGGGCCTGCGCACGAGGATCCGGGTGCAGTAGGGCGCCTCGCCGGCGGGGACGGCATGCCAGTGGCCGTCGGCGGGCTCGTCGGGGGCGGCGTAGCGGGCGGCGGTGCCGGCGACGAACAGCTCGTGCTCGACGTAGCCGTCGGGGAGTGGCACGGCGGGCTGGGGGAGGACGGTGCCGTCGCCCTCGTGAGGTGGAGCGTTGATCGCCGTGGGGGTCGGTCCGTCGGCTCGGCGCCCGCTGGTCGTGCTGTTCATCGCCTGGTCTCCTCTGCCGAGTCCCGACGGTACCGCTGGCAGCGGTTCCCCGAACTGGGAGCCGTTGGCACCACCGCGCCGAATTCGGTGACAACGTGCAGTGGGTCCAAAGGAACCACTCCTGACCTGGGCACACACCTTGTTGGCCCCTCGGCACCGAATCGGTACCGAATCGGTGCCGAGGCGCGGCGACTTCGGTCTGCCGGCGCCTTCCCTGGGGGTCACGGCGTCGCTCGGCGCATCGAGTGAGCAGATGCGGTGCGTATCGCACGCGATCTGCTCACTCGATTGGCCTCGCGATCGCGCAGCCGGCCAACGCACGCCCCGTGTGGCAGCCACCACGCCGGCAGTGGCTAGCGTGCCGAACCATGGCGAACGAGTCGATGCGGCAGACCTGGGCAACCGGCGCAGATGGTTGGGTGCGCAACGAACGCATCTTCGACGCCGCCCTCGCCCCCTTCACCGACGCCGTCGTCGGTGCCGCCGACCTGGCTTCGGCCGCCCGCGTCCTCGACGTCGGCTGCGGCGCCGGCACCCTCATCGAGGCGGCACTCGCCGCCGGTGCAGGCGATGCCGTCGGCATCGACATCTCCCCGGCGATGGTCGCGGCGGCCGGCCGACGCAACCCCACCGCCACCGTCGTCGAGGCCGATGCCCAGACCGCCGACCTCGGGGCGATCGCGCCCGGCGGGGTGCCGTTCGACCGAGTGATCTCCCGGTTCGGGGTCATGTTCTTCGCCGACCCGACGGCTGCCTTCGCCAACCTCCGCACCGCGTGCGCGCCCGGCGCCCGCCTCGCCTTCGTCTGCTGGCGCGCCGACGAGCGAGACATGTTCGTCGCCGGCATCGAGCCCCTCCTGCGTCGCGCCGCGTCGGCCCCGCCGGCCTTCACGCCCGGCGCACCCGGGCCGCTCGGTCTCGGTGACCCCGACACCATCCGTGCCGTCGTCGCCGGGGCCGGCTGGCAGGACCTCGGCATCGAGCCGATCGACGGCGACTGCTGCTACGCCCTCGACGGCAGCGACGGCGTGGAGGAGCGGATCGCCATCCTCACCAGCGGCTCGGTCGGCCGGGCCCTGGTCGAGGAGGTGGCGGCGACCCACGGGCCCGCCGCCGTCGACGACGCCATGGATGAGATCCGAGCCGAGCTGCACCAGCGCTTCGCCGGCGACACGGTCCGCCTGACCGGCCACACGTGGCTGGTCACGGCAACGGCCTGACCCCGGTGACACCCAGGCCGGACGTCGGGTCGCTGGCTCCGATCGAACCGCCTCCTGCGCCTCCGGTCGACACGTACCAGACGCTGGCAGCCGACGCCGCGCCCACGGTCACCACCATCACGACCGCCAACATGGCGAACGCCACCGCCAGCTGGATCTGCAGCGCGCTCAACGCCAGCACGACCAACACCGCCCCGACGCCGAACGCCAGCACCAGCAACGGCGTCGCCACCACCAGACTCCGCCCCACGGTGATCGCCCACCTCCGGTCGATGGTGCGCCACCCGTCGCGCAGGCATCGCCAAGCACCAGTGCCGAAGCGGTGTCCGCCGGCCTCCACGGCCGCCACCGGGACCAAGACCAAACGGCTCAACAGCACCACGGCAACCCCGGTGGCCAGCATCGCCACCGGGGCCGCGATCAGCCACGACGCTTCGGCGGCGAAGCGCACCGGCATCCACACCAACGCCCAGAGGACGGCCGTCGTCAGGAGCCACACGAACGTCAGCCGCGGCGTGGCGCGGGCGGCTCGCGCCGCGACGCGTCGGACGTTGGCGGGCTCGCCGCGTGCCCGACACCCCACAGCGGCCACGGCGTAGGCCTGGCACCACGCGCCGATCACGAACCACACGACCCACGCCATCAGCGCGTCGCGCCCCAGGTCGCGCCCCGAGTCCCCGGCACGCGCCCACAGACGCTCCCGCACGAGATCGAAGCTGCCAGACCAGCCCGCCTCCCAGTACTCCGTCGGCGTGTACAGGTCACGCAGTCCGAAGAGGTCCCAGTCGCCGAGCAGGCGGGCGGTCACCGCCCCCGTCACCAGCACCAGCGCAGCACCGGTCACCACGAACGCCCCCAGCAGATGCGGTGTCGACCGCCCCAACGTCGACCAGCACGTCCGCAGCACGCCGATCAGTCCAGCACGGACAGCGGAGGCATGGCGGACGCACCGCCGGCCCAGCGGACGCGCCGCCGGCCCGTGCGCCTACAGCGGCTTCCACTCCGGGTCGCGCTTGTCCATGAACGCCACGGCCGCCTGCGTCATGTTGCCCGTGAAGGTCCCCAACACCTGCGTGCGGTTCTCGAGCTCGATGGCGTGCCGCAACGACGGCGCGTCGATGCCGAGCCACATGCCGCGCTTGGTCATCCACCGGCCGTACTCGGTGGTGGTCGCCACCTGAGCGGCCAGCTCGAGCGCCGCGTCCAGCAGATCGGCCTCGTCGTCGACCAGCCGGTTGAGCAACCCGAAGTCGTCGGCCTCGGTGCCGCTGACCTGGCGGCCGGTCAGCATCATCTCGGCAGCCCGGGTCGGCCCGATCAGGCGCGGCAGGAAGTAGCTGACGCCGACGTCGCACGACGACAACCCCACGGTGATGAACGCCGCACCGAAGCGCGCCGTCGCCGTCGCCACCCGCAGATCGCAGGCCAGTGCCAGGGCCAGGCCGCCGCCGACGGCTGCGCCGTGCACCGCCGCCACGACCGGCTTGTCGCACTCGTGGACGGCCAGGATCATCTCGGCGAGGTGCTCCTGGGAGCGGTACACGAGCCCGACCGGGCCACGGCCTTCGCTGTCGGGCGCGGGATCGGGCTCGAAGCTCAGATCGGCGCCGGCGCAGAAGCCCTTGCCGGCGCCCGTCAGCACCACGACGTCGACGGCGCGGTCGCGATGCAACGACGCGAAGGCCTCCTTGATCTCGGTGACCATGCTCATCGACAGGGCATTGCGCCGTTCGGGGCGACGCAGCGTGACGACGGCGATGCGGTCGTCACGACGGTCAATGTCGACGAGGTCCATGGCTTGCCTCCAGAGCTACGGCGTGGTCATGCCGCCGTCGACGACGAGCACCTGACCGGTCATGAAGCTCGATGCCTCGCTGGCCAGGAGCAGCGCCGGCGGCACCATCTCCTCCGGCGATGCCATGCGCTTGATCAGCTGGGCGTCGACGGCGAGCTGTTGGAACGCCTCGGGCGTGTTGCGCACCATCTGGGTGTCGACGGTGCCCGGTGCCAGGGCGTTGACGCGGATGCCATCCCCGGCGAGCTCGGCCGCCATCGCCCGGGTCATCGCCAGCAACGCCGCTTTGGCCGCGACGTAGAGCGACACATGAGCGCCGCTGGTGAAGATGCCGGCAGTGACGACGTTGACGACGGCGGCGTGCTCGCTGGCGCGCAGGTGCTCGAGCGCCTCCTGCACCAGCAGGACCGGTCCCCGGAGGTTCACGTCGTGCGACTTGGCGAACGCCTCGGGTGTGATCGACCCGATGGGGAGCGCCAGCGGGTTGGCGGCGTTGTTGACCACGATGTCCACGCCGCCGAAGGCGTCGACGGTGCGGTCGACGAGCGTCGCCAGCTGGTCCGGCTCGCCCATGTGGGTTGCCACGGCGAGCGCCGTGCCGCCGGCGTCGACGATCTGTCGGGCGGCGGCATCGCAGGCGTCGGCTTTGCGACTGGCGACGACCACCTTGGCGCCCATGCCGGCGAAGCCTGCGGCGATGGCCAGACCGATGCCCCGACTGCCGCCGGTCACGATGGCGACTCGGTCGGTCAGGTCGAAGCGGGCGAGGAGCTGGTCGCGGTCCATGGCAGGGCGACCCTAGTGCGGGCACCACCTCGGTTCGCCGGGTCGACCGCCGGTTGCGGCGACGTGCCCGACCTCACGTGCCAACGTGGTCGCATCGCGCCGGTACGACGACAGGGAGAGCGAGCCATGGGACGACGAGCGGCGATGGGCGGACTCGCCATCGGGGTGGCGCATCACCTCGGCTGG
Source organism: uncultured Iamiaceae bacterium (assembly GCA_964648005.1). Classification (GTDB taxonomy): domain Bacteria; phylum Actinomycetota; class Acidimicrobiia; order Acidimicrobiales; family Acidimicrobilacustridaceae; genus JAGQTE01. Next base: position 8,854 of record CAZYKR010000057.1, read on the forward strand.
GCGAACCTCGTGACCGCCGACGACCGCCACCGGGTGCTCGACCGTCGACGGGTCGACCTGATCGAGCCCGGCCTCCCGGTCGCTCCGATCCACCACGAGGGTGGAACGCACGAGCTGCACCGCAGCGGCGAGGAGCTCGACGATGCCGGGCTCGCCGACCTCGTGGCGCGGGTGCGGGCGTCGGCGACGCGCGCCACCGACGACGCGCTCGACGCGCTGGCGCTCGACCTCGGTACCCCGGTGCGGCACTTGTGCGTGCGGGCGTGGATCGCCGACCTGCCCGACGACATCGCGGTGCGACGCCGCCCGCCGTACGAGAGTCGCGCCGACTCGGTCATGTACCTCGAGGTGCTGACGGATGCTGCGTCCCGGCGGGGGTGGCAGGTCCACACGTTCGACGCCAAGACGGTCGAGGCCCAGGCAGCGGCGGCGCTGGGCCCATCCGCCGACATCGATGCCGTGCTGGCGGCGCCGCGCGCCGAGCTCGGACCGCCGTGGAGCAAGGAGCACCGCATGGCGTTGGCGGCGACGATCGTCGCCGTGAGCGCCGAAGCGGCGTGACCTCACGGCACGGCGTCGAAGAAGTCGAGGATCTGCTCGGTGGCGGGGTAGGTGGCACCGGCGGTCGAGTTGCCAACGATGGCGGCCCGGTCGCCGCCGGGCCAGCTGTGCAACCCGCCCTGCACGGTGTCGAACACCACCGCGGCCTCGGCGCGACAGCCGCTGAATCGGGAGCGGTCGACGCCGGGCATCGGCGTCTCCATCACGGGATCGGGGTCACAGCCGTGGTGCTCGACGATCCGCCGCACGACCTCGGGGGCGGTGTCGTAGGGGACGACCGGGTCGGCCGTGCCGCGGATGGTGAGGACCGACGGCCCGACGTCGTCGGGACAGCCGAGCGGCACGGTGGCGATCACCATGGCCACCGCCGTGAACCGGTACGGCGGCTCGCACGCGACCACGCCGGCGAGGGCGGCGCCGAGTGAGCTGCCGACGGCGAAGACCCGTGCCGGGTCGACGCACTGCTCGCTCGACACGGCAGCGACGAGCGCGTCGATGAAGGCGAGGTCGTCGGGCTCGCCCGGTCTGCGGTCGACGTTCCACCGGCTCGGCTCGCCGAGCGCGTCCGGCGTGACGACGACGTAGCCGCGTGCGGCCGCCGCCTCGCCGAAGTGCGTGTTGGCGTCATGATCGGCGGCGCTGCCGTTGTGGCCGTGCAGGTTGACGATGAGCGGCCGGGCTCGGTCGGTCGCGGAGACCGAGCCCGCCGTCACTGCGGATCCGGTGCCGCTGGGCACGTGCAGGAGGTAGGTGCGCACCGTGCCGTCGATCTCGATCGTCAGCGCACCGCCTTCCGCGGTGTCGGGCGGTGGCGTCGGGATGCATGCAGCGGGCTCCGAGGCCTCCGTCGCGGATGTTGCTGAGAACGACGATGCCGACGGCTCTGCGGTGGAGCAGCCGCCGAGCGCTCCGGCGACAGCGAGAACGACGGCAACACCCAGCAGCCGGCACGGCGCACGGCGCCCGCCGCTGCGCCCGTGGTGTTGCCGATGCCGGCGCGCCGCGTGCACCGCATCACGGTAGTCACGGCGGATCAGTGACCTTGGTCCCTTGGGATCGCACCGCCGGCGGGGCAGGGTGGTATCCGTCATTGTGATCGGAAGTCTTCTGATCATCACCAATAGCGACCGAGGTGATCGATGGACGCGCTGGACCTCTCCAGATGGCAGTTCGGGATCACGACCGTGTACCACTTCTTGATGGTGCCGCTGACCATCGGGTTGGCGCTGGTCGTGGCCTGGTACCACACCCGCTGGTACCGCACCGGCGACGAGCAGTACCTGCGGCTGACGAAGTTCTTCGGGAAGCTCTTCGTCATCAACTTCGCCATGGGCGTCGTCACGGGCATCGTGCAGGAGTTCCAGTTCGGGATGAACTGGGCGTCGTACTCCCGCTTCGTCGGCGACGTGTTCGGTGCCCCGCTGGCGATGGAGGCCCTCGTCGCCTTCTTCTTGGAGTCCACGTTCATCGGGCTGTGGATCTTCGGCTGGGACCGGCTCCCGCGCCGGGTGCACCTGGCCACCATCTGGGCCGCGGCAATCGGCACGACGGCATCGGCCTACTTCATCGTCGCCGCCAACTCCTGGATGCAGCATCCGGTCGGCGTCGTGTTCAACCCCGAGACCGGCCGCGCCGAGATGGTCGACATCTGGGCGGTCCTCACGAACTCCACGACGCTCGCGGCGTACCCGCACGTGATCGCCGGCTCGCTGATGACGGCGGCGGTCTTCGTCGGTGGTGTGTCGGCCTGGCTGCTCGCCAAGCGCCGGGACCACCTGCCCGCCGTCGACATCCGGGGTCTGCGCAAGTCGCTGCGCGGTGCCATGTGGCTGACCTTCGCCGCCGGCATCGGGGTGGCGGTGAGCGGCCACTTCCAGACCAAGCTCATGTTCGAGCAGCAGCCGATGAAGATGGCCTCTGCCGAGGCGCTGTGCGAGACGGAGACGGGACCCGGGTTGTCGGTGTTCGCCATCGGTGACGTGTCCAACGAGTGCAACGTCCGCAGCTTCGTCATCCCCCAGGCGCTGTCGCTGCTCGCCACCGACCAGACCGACGCCACCATCCCGGGCGTCAACGACATCAACGCCCAGTTCCAGGAGCAGTTCGGGCCTGGCGACTACCGGCCGAACCTGGTCGTGACCTACTGGGGGTTCCGCCTGATGATCTTCTTCGGCGCCGTCGCCGCCTTCGGTGCGGTGGCCGGGCTGATCCTCACGCGCGGCGGCCGGCTCCTGCCGACGTGGCGGTGGTTGCCGCCGGCCACCGTCGCCGTGATCCTCACGCCGTACCTGGCCAACACGTTCGGATGGGTCTTCACCGAGATGGGCAGGCAGCCCTGGGTGGTGGCCCCGAACCCGACGGGCATCCCGGAGGTGCGGCTGCTGACCGCCGACGCCGTGTCGCTGTCGGTGTCGAGCACTTGGGGGTGGATCTCGCTCATCGCCTTCACCCTCGTGTACGGCGCCCTCGCGGTGGTCGAGCTGCGGTTGCTGCGCCGCTACGTGCACGCCGGTCCGGCGGCGGTCATGCCCGCCGAGACCGACCAGGACGAGACCGAGGGCGAGCAGCTCGCCTTCGCCTACTGATCGGAGCGCGACGTGGAGCTGACCACCGTTTGGTTCATCCTCATCGCCGTCTTGTGGACCGGCTACTTCTTCCTCGACGGCTTCGACTTCGGCGTCGGCATGCTGCTGCACCGGCTCGGCCGCGACGACACCGACCGGCGCGTGATGATCAACACGATCGGCCCGGTGTGGGACGGCAACGAGGTGTGGCTGCTCACCGCCGGTGGCGCCACGTTCGCTGCCTTCCCCAACTGGTACGCCACGTTGTTCTCGGGCTTCTACCTGGCGCTGCTGCTGATCCTGCTGGCGCTGATCCTGCGCGGCGTGGCCTTCGAGTACCGCGGCAAGATCGACGACCCGACGTGGCGGGCGCGCTGGGACGTGGCGATCGCCATCGGCTCGTGGGTGCCGGCGGTCCTGTGGGGGGTGGCGTTCGCCAACATCGTCGCCGGCGTGCCCATCGACGCCAACGGCGACTTCACCGGCAACCTGTTCACCCTGCTGAACCCCTTCGGCCTGCTCGGTGGGGTGGTGACCGCCGGCCTCTTCGCCGTGCACGGCGCCAACTTCCTGGCGCTGCGCACCGAGGGCGAGATCCGGGAGCGGGCCCGAGGTGCCGCCGCCGTGCTCGGCCCGATCGTGGTCGTCGCCGGCGCCGTGTTCCTGGTGTGGAACCAGCTGGCACACGGGGCGGCGTGGACCTGGGTACCGGTCGGCATCGCTGCCGTGGCGCTGGTCGCCAGCGTGCTCGCCACCCGGGCGGCGCGCGAGGGGCTGGCCTTCGCCGCCACCGGTGTCGCCATCGCCGCCGCCGTCGCCGCGCTCTTCGGCGGGTTGTTCCCCGACGTCATGCCGTCGAGCACCGACCCGGCGTTCAGCCTCACCGTGACCAACGCCTCGTCCACCGCCTACACCTTGCGCATCATGACGTGGGTCGCCGTGGTGATGACCCCGGTGGTCATCGCCTACCAGGCGTGGAGCTACTGGGTGTTCCGGCGTCGGGTGGGGCGACAGCACATCCCCACGCCGCACGTCCCGGACGCGCCAGGTGTCGCCGGGCGTGTCTGACGCCGGCAGCACCGGGCGCGCTGCGCCACGGCCGCGCCCGCGGCGGGGGCCGATCGATCCACACCTGGTGCGGCTGGTGCCCGAGCTGCGCCATCACCTGGTGCGTTCGGCGATGCTGGCGGTGGCGTTGGCCGTCGTCGTGTTGGTCCAGGCGCAGGTCATCGCCGACCGGCTGCCCTCGATCATCGCCGGCGACCGGTCGGCGGCCGCGCCTCTGGCGACGGCGCTGCTCGTCGTCGGCGCGGCGCGCTGGGTGCTGCGTGCCGGTACCGAGCGGTCTGCGGACCTGGCGGTGCGCGCCACGCGGGCGCGGGTGACCGACGCCGTGGTCGACCACGTCGCTGCGCTCGACGAAACGGGCCGCGGCGCCACGTCGCCGTCCCAGGTGTCGGCACTCGTGACCTCGGGCATCGACGCGCTCGAGCCGTGGGTGCGCACCTACCTTCCGGCGCTGTGCGTCGCTGCCGTGGTGCCGGTGGCGGCCTGGGTCCGGATCGCCGTCGCCGATCCGATCTCGGCGGCGGTGCTGGCAGTCGCCATCCCGCTCATCCCGGTGTTCATGGTGTTGATCGGCCAGTACACCCAAGACCGCACCGACCGGCAGTGGGCGGCGCTGCAACGGTTGGCGGGGCACTTCCACGACGTGCTCGTCGGCCTGGTCACCCTGCGGTTGTTCGGCCGTGCCGAAGCGCAGGTCGCCAACGTGCGCGCTACCGCCGACCGCTACCGGGTGGCGATCATGCGCACACTGCGGGTGGCGTTCCTGTCGGCGTTGGCCCTCGAGTTGCTGGCCACGCTCTCGGTCGCGCTCGTCGCGGTCGAGGTGGGCATGCGGTTGACGACCGGGCAGCTGGTGTTGAGCACGGCCCTCGTCGTGCTGCTGCTGGCGCCCGAGGTGTCGATGCCGATCCGGCGGGTCGGTGCCGCGTACCACGCCGGTCTGGCCGGCATGGACGCCGCCGCCGAGGTCACGGCGTTGTTGACCCTGCCCACGACGCCGGACGGTCCGCAGCCGGTCCCAGCCGATGCCAGCGTTGCGCTGCGCGGCGTCGAGGTCGTCACGCCGGGCCGCGGACGGCGCCTCGGGCCCGTCGACCTCGTCGCCCGCCCGGGTGAGCTGGTGGCGCTGACCGGACCCAGCGGGGCTGGGAAGTCCACGGTGCTCGAGGTCGTGCGGGGGACCGTGACGCCGACGACCGGGGAGGCGCTCGTCGGCGGCGTGCCGGTGGCCGACCTCGCCCGCACGGCGCGCGAGGTCGCGATCGTGCACGTGGCGCAGCTTCCGGGCACGTTCGGCGCCGATGTGCGCTCGTCGGTGGCGCTGGGCGACCCGGCGGTCGCACCGGACGACCTCAGTGCCCTGCTGGCGCGCCTTGGTCTGTCTCACCGTGCCGACGCCGACCCGGGGGACCTGTCCGGCGGCGAGCGGCGCCGGGTGGCCGTGGCGCGTGCCGTGCTGCGGGTCCAGTCCGGCCGGGCCTCGATCGTGCTCGCCGACGAGCCGACGGCGCACCTCGATCCGGGGACGGCCGCGACGGTGCGGGACCTGCTCGTGGGGCTCGCTCGTCGAGGTGCCACCGTGCTCGTCGCCTCCCACGACACCGCGTTGCTCGCCGCTGCCGACCGCGTCGTCGCCGTTGGCGCGGAGACGCCGCGCCCGTCGGCGAGTCCGACGCGGGCCACGCCCCGACCGGTCGGCGTGGCGTCGGAGTCGGCACACGCCGCACCGGGGCTCGTCGCCGCCTTGCCGCAACGGTTGGCGACCGCAGGCGTGGCGCTGCCACCGCCCACGACCCCGGCCGACCCCGTTCCGTCGGCGCGGTCCACCACAACGCTGTCCCCGCCCGTGGCGCGCACGGTGCGCGCCGATCAGCGATGGCTCCGGCGCGTCGGTGCCGCGGATCGTCGGCGGTTGGTCGTGGCTCGTGCCCTCGGCGTGCTGGCCGACGCGTGCGCCGTGGGGCTGGTGGCGACGGCGGCGTGGCTCATCGCACGCGCCGCCGAGCAGCCGTCGTTCGCCGACCTCGCCGTAGCGGCGGTCGCCGTGCGGGCCTTCGGGGTCGGCAAGGGGGTGCTGCGCTACGCGGAGCGATTGGCGACCCACGACGCCACGTTCCGCCTGCTCGGCGGTGTGCGCACCGCCGTCGTCGAACGTCTGGGTTCGGTGGTGCCGGCGGGGCTACCCCGTGTGGCGCGCGGCGACCTGATGGCCCGGGTGGTCGACGACGTCGATCGCCTGGCCGACCTCGAGCTGCGCGTCGTGAGTCCGGCCGTATCGGCGCTCGCTGTCGGCTTGGGTACCGCCCTCGTCGTGGGGTGGATCGTGCCCGCAGGTGGGGTGGCGATGGCGGCCGTCGTCGTCGCCGGCGTCGTGGTGCTGCCCGGCTTGGGGCGGCGGGTGGCGGCGTCGCGCGCCGATGCCCGCGCTGCGACCATGGCGTCGTTCGGCGCCCGGGCGCTCGACCTCGCCGAGCACGCTGACGAGCTCGTGGGCGTGGGCGCCGCGCGCGGGTGGCACGACGACCTGCGTCGGGACCTGGGCCAGATCGAGGCGATCGACGACGAGCTCGGGCGGCGCCTCGGCATGCTCGAGGGTGCGGCCGCAGCGTCTGGTGCGGTGGCGGCCGCGGCGGTGGCCGCGGCGATGGCGGCCGGCTGGGGTGCGACTGCGGGTCCGCTGCTGGCGGTGGCGATGCTGGTGCCGTTGGCGGTGGGGGAGCTGCTCGTGCCGCTGGCGTCCTCGGGCGTGTTGGCGTCGTCGGTCGCTGCGGCCGCCGACCGACTCCGCGCCGTGTTGGCGGCACCCGACCCGGTCGTCGAGCCCGACCTGCCCGCGCCCGTGCCGGCGAGAACCGATCTGGCGCTGAGCGACGTCACCGTGCGCTGGCCGCTCGGTGAGGCTGCGGCGCTGCGGGAGGTGTCGTTGCGGCTCGCCGAGGGTGAGGTAGCGACCGTGAGCGGTCCGAGCGGATCCGGCAAGTCCACGCTGGCGGCGACCCTCGTCCGTTTCCTGGAACCGGCATCGGGGAGCTACGTCGTGGGAGCGGTCCCGGCAGCGATGATCGGTGGTGCCGGGGTGCGCGCCGTGGTCACCTGGGCCCAGCAGCACCCGTGGCTTGCCGCCACCTCGGTGCGCGAGAACCTGCGGTTCGCCCGTCCCGACGCCGACGACGACGAGCTGTGGGAGGTGTTGGGGCGCGTCGAGCTCGAGGAGTGGGTGCGCGCCCTGCCCGAGGGATTCGACACCCTGCTCGGCGTCGACGGTGCGACGGCGAGCGGTGGGCAGCGTCACCGCCTGTCGCTCGCTCGGATCCTGCTGGCCGGCCAGCGGGTTGTCGTGCTCGACGAGCCGACGGCGCATCTCGATGACGCCATGTCAGCTCGGGTCCTCGACGCGGCGCTCGACGCGCTGGCTGGTCGCAGCGTCGTCGTGCTCGGCCACACGCAGCCGGCGCTGCCCGGTCGCGCCGTCGCGTCACGGTCGACCTTGACCGACGGCCGCTGCGTCGCCGTCGAGGACCCTCAGCCGGTGAAACGTGGCCGTACCGACGCCGCCACTGCGGCCGGTGCCGGCGGGGTCCCTGCGCTTGTCGGCGCGGTCGTGCTCACCGGTCCTGCGTCAGTCGTCGTGGTCGACGGTGCGACGGGGTCGAGGAGCCTGGCGTAGGCACAGTCGTGCATGACCCGCGAGACGGCGGTCAGCAGCGGGTACGGGTCGTCGTCGTTGTCGACGAGTCCGAAGTTGGAGTCCTCGCCGTCGAAGCGACCGGCCGGCGGCTCGTCGGCGTGCTCGAACCAGTGCTGACCGACCACCCAGTCGGTGGCCAACAGCGCCTGGACGTACGCCTCGTAGGCGCCGGCACGCTGCGACTGCGTGTCGAGCGTCGGGAACAGCGGCGGCCACGTGTTGGGCAGGCCCGAGTCGGCAGCGCGAAAGCTCCACTCGCTGATGAGGATCGGCTTGTCGAGCAAGGTCGCCTGCGCCGCCAGGGCGCCGTCGACCGGCAGGTAGGTGGGGTCGGCGTTGCGGAGTGGATCGATCAGCTCCGGTCGCAGCGGATAGAGGTTGAAGCTGGCGACGTCGACGTGGCGTGCCGCCGCCTCGAGCACCGGCGTGCCGGTGGTCTGTGCCAGGAAGCGAGGACCGAAGAACAGGTGGTTGGGGTCGGCGTCTCGGACGGCGGACTCGGTCACCGAGAAGTAGCGCTCGGCGACGACCCCGACCCAGGCTGCTCGCGTCGCCTCGCCGCCCGTCGTCGTCCAGTCGGTCACCGTGGCCGGACCCTCCAGGTCGGCCCAGCTGGCCGCCGTCGTGGTGAAGTCGCCGGCGAACGCGGCGAACGAGCTGTACCGATCCTGGAGGAAGGCCAGCAGCTGCTGCTTGCCGGCAGCGGTAGCGGGGCGAGCCAGGTAATCGTCGAACAGGTGCAGCTCTCGCCAGTCGGGTCCGAAGTGCAGCTCGTTGTCGGACCAGTAGCCCACGAGCAAGGGGTTGCCGGCGTGCACCGCGGCGGCGGCCGTGGCCTGCGCCTGTACGCCGCTCTCCCAGCCGGGTTCGAACAGGTCCTGCATCTTGCCGGTGGAGAAGTCCTGACCGGTCATGCCCAAGAGCAGCACGTACGGCCGGTCGTCGAAGAAGAGGTCATCGCTCCAGGCGCCAAGGGTGTTGTAGCCCCAGGCGTCCATCCGCTCGATCTGCGCTGCGGCCCACGCCTCGTGCGTGCCGTACCGGGCGACGGCCGCGTCGTGGTACGGCGTGGCGCCGTTGCGGTCGGGCGTCCCGATGAAGGTGGCGTGGTTGATGCCTTGCGAGAAGAACGGGTGTCCGTCGGGGTCGACGAGCCACCACCGACCGTCGATGCGTTCGGTACGGAAGAACCCGGTCGCCTCGACGGTGATGCCCGTGTACCCGCCGTAGCGGTCGAAGCCGTCGACACGGCACGACTCGGGCAGGATGGAAGGCCCTGACGGCCAGGTGGTGGACGTGCTCGACGTCGACGACGTGGACGAGGTGGGGAGGGTGCTCGAGCTGGTCGTCGGCGCCGTCGTGGACGGCACCGGGTCGGACACGACCTCGACCGTGGCGAGGGCGGGCGGTGTCGCGGCGGGGTGGCACGTCCATGGCGCCGACACGGCGCCGACGACCGGCGCGTCGTAGAACAGCAGACCGACCGACACCGTGGCGTCGAACGTGACGGCGCCGGCAGTGAAGGTCAAGGTGCGCGGCGGTGGGTCGCCGCCGTCGGCCACGGTCCACGCCAGACGTGCCGTCGCCGCCGGCTGCGGAGTGCGGGTGTCGGTCGTGAGGTGGTCGATGGTCAAGCGCACGCCGTCCGGAGTCCAGTCGGCGGCCGTCGTCGACGCCGGTGACGAGGCCGTCGGCGTCCCCGTGGGGGACACCCCGGCCGGGTTCGCCACGTCGATCGTCACGGCATGCAGATCGAGCTCGACCCAGGCCGACGGCGCCAGGCTGGGGAAGCCGGCGGCGATGACGCCCGGCTTGACCCGGGTCTCGAGGACATCGGTGGCGATGGCGTGCAGGTCGAGCTCGACCTCGGTGGCGGCATGGACCAGATGGCCGGGGTTGATGGCGTCCGGCGCCTCGGTCGTGGTCGAGGCGGTGATGGCCAGGTCGGCACCGGTGATCTGGGGAAGCATCGGGTGGCTGATCAGCACGCTGCCGCTCTCGGTCGCTGGGCCGCTCACCGCGCACGTCTCGTCGACGTCGGTCTGCGTCGTCGCCGAGCCCGGCACCGCCACGACGGCCAAACTTGCGAGCACTGCCAGCGCCAGCGCGCCGATCCCGGCGCGTCGACGCCCATGGATCACCCGCCGAGAGGTCCGCCTGGTACGCCCGGTCATGGCGACACCGTAGGCAACGTGCGTTGCCTACGGGAAGAGGCGGCGATTGGCCTCTGCCTCGGCGAGGAGTGCGTCGGCGTCAGGCTGCAGCAGGAAACCGTCGGCGACCGCCGCCTCTGTGGCCTTGGTGAACGCCGCGACGTAGCCGTCGGCGTCGCCGTAGCGGTCGACGAGCGTGGCCTGGTCGAACGGGACGGTGCTGCCGAACAGGATGCACAAGTCGCCGCCGCCGCCGGCGAGGTCGGCGATCGACGCGCCGTCGGGCGGCTCACCGGTGAGGGTGGCGATCGGGGCGTCGACGAGCGGGTTGCGCACGCCGCCGAGGGCGTTGCCGTCCTCGTCACGGGCGATCACGACCGATCCCTCGGGCGCGTCG
>CAZYKR010000058.1:0-18906 GCA_964648005.1 uncultured Iamiaceae bacterium
ACCTCGGCGAAGCTGCGCACCGGTGCCACGCAGTTGTCCGGGTCGTCGAACACCGCCATCCACTCGTCGGCCGTGCGGGTCGCCACGATGGCGGCGAAGCGCTCCTTGAGCTCGGGCCAGGCCGACTCGTCGTCCTGCGCCGGCAGCGTCGCCGGGTCGAGACCCAGGCCCGCCAGGAGATTGGCGTAGAACTGCGGCTCGATGGCGCCGACCGAGATCCACCGTCCGTCGGCGCACTCGTACACGTCGTAGTAGGGCGCGCCGGAGTCCAACCAGTTCGTGCCCCGCTCCTCGTGGAAGAAGCCGAGGGCGAACGCCGGGGCGATCGGCGCCGAGAGGATGGCGGCGCCGTCGACCATGGCGGCGTCGATGACCTGCCCCCGTCCCGAGGTCGCCCGCTCGACCAGCGCGCTGGCGATGCCGAAGGCCAACACCATGCCGCCGCCGCCGAAGTCGCCGACGAGGTTCAACGGCGGAGTGGGCGGGGCGCCGGCGCGGCCGATGTGCGCCAGCGGCCCGGCGACGGCGATGTAGTTGATGTCGTGCCCCGCCCGGTCGGCGTACGGGCCGTCCTGGCCCCACCCGGTCATGCGGCCGTAAACGATGCGGTCGTTGCGGCCCCGCACGACGTCGGGGCCCAGCCCCAGGCGCTCAGCCACCCCTGGTCGGAACCCCTCGAGGAACACGTCGGCGCCGCTGCAGAGATCGAGCACTGCCGCCACGCCCTCGGGATGCTTGAGGTCGACGCCGATCGAGCGCCGGCCACGGCCGTACACCATGCCTTTGGCCGATGCGAGCGGCGCGCCGGTCACCTTGGCGGCGCGGTCGACGGTGATGACGTCGGCGCCCATGTCTGCGAGCAACATCGCCGCGAACGGGGCCGGCCCCAGTCCGGCCAGCTCGATCACCTTCACCCCGTGCAACGGCCCCGGCATGGATCGCTCCCTTCGAAACTAGAATTGGTTCCAACTCTTCCACAGGGGGCCTGCATGGACTTCGCCGACATCGACCTCACCGACCCGGAGCTGTTCCAGCGCGGCGGTCACCACGACGTGTTCACGTTCCTGCGGGCGAACGATCCGCTGTGGTTCCACCCGGAGCCGGACGAGGGCGGCTTCTGGTGCGTCACGAAGCACGCCGACCTCCAGGCGGTGAACCGGGACTTCGAGGCGTACTCGTCGAACCTGGGTGGGGTGAACATCCCGAACATCCCGCCCGAGGGCGAGATGGTGAAGTCGATGATGCTGTACATGGACCCGCCCAAGCACACGCGCTACCGCCTGCTGGTCAACAAGGGGTTCACGCCGCGCATGATCGGCCAGCTCGAGCAGAGCCTGGCCCTGCGCACCCGGGCCATCGTCAACCGCATCTGCGAGCGGGGCACCGCCGACTTCGTCGACGAGCTGGCGGCTGAGCTGCCGCTGCAGGCCATCGCCGACATGCTGGGCGTTCCCCAGGACGATCGGCACAAGCTGTTCGAGTGGTCGAACCGGATGATCGGCTTCGACGATCCCGAGTACCAAGGCGACCGAGACGCCGGTGCGGCGGCGGCCGGGGAGCTCTACCTGTACTTCAACGCGCTGGCGGCGGAGCGCCGCGCCGCGCCACGCGACGACCTGGTCACCACTCTGGTGCAGGCCGAGGTGGACGGCGATCAGCTGAGCGAGGAGGAGTTCGACCTGTTCGCCCTGCTGCTCACGGTCGCCGGCAACGAGACGACCCGCAACACCACCGCCCACGGGATGTTGGCCTTGATGGAGCATCCCGACGAGTACGCCAAGCTCGTCGCCGACCCCAGCCCCGAGCGCATCGACCGCGCCATCGAGGAGATCCTGCGCTGGGCCACGCCGGTCATGTACTTCCGCCGCACCGCCACCCACGACGTCGAGCTGCGCGACCGGACGATCCGCGCCGGCGACAAGGTGGTGATGTGGCACATCTCGGCCAACCGTGACGAGGACGTCTTCGACGATCCGTTCCGCTTCGACGTCGACCGCTGGCCGAACGAGCACATCGCGTTCGGTGGCGGCGGGCCGCACTTCTGCCTCGGCGCCAACCTGGCGCGGCTCGAGCTGCGGCTGATCTTCACCGAGCTGATCCGGCGCATCCCCGACATGCGCGTCGACGGCGACGTCGAATACCTGCGCTCGAATTTCGTGCGCGGCATCAAGCGGATGCCGGTGCGGTTCACGCCGACCGGGCCCCTGCCCGTCGAGGCGTAACCATCCCCCTTGACTCAGGCGGTGCGCCGGCTCCGGCGGCGGCGCTCCGGATGCCAGCCGGGGTGCGACGCCACGCCGACCTCGAAGCACGCCTCGAGCAGCGGCGGGACGATCGCCGGGTTCGTACAGGCGACGTGACCGTCCTCCACCCGGTGGATCGTGGCGTGCGGGATGGCGAATGCCATCTTCGCCTGATCGCCCGGGGTCACGGCCTTGTCCTTGGCGGTGACGAGGACGGCGGTCGGCACGTCGACCTCACCGATCCAGCGCTTGGCGTTGTAGTGCCCGATGGCGTGGCCGGCCTCGAGCAGCATGCGCAGGTCGTGCCGCTGGATCTCGGCCGCCGCCCACCGCTGCAACGAGTCGGGCCGGCCTCCGGTCGTCACGGGCATGAGCTGTTTGACCAGCGTGCGCGGCAGGTGCGTCGCCAGGGCGCCGACGCGCGTCGTACCGGCCAGCGTCGCCATCATGGAGGTGAAGATCATGCGCTCGCGCATGCCGGGCACGAAGGCGTGCGACGTCGCCGCCAGCACGAGACCGGCCACCTTCGACCGATGCCGGCGCCACATCAGTTGTGCCACCGGCCCACCCATCGAGTAGCCGACGACGATGGCGCGCTCGATGGCCAACTCGTCGCAGATCGCCGCCACGTCGTCGGCGCAGTCCGCCAGACGGAACCGCCGCGACGAGCGGATGCCGCGCCCGTGCCCGCGCAGGTCGGGTGCCACCACCCGGAAGTGCTCGCTCGCCGGCCCGAACACCTGGTACCAGTTGATGCCGCCCGAGGCGATCCACCCGTGCAGCAGGATCAGGGTCGGTGCGCCCGGTGGACCGGCGACGTCGCGCACGAAGGTCGTGCCCCGGCCGGGCAGTTCGATGCGACGCCCCATCGGGATCGGCAGTCCCGCCTCGAGATCGGGCGCCGGCGGCTCACGCAGGATGCTCGGCACGGTCGGCACTGTAGTCAACCGTCGGGCATCGATTCCGGGACCAGCCGTGCCGTGTCGAGCTCCTCGATGCCGCGCAGGTCGTTGAACGGCCACAGGAAGGCGCGGTGCTCGAGCAGGTCGGGATCGCGGCCCTCGAGGCAGGCGAGGACGATGCGGAACGTGTTGACGAGCGGCTCCCCCTCCACCCCGTACCGATCGTCGGCCCGGCACGACGCCGGCAGGCGCATGGCGTTGAGGACGGCCAGACGCTCGACGAGCGCCGCGTCGCCCCAACCGGCGTTCGGGGCGTGCAGGTCGATCGAGAGCCCCGAGCCGTGATCGCTCTGCACCACGATCAGGGCGTTCGGGTCGACGGCCACGATGCGATCGACCGCGTCGACCACCGCCTCGTCGAGGCAGCGGACCTCGTTGGCGTACATGGCGGCGCGCTCGGGGCCCGAGAGCTCGGCGGGCACCACAGGCTCGGCGCGCAGCGCGCAGCCGGTGTCGTAGCGGAACGGCCAGTGCGGCGACATCACGTGCGCCACGAGGACGAACGGCCCTCCCTCCGCCACCTCCTCTTCGGCCGCCGCCGCCACCGTCGGCAGGTCCATGGTGCCGACCTGCCACAGCCGCAGCTGCGACAGCGGGGTCAGGTCCACGAGCCCGGCTCCAAGATCGTCGGTCACGTCGAACCCGCCCGGCACGTCCACGCAGCGATCGGCCGGGGGCGATGTGCATGCGGACCACTGGTAGGTCCCGGCCGGCGCGTAGACGAAGCGGTACCCGTGGGCACGGAGCCGTTCGATGGTGGGGTTCTCGCCCCGCAGCGCCGACCCGCCGACGAGGTACTCGTTCTCGACGTTGCCGCCGGGTGCGAAGACGTAGTCGGCGAACAGGGTGCTGGCGAGCGACTGCGCCGTGCGGGTGTAGCTGGCCCAGCTCGACGTGGACACCTCGAAGTCGCGTGCGGTGAGCGCCTCGGTGAAGGCGGCGCTGTCGGTCCCCGTGAAGGCCTCGAGCTGGTCGGCGCGGGCGTGCTCGTCCAGGATGATCCAGTAGATGTTCGGCGCGCCGTCGGCGAGCGGCGGCGCTGCCCCCACGGTGCTGTCCGGCCGGGCGGTGTCGTCGACGCCCAGGCGGTAGGACCCGACCGCAGCGCCGAGGAGCACCAGCAGGCAGGCCGGGACGGCGAGCGCCAGGTCACGCACCACGCGGTGCCGGGCGAGCGCGTAGGCGAGGCGCACGGCGACGACGGCGATCAGCGTCCAGAGCGCCACCTGCACGACCCGCCGTCCGATGCCTGTGCTCCAGGAGCGGAACAGCAGATCGAACGAGAACCACCACCACACGAGCACCGCGGCCGCCACCGCCGTCCGGTCGACGTCGAGGCGGGGCCGCATCCGCAGGACGACGGCGAGCACGCCGACGCAGCCGGCGCTGACCCACCCGGCGATCCACGCCACCCGGCCGAGATCGGGCAGCTCGTAGTCGTTGGCGGCGACGAAGCCACCGAGCTTGGCCGCCACCACCGCCACGACGACGGCGACGGCGTAGGCCGACAACCGCCACCTCGCCGCCGGGCGCGCCGGGGACGGTGCGGCGTGCGACGCGTCGCTCACGGGGTCGTCGGAGCCGACCTCGCCGCCTCTGCAAGCTCGCGGAACGCGGCGTCGACACCCTCGGCGATCTGCCACACGTCGCGCACCGCCTCGCGACAGGACATGAAGCCGAAGTCGATGCGGTCCTGGTAGCTGAACACCGTCACGTTGACACCCGTGCCGTAGATCAACGGTCCCATCGGGTAGATCGACTCCAGCTTGGCGCCGGCGCAGTAGATCGGGAACGGCGGTCCCGGCACGTTGGAGATGATCAGGTTCATGATCGGCGGCGTACGACTGTCCAGGCCCGCCGCGGTGTACATGCGCGCCGCCAGCGAGATCAGCGCCGGCGGCGCCGCCTCGGTGATGCCCATGATCTTCTCGGCGGCGAGCGCCTGCTGCATCTCCTTGGCGTCACGCGTCGAGGCGTGGATGGCGTGGAGCCGCTCGACCGGATCGTGCAGGTGGGTGGCCAACGAGGCGAACATCGCCCCGACCTTGGTCCCGACGTCGGCCTTGTCCTCCTCGGCGCGCAGCGACACCGGCACCTGCGCCACCAGCGGCGCGTCCGGGAGCTCGCCGTTGGCGTCGAGGTAGTTGCGCAGGGCCCCCGAGCAGATGGCCAGCACCACGTCGTTCACCTTGACGTCGAACGCGTCCTTGACGGCGCGCACGTCCGCCAAGGGCACGCTGGCATAGGCGAAGCGCCGGTGCTTGGACAGCTCGGTGTTGAACGACGTGCGCGGCGCCTGGAACGGCGCCACCGGCGGCGCGGCACGGCGCTGGAAGCCCACGAACTTGAGACCCTGGCGGATCGCACCTCGCCCGAAGCGCATCGCCCGGTACGGCGTGCCGAACGCCTCGAGCGCGCCGCGGGCGAACAGCTCGAACTGGTTGGGCATGGCATCGACCACGCGGTCCGCTTCGGGAGGCGTCGGCGGCGGGTCGGCCTCGAGGTCCATCAACACCGTGGCGAGCTCCGAGCCGGAGATCCCGTCGATGATGGCGTGGTGGATCTTGGCGAGGATGGCGACGTGGCCGTCGGCGAGGCCGTCGATGATCCAGAACTCCCACAGCGGCTTGCGGCGGTCGAGCTTGAGGCTGACCAGATCGCCGATGAGGTTGCCCAGCTGCTCCGGGCCGCCGGGTGCCGGCAGGCCGATCCGGCGGATGTGGCTGTGGATGTCGAAGTCCGGGTCCTCGACGAAGTACGGGCGGTCCAGCCCGAACGGCACCTCGACGAGCCGCCACCGGAACTGCGGCGCGAGGTGGATCCGCGAGGCCGTGCGTTCGATGAACCGCTCGGTCGTCCAGGGCTCGGGTGATGTCGACGGGTCGGCGATCAGCACCGCCGAGACGTGCATGTGCCAGTTCGGCGTCTCTCCGTAGAGGAACGCCGCATCCACCCCGCTCGTGCGTTGCATCGGGACGAGACGTTACCGCTCCGGCTCGTCCGCGAACACGGCGGGCGGGCCGGGTGGACCGGGCGAGGTGTCGAGCTCGACCAGCGTGTCGATCTCGCGCGGCGACCAGTTGAATGCCCGGTAGTCGACGAGGTCGGGCCGGCGCCCTTCGAGGCAGGCGAACACCAGGCGGAAGGTGTTGACCGCAGCAGCCGCACGGGGGTCGTCGACCGGGCACCCCGGTGGGAGTCGGAGCGCGTCCAGGATGGCGAACCGCTCCGTCAGCTGCGCCGCCGTCCACTGGTCGGGCGGTTCCCACCGTCCGTCCAGCTTCGAGCCGTGGTCGCCCTGGATGATGATGACGGCGTCGGGGTCCTCGGCCACGATCTGCTCGACGGTGCGCTGCATGTCGGCGGCGATGCACGTGGCGTCCGTGGCGTAGTGCGCCGCTCGATCCACGGCCGGACCGTCGTCGATGCCCGCCTGGTCGAGCAGCGAGCAGTCGTCGCGATAGCGCGCCGGCTCGTGTGGCGACAGGACGTGCACGAAGGCGAACAGGGGCCGGTCCGGGTCGACCGCCGCCCGCACGCGCGCCAGGGCATCGCTCGGCGGCGCGTGCACCGTGTCCGCCACGGCGAGGTCGGCGACGGGCGACATGATCGTCAACGCCAGCTGCAGCTCATCGCCGCGCAGCAGCGACGTCGGCGGTTCGGCGCACACGTCGACGGCCGCACCGCAGTGGGTCCAGTGGGGTCCGCCCGCCGGGGCGTACGCCACCTGGTAGCCCAGGGCCCGGAACCGGTCCATCGTCGGGTTGGCGTCGAGCAGCAGGGGCGCCCCAGCGGCGAACTCGTTGCGCAGGTCCGCACCCGGCAGGAACGGGTACCCCATGGCGAGCGTGGAGCTCAGCGAGAACACCGTGCGCGGGTACGACACCCAGCTCTCGTCGGCCACCACGAACCCGTCCCCTTCGAGGTCGTCGACGAACGGCCCGAGGTCGGCGCCCGCGTGCAGCTGCACCTGGTCGGGCCGGCCCATCATGTCGAGGACGAACCACCAGACGTCCGGGCGCGCCGCCGGCACGGCCGCCACGGGCGGGAGCCCCGCGTCGACCACCGGCGCCTCGGCCCCGGCGACCCACATCCGGTACGCGCCGAGCGACACGGCCTGGGTGATGACCAGCACGCCGAGGAAGATCGACGTCCCCCAACGGAACCACTCCCGGTCGACCAGTCGCCAGACGCCCCAGATCGCCAGCGATGTCGCCACCGCCCAGATGCCGAGGCGCAACACCGACGGGCCGTGCGGCGCCAGCAGGTCCATCCAGGCGTCGAACGAGAACACGGACAGGACGACGGCAGCGCTGACGAACGCCGCCCGGACCAGGTCGGACGTCGGGCGCCGCCACGCCACGAACGCCAGCACGGCGAGCTGTGCCGTGGCGACGACCACCACCATGGGGAGGTACACCACGGCACCGACCAACTCGTGCCGGAACCGGTAGGAGAAGCCGACGAACGGCAGGAGCGACGACAGCACGACCGTGAGCAGCACCCACGGACGGAGCAGCCGACGCATGGCCGACCTCAGGCGCCCGTCGCCACGGCGCGCGCCCAGCGGTAGTCGGCCTTGCCGGCGGGCGACCGCTCCACCGCATCGACCACGGCCACCTGGCGTGGCACCTTGTACCCCGCCAGCGCCGCGCGGCAGTGTGCCTGGAGCGCCTCGACGTCGAGGGTCACGCCTGGTGCGGCGGCGACGACGGCGGCCACCCGCTCGCCCCACCGGTCGTCGGGCACGCCGACGACCACGGCGTCGTACACCCCGTCGGCCGCCTTGAGCACGGCCTCGACCTCCTCGGGGAAGACCTTCTCGCCGCCGGTGTTGATGCAGACCGACCCCCGCCCGAACAGGGTGATCGTGCCGTCGGCCTCGACGGTGGCCATGTCCCCCGTCAGCACCCAGCGGTCCCCGCCGACCTCGATGAACGTCTCGGCGGACTTCACCGGGTCGCCGTAGTACTCGAGCGGGATGTGACCCCGCAGGGCCACCCGACCGACGACGCCCGACCCCGGGGCGACCTCCGTGCGGGTCACCTCGTCGAGCACGGTCGTCCCCGCCCCGTACGGCGTGAAGCGCGACACGGCATCGCTCGGGGCGTCACCGGCTTCGAGTCGACTCCCGCCCTGCGCGCCGGTCTCGGACGAGCCGAAGCCGTCCACGACCGCGGCGTTGGGCACGATCTCCATCAGGCGCTTGCGCAGGCTCGGGGTCAGTGGCGCCCCGCCCGAGCCGACCGACAGCAGCATCGACACGTCGTAGGGCCCGGACGCGTCCCACTCGTCCACGAGCGGACGCACGATGGCGTCGCCGACGACGGTGATCAGGTTGACGTGCTCGTCCTGCACGGTCTGCCACACCCGCTGGGGATCGAACGAGCCGCGCAGCAACACGATGGTCCCGCCGCAGAACAACCACGACAACGACGTCCACTGCCCCGCCGCGTGCATCAGCGGCGCCACCGGCAGGAACACGAACGCGCCGTCCATGATGCGGTCCATCATCTGCGCCGGCTCCTCGACGGCGCCCGCCAGGCGCATCGGGTCGCCGCCGCCGATGCAGGCGAAGAAGGCGTCCTCGTGTCGCCACACGACGCCCTTGGGCATGCCGGTGGTGCCGCCGGTGTAGATGACGTACCGGTCGTCGCCCGTGCGTGCGATCGCCGGCGGTTCGGAGGACGACGCCGCCAGGGCGTCCTCGTAGCGGACCTCGCCGGTGACGGCGTCGCCCGGCTCCCCGTCCTCGACGGCGAGCCACCAACCGACCTTGGCGAGCTCGGGCCGGATCCGCTCGGCGCGTGCCGCGAAGCTGCGCTCCACCAGCACGCCGACGAGGTCGGCATCGTCGAAGAGCTGGGCCAGCTCCGTCTCGACGTAGCGGTAGTTGATGTTGATCGGGACGGCGCGCACCTTGTACGCCGCCAGCATCGCCTCGAAGTACTCGGCGCCCGAGGTCAGGTACAGGCCGATGTGCTGCCCCGGCTGCACCCCGCGATCGAGCAACCAGTTCGCCAGGCGGTTGGCGCGCTCGTCGAGCTCGGCATAGGTGCGCCGCGTGTCGCCGCACACGACGGCGGTGCGGTCGGCGACGACCGCGCTGACCGCCTCCCAGATGTCGGCGAGGTTGTACGTGCTCGGTGCGGTGCCCATGGTCAGGCGCTCCTCTCAGCGACCGGGATCGGGTCGGTTCGGTGGTCGATCGGGTGTCGGCGCCGTGCCAGTGCCACGGTCACGCCGACGGCGACGAGCATCCACAGCGCCTGCGCCACGGGCAACCCGAAGCCGCGGGTCGCCGGGATGCTGATCGGGACGGTGGTGGCGGCCAGGACCACCACCAGCTGCAGGTGACGTACCGACACCGAGCGCAAGGCGATCACGGCCACGAGCACCGCCGCCATGCCGACCAGGGCGTAGTGCCACCACACCAGAGGATTCACCAACAGCAGCAACAGGAGGGCGAGGGCCCAGGCCGTGTCGTCATCGGCACGTCGCTGGGTCCAGAACCACACGGCGGCGCCGCCGATCACCACGAGCGCGCTCAGCGCCGCGCCGGCAGCGCCGACGCCGTCGAAACCGATCACGTCGTGGAGCGCGTTGGCGATCGACCCGTTGTAGGGATTGCCGATGGCCTTGCCCGAGATCTCGCTCGCCCCCGTCACGAACTCCTGGAAGGTCGCCGGCGGCACGAGGACGAGCGCGCCGAGAGCGAGCAACGCACACCAGGCGACGGTCGCCGCCACGAGCCGCCATCGGCGCTGCCACAACGCGACCGCCAGCATCGCCAGCGGAAACGCCTTGAACGCCACCGCCGCCGCCGTCACGGCGCCGATGCCGACGGCCCGCGGGGCGCGGCGCGTGCCGCGCACCCCCAGCGCCGCCGACAGGAACAGCACGGGCGAGGTCTGGCCCAAGCCGATCGGGGTCATGGCGAAGGGGGTCAGCAGCACCGCCGTCGCCGCCAGGTAGGTGCCGGCGGCGGGATGCCGAGGCGTCAAGCGACGCCACAACGCCGTCATGCCGGCGACCAGGCACAGCGCCGCCCCGAGCCGCATCGCGAGGATGCCGGCGTCGGCGCCGAGCAACGCCACCAGGCGGGCGAACGGGAGCGACAGCGGCGTGCTGACGTAGGCGACCGGGAAGGAGCTGCAGTCCGTCCCCGGCGGCGACAGCTCGCACGAGCGCGCTGCGAACGGCTCGTCGAGCGTGAAGAGGTCGCCGCCCTGTGCGGCGTAGACGAGGTCGGGCTCGGTGGGCACGAACTCGCCCGCCACCACGTACGGCACGGCGTCCTGGGCCAGCGTGTCGCGCAGGAGCACCGGCATGAGCAGCCACATGCAGCAGACCGCGACGAACGTGAACCGCGCCGCATCGCTCGGCCGGTGCCGGCGGCCGGTCACCTCCGCCACGCCACCACCGGACCCGCCACGTCGGTCAGGATCGAGGTGGCGTCGGTCTGCACGCACACGGAGCGACGCCCGCCGCCGGCAGCGAGCGCCTCGACGATGCCGGCTCGGTGGTTGGCCGGGTCCTCGCGTGCGCCGCCATCGGGGGTCCACTGCTCCCACACGAGGGTGCCGGTCGCCGCCGCCAGGTCGGCCAACGCCTCATCGATCGTCGTCGGCTCCTCAGTGACGACGACGGCCGGGCGCCCGTGCGCCAGCACCGCTGCCGCCCCCAACGCCATGGCGGCGCCGGGCACGTCCTGCGCCGGGACGAGCACGGAGCCGGGAACGCGCGTGGGGAGGCATCGGGCGACCCACAGCCCGACCGTGCCGGGCTGGGCCGCCACGAGGCCGTCGGCGGGCAGGACGTCGGCGAGGTCGGCCGCGGCGCGCGGCGCCGGCAACGGCGACTGGGTTGCGGCGTAGGACGGCGCCAACGCCGCCGCCAGCGCCCGGTACAGCGGGGGTGGCGGCGGGATGGCGGCGTCGCCGCTCCAGCGCATCGTCAGCGTCACCAGGTGCTCGGGCGCCACCTCCAACGTCGGGCGACGCCCCCAGCGCTCGGGCGGCGCCTCCGCCGGGTCGAGACCCACGGCGAGCACGAGCCCGGCCTCGTCGATGCCGGCCAGCGTGGCGTCCTCGGCCTGCAGCCCCACGGTGCCGTGGTGCGCCGGATCGTCCCAGGCGAAGACTCCCTTGGCGCCCCAGGTGTTGACGACGCCGATGCCGCCATGGTGTGCCAGCGCCGCCAGGTCATCGACCCGACCGGCGTGCACCACCCCGGGTCCGGCGAGCACCACCACGCCGACGTCGCGCATCGACGGGTCGAGGGTGGGCGCCGCCCCTGCGGGCGTCAGCTCGACCGGCTCGATGGAGGGCGCCGGCGCACCCAGGTCCAGATCGAGCACGAGCTCGACCGCGGCGTGGACTCGCCCGGCCCGCCACGATGCCACCGCCAGCGGCAGCTCCGCAGGATCGCGCACGACGTGGGGGTCGGCGTCGGCGCCGAACACCGACGACAGGCGCAGCGTCTGCGGGCCGACCCAGGCCGCACCCGGTCCTGGGCCGATGCGACCCGAGGCGTCAGCCAGCAGGGGCGCCAGTGCGCCGTCGACGGGCACGGCGCGCACCCCGGGGAGGTCGGGACGCCCGGGCGCGCCGAAGCAGGCCCGCACGCCCACGGCCCGCAGGCAGCGGCCGAGCAGGTCGGCGATCGTCGCGTCAGCGGCGGATGGCGCCATGGGCGGCATTCTGGCCGATCGCCGCCGACGGCGGGTCTAGTACCGCAGACCGGGCGCCCGGCACCCGAACAGGTCGGCGTTCATCAGGGCGGTGAGCTCGGCGGGTTCCCAGCGCTTGTTGGCCTTGCGGATCGTCGGCCCGTTGCGCCAACCCTCCATCAGCACGATCTCGTCCTTGACGGCCCGGATGACCTGCCCGGTGACGTGGCCCGCCTTGTCCGACGCCAGCCAGGCGACGAGCGGCGACGACAGCGACGGGTCCATGGCGTTCCACTCGTCGAACTCGTCGGGCTCCTTGGCCTCGATGCCGGCACCGGGGATCGAGGCCGCCATCCGGGTCGCACCCGCCGGGCCGATGCAGTTGACCGTGATGCCCAGCTTGAACACCTCGAGGCTGACCGTCTGGGTGAACCCGGCGATGCCGGCCTTGGCCGTGCAGTAGTTCGCCTGTCCGAAGTTGCCGACGAGCCCGGCGCCGGAGGTGGTGTTGATGATCCGACGACCTGAGACGTCCTCGCCCGCCTTGGACAGGTCGCGCCAGTGGTTCACGGCGTGCGTGGTGGGGCAGAACGTCCCGCGCAGGTGGACCCGGATGACCGAGTCCCAGTCGGCCTCGGTCATGTTCCAGATCGTGGCGTCGCGGGCGATGCCGGCGTTGTTGACGACGATGTCGAGACGGCCGAACGTGTCCACGGCCTGGGCGATCATCTCGCCGGCCTGGGCGTAGTCGGCCACGTCGGCGTAGTTGGCGGCGGCCTCGCCGCCCCGGGCCGTGATCAGGTCGACGGTGAGGTCCGCGTCGCGTCCGGTCCCTTCGCCCTGGAGCGTGGTCCCCAAGTCGTTGACCAGGACCTTTGCCCCCTCCTTCGCCAGCTCGAGCGCGTGGCCACGGCCGATGCCGTGCCCCGCGCCGGTGACGATCGCGACCTTGCCGTCGAGCAGACCCATGGAGCTCCCCCGTTGTCGGGCTTCGTTTCTGATGAGTCGTCAGATCGTAGTGGGACCAAGGTCCCGATTGGCAACCCGACTGGAACCGCAGCGGGTTGCGCGACGACTGTTGAGGGGATGGGAACGACCGGAACCCTCACGCGCGCCGCGCTCGCGGCAGCAGCAGTCGCCTTGGCGGCGGCCGGCTGCGGTGCTGACGCGTCCACCTCCACCGCCGCGGGAACCACGAGCGAGGCAGGCTCGTCCTCCTTCCGTGGCGTGACGAGGCCCGACCCCTTCCAGGTCGGCGACGTCACGCTGCCGGACGTCACGCCCGGCCAGGAGGGCACGTTCGCCTTCAAGGCGCCCGAGGGTGAGCTGTTGTTCGTGTTCTTCGGCTACACCAACTGTCCCGACGTCTGCCCGACGACGATGAGCTACTACAAGGCGGCCCTCAACGAGCTCGGGCCCGAGGCCGCCGACAAGCTGCAGGCAGCGATGGTGGCGATCGACCCCGAGCGCGACACGCCCGAGGTCATGGAGCGCTTCTTGTCGTTCTACGCCGACAACCGCCACGCCCTGCGCACGACGGACCCGGCCGAGCTCGACGCCGCCGAGGAGGCCTTCGGCACGACGTCGTCGGTGACGACCAACGCCGACGGCAAGGTCGAGGTGGTGCACAGCGGCACCGCCTACCTGGTCGACGACCAGGGCACCGTCCTGGTCGAGCTGCCCTTCGGCGTCTCGGTCGACGACCTGGTGCACGACATCTCCGTCGCACTGGAGCAGATCGATGGCTGAGGCGACCGAACCCCGGCACCGACCCCGCACCGGGCTGGCGCTCGGCATCATCGCCGGCGTCCTGGCGCTCGTCGCCGTGGTCGTCGGCGTCGTGGCCCTGGCCGGCAGCTCGACCAAGGAGCCGTTCGAGTACAAGGTCGTGGTGCCGGTGGGTACAGCCGGCCGCATCGCCAGCGGCGAAGAGGTCACGCTCATCGACGCCCAGATCGACCTGGCGGTCGGCGATCGCATCGTCATCGACAACCAGGACGACGAGGTGCACCAGGTCGGCCCCTTCCCCGTCCGGCCCGGCGAGCGGTTCGAGCACACGTTCAACGCCCCGGCACGCTTCGAGGGCTTGTGCACCCTGCATCCCGACGACGCCGTCGTCATCACCGTCACCTGACCGGGCACCCGTCCGGTCGTACCCCACCCCCAACTGGAGGAACCCCACATGAGCACCCGACGCAACCGAGTCCTGGCCGCCAGCATCGCGGCCGCAGCACTCGCCTCTGCCGCTGCGTGCAGCTCGGACAGCACCACGACCACCGAGGGGACCTCGGCGCCGGCCGGCACCACCGCCGGGTCGACCAAGGGCTCGATGATGGAGGGCATGCTGATCGAGGACGCCTGGTGTCGCGAGAGCCCGATGGTCGACGGCGCCGGCGCCTGTTACGCCACGCTCGTCAACCACACCGACGCCGACGACGGCCTGGTCGGCGCGAGCGTGGCGTCGTCGGTCGCCGGCGAGGTCCAACTCCACAACACCGTCAGCGCCACCGACGACACCATGGCCGACGGCATGACCGGCAGCTCGATGGCCGACGACATGAAGGAGGACATGAAGGACGACATGGCCTCCGACGACATGCACTCGACCGGTTCGATGGATGACATGGGCTCGACCGGCTCGTCGATGATGGACGACATGATGACCATGGTCGAGGTCGACGAGATCGAGGTCCCGGCCGGCGAGACCGTCATGCTCAAGCCCGGTGGCTACCACATCATGTTGATGGAGCTCGCCGAGCCGCTCGAGGCCGGCACCACCATCGAGCTCACGCTCGAGTTCCACGAGTCGGGCTCGCAGAAGGTGAACTTCGAGGTTCGCTCGGCCTGAGCCGATCCGGCGTGTGGGCGCCCTGCCTCAGCGCAACCGCTGGGGCAGGGTGCCCTCGTACGCGGCCTGCAGGTCGCGCTTGAGGATCTTGCCCGCCGGATTGCGCGGGATGGCCTCGACGTGCTCGAGCTGCTCGGGCACCTTCTGCACCATCAGCCCCTCGCCCTTCAAGAACTCGACCATCTCGTCGAAGTCCAGGGGGTCGGACCCCTCGGCCGTGGCCACGACGGCGCAGACCCGCTCCCCCGAGTCCGGATCGGGCAGCCCGATCACCGCCACGTCGGCCACCTTGGGGTGTGTGTAGAGGTGGTCCTCCACCTCCTTGGCCGAGACGTTCTCGCCCTTGCGGATGATGATGTCCTTGAGGCGTCCGGTGATGGTGAGCATGTGGCGCTCGTTGAGCATCCCCAGGTCGCCGGTGCGGAAGTAGCCCTCGTCGTCGAAGGCGTCGGCGTCGAGGGAGGCGTCGAGGTAGCCCTTCATCAATTGGGGCGCCTTTGCCCGGACCTCGCCCTCCTCGCCGACCCCGGCGATCGAGCCGGCCGTCGTGACGAGGCGCAGCTCGACGCCCGGCATCGGCGAGCCCTCGGTGTGGGCGAGGTCGTCGTCGCCGTCGTCGACGCCTGACATCGTCAAGATGGGCGCCTCCGTGAGCCCATAGCCCGACAGGATGCCCTTCGACCCCGGGAACGCCGCCTTCATGTCGTGGTGCAGCTGCGGCGGCTTCGGCGCGCCGCCTCCGGGGAAGGCCCGCACGTCGCCGAAGAGCCCTCCGCCCGCCTTGTTCTGGGCGCCCAGGTACACCTGGTGGAACACCGTGCCCGATCCGGCCAGGGTGACGCCGTTGGCGTCGAGGATCTCGACCACCTGGTCGGGCACGAAGGCTTGGAAGCAGATGTTGAGGCAGCCGGTCATGAGGCTCGTGACCAGCCAGGTGATGCCACCGATGTGCGGGAAGGGGAAGGCGAGGGCGTTGCGATCGTCAGCCGTGACCGCCAGCCGCTGCGCCATCCCCTTGGCCACGGCAGCGATGGTGGCGTCGGTGTGCTGGGCGCCCTTCGGGTCGGCGGTGGTGCCCGAGGTGTAGAAGTACCAGCGCACCTCGTCGCCATCGGTCGGCGCCGGGCCGAGGTCCGCCGGGTCGGCCTCGGGCAGGTCGCGATCGCACGTCAGCACCTCGATGCTGCCGCCATCGGCGTTGATCGCCTCGGCGATCTCGTTCGCCATCTCGGCGAAGGCGAAGCCGCCGAACTCGGTCGGCACGACCAGCAGCTTGGCCTGCGTCTGGCGGGCGCAGAAGCCGACTTCGCGCTCGCGGAAGATGTGCAGGATCGGGTTCTGGCGGGCGCCTAGCCGGGCGATGGCGGCGACCAGGACCATCGACTCGAACCACGTCGGCAACTGCCACGTGATCGTGTCGCCGGCGCCGATGCCGCGCTCGGCCAACGCTGCGGCCACGCGCTCGGCCCGGTCACGGAACGCCACGAACGTCATCTCCCGGCCGCTCTCGTCGATCGCCATCACGGCATCGGGGGTCTCGGCGGCGCGCGCCTCCACCAGGTCCCACAGCGTCGGCGCCTCGAGCATCGTCGTCTCCCGTCTCCCCGGACCCCGGCGGTCGCCGGCGACCTGACGAGGCGTCAGCTTAGGCCTCCGACCGGCCGTGCGGGACTCCGACGCCGGGGCACCGGGCCAGTGGGGCACTGGGCCGACGGCGGTGCATCGCAATCGTCCGACGAGTGGTCGACGCGCCGTCCATGCGGATCACCAACGACCACTCGTCAGGGCTCAGCCGGGCTGAGCCGTCATGGGCTGAGCCGTGGCGCCGGGCCGGCTGGTCTAGCGTCGAGCGGATGCGATGGCGGTCGTGGATGGCGGTGCTGGTGGTGGCGACGAGCGTGTTCGGTGTCGCCGGACCGGGCGTGGCCCCGGCGCAGGCCCAGATCGTCGTCCCACCAGAGGCGAACATCCTCGACGGCCTGCGCGCCGGGCACCCGCGCCTCGTGCTCACGCCCGACGGCGTGACCGACCTCCAGGCGCGCATCGCCGGTGATGCCACCGCCGCCTCGCTGTACGCCGGGGTCAAGGCCCGGGCGACGGCGCTGCTCGGCGAACCACCGCTGACGTACACGAAGCCGGACGGCTTCCGCCTGCTCGAGACCAGCAGGGCCGCCGTGCGGCGCCTGTACGACCTCGGCCTGGTGTGGCTCGTCGAGGGCGACCCGGCGTACGCCGCCCGCGGCTGGGCCGAGCTCGAGGCGCTGATCGCCTTCCCGGACTGGAACCCCATCCACTTCCTCGACACCGCCGAGATGACCCACGCCGTCGCCGTCGGGTACGACTGGCTGTATGCGGCGCTCACGCCGGCGCAGCGCACGGCCGTCGCCCAGGCGATCATCGACAAGGGCTTGACGCCAGGACGGATGAGCTACGACGGCACCGCCATCGCCGCCGTGTCGTATTGGACCGGCGTCACGCACAACTGGAACAACGTCGTCAACGGCGGGCTCACCATCGGCGCCCTCGCCGTCGGCGACGTCGACCCGGATCTGGCGAGCTACGTCGCCCACGAGGCGCTCACCCGCCTGCCCGGCGCCATGGCGAACTACGCGCCCGACGGCGCCTGGCCCGAGGGTGTGAGCTACTGGGAGTACGCCACCGAGTACACCGGCTACACGATCGCCGCCCTCGAGACGGCGCTCGGCTCCGACCTGGGGCTCGGCGACGTGCCGGGGTTCGCCCAGACCGGTGACGTGCCCGTGCACATGGTCGGCCCGACCGGGCAGCGCTTCAACTGGGCCGACGACGGCGAGCCGCGCTTCGCCCCGTCCGTGCCGTTCCTGTTCCGACTCGCCGAGCGCTTCGGCCGCGCCCTCGACTGGCAGCAGGCGATGGACCACACCGAGCCCCACGCCCTCGACGTCGTGTGGTATCGGCCGGCGCCGGGCGTGCCGACCGATCCCCCGCGCGACCATCTCTTCAGCGGGGTCGATGTGGCCACCATGCGCAGCGCCTGGGGCGACCCCGCTGCCCTGTTCGTCGCCACCAAGGGCGGCACACCGGCCGAGAACCACAACCAGATGGATCTCGGGTCGTTCGTGCTCGAGCGCGGCGGGCAGCGCTTCGCCATCGACCTCGGCAGGGAGAACTACAACCTGCCCGGGTACTGGGAGAACTGGGCGACCGGGCGCCGCTGGACCTACTACCGCTCCCGCGCCGAGGGGCACAACACTCTGGTGGTCGACGCCGACGCGTGCGAGGACCAGGACCCGGCCGCCGACGCCACCATCGTGCGCTTCGCCGCCTCCGAGGCAGCTGCGTTCTCGGTGACGGACCTGTCGGGCGCCTACCACGTGCCCGCTCAGCGCGGCGTCGGGCTGTTCGACCGGGACCGGGTCGTCGTGCGCGACGAGCTCGACCTCGGCGTCGGCGCTGACGTCGAATGGGCGATGCACACCCGCGCCGACGTCGACATCGCCCCGGACGGGCGCACGGCCACCTTGACGCAGGGCGGCGTGGTGCTCGAGGCGCACCTCGACGCCACCACCACCGGCACCTTCTCGATCGTCGATGCGGTACCGGCAGCGACATCGCCGAACCCCGATGGCCAGACGCCCAACACGGGGGTACGCAAGCTCGTGGTCCGCCTGACCGGCGCCGGAGCCACCGCGATCGCCGTCACCTTCACCGACCCGGGCGACCCGATCGGTGCCGAGGCGACGACGCCCCTCGGCGCATGGACCGTGCCCGGGACGCCCACCGCCGACGTCACCCGGCCGGCCACCGTCACCCCGACCAGCGCCTCGGCCTGCGACCCGGTGCCCGAGACGACGACCACCACCGCGGTGTTGTCACCCGCGGCCGTCGTACCTGCGGCGGCGTCGGTGACGCCGGCGTTCACCGGCTGACCGGCAGCGGACCGTCACCCGCCCGGTGGCGACCAGGACGGCGGCGCCAGCTCGAACCCGTCGAAGCTGAACCCAGGTCGCACGGTGCAGCGCACGAGGCTCCACGCCCCGTCCGGATGCGCGGCCTGCCAGGCGAACGGCTCCACGACAGCGTCGGCGTCACCCGTGACGCGGTGGTCGACCACCGCGCCGTCGTCGCCGGCGATGCGCACCACCATCGCCGCGCCGTCGAGGTGCGACCAGGTCTCGGTGGCGTCGATGCGGTGCCAGTGCG
>CAZYKR010000059.1:0-18783 GCA_964648005.1 uncultured Iamiaceae bacterium
CGAGCGCGTCGGGCGACCGGCGAGCGACGCCGGGGTGGCGCTCACCGTCGAGCGCGACCTCGACGCCCTGGCCCACGCCGCCATGGATGCGGGTGGCGACCCGACGAGGGTGCTGACCCATGTCGAGCACAACGTGCCCGTCGACGCGGCGGGCGGGCTCGATCCAGCACAGCTGGCGGACCTGGTGCGTCTCGAGCTCGACGGCGCCCTCACCGCCACGCAGGCCAAGACCGTGTTGGCCGAGGTGATCGCCTCGGGTCGTGCGCCGGCCGACATCGCCGCCGAGCGCGGGTTCGAGGCGATGGACACGTCGGCGCTCGAGGGCACGATCGACCAGATCATCGCCGCCAACCCCGCCGAGTGGGACGACTACGTGCACGGCGACGACGCACGGCGGGGCAAGCTGACCGGCTTCTTCACGGGTCAGGTGATGAAGGCGACGAAGGGGCAGGCCGACGGCAAGGTCGTCAACCAGCTCCTGGGCGCGCGGCGGGCCGCGGCACTGGGCGGGGAGTAGCCTCGCCGGCGGTGCGCGAGCACCGGGCGCCCGCGCGGTGGGCGCCCTTCCCCTTCCGAAAGGACCCGGCGATGACCATTGCCAAGCGCATGGTGGCCCTCTGCTTCGCCGTCGGACTGGCAGGCGCCACGGTGGCCTGCTCGAAGTCCGACGAGTCGGCCACGAAGACCAGCGAGAAGCCGACCACGACCGAGAGCTCGAGCGACAACGACTCGGGCGGCGACAGCGATTCGGGCGGCGCGAGCGGCATCCCCAACCTCGGCAACATGGAGGAGTGCCTCGGCGTGGCTGCGGCCTACAGCCAGATGCTGCTGGCGCCGTCGGCAGCCCTGGGCGGTGGCCTCACCGAGGAGCAGATCGCCGAGTACGAGCAGAGCATGGAAGAGCTCGGCGCCTCGGTGCCTGACGACCTCAAGGACGACCTCGAGGTCGTCACGACCGCGTACAACACCTACTTCAAAGAGGTGGGTACGGCGCTCAAGGACGGCGACCTGTTGTCATCGGCTGACGAGCTCGAAGCGGCCGGCGAGGCGCTCGAGGCCCCCGAGGTCGAGGAGGCCAACGCCAACATCGAGGCCTACCTCAACGAGAACTGCGGCTGACAGCCGCAAACCACGACGGCGGGCAGGTCCCGCTCTGCGATGCTGAGGTCCGGCTCCGGCCGGGCCTCAGCCGCGTCCGGGGCCGAGTCGACGGGACGCGGAGGGGAACGGGTCATGGCCAGTGACGTGGAGGGCATCGAGCTGCGGCCGGTGACGGCCGACGAGGCGCCGAGATGGATGCAGGTCATCGAGACCGGCTTCGGCGAGCATGTGGAGCCGGGCGCCGTCGAGCGTGAGCTGACGGTGCTGCCGCTCGACCGCACCATCGCCGCAGTCGATCGGGATCGCATCGTCGGCGGCGCCGCCGCCTACGGCTTCACCATGTCCGTGCCCGGCGGCGGCTCGGTGCCGGCGGCCGGGGTGACCGCCGTGGCGGTCTCGGCCACCCACCGGCGCCGCGGCATCCTGCGGGCGATCATGCGCCACCAACTCGACGACGTCGTGCGCCGGGGTGAGCCGATGGCGATCCTCAACGCCAGCGAGGCGGCGATCTACGGCCGCTTCGGCTACGGCCTCGCCAGCGGCTACCAGCGGTGGACGATCGACCCCCGGTCGCTGCGCATCACCCGGCCGCTGCCAGAGCGTCCGCCGTTGCGGCTGGTGCCCCAGGACGAGGCGATCGACCTGGTCCGCCCCATCCACGACGCCGCCGTCGCCGCACGGCCCGGGATGGTGCACCGCAGCGAGGCGTGGTGGCGATTGGTGCTCGGGCCCGACGAGCAGTGGAAGGGCGGCGGCAAGCTGTTCGTCGCCGTGGCCGAGCCGTTCGGTGCCGACCCCGGCGGCTACGCCGTGTACTCGATGCGTGACGCCGGCGCCGAGGGCGGGCTCGTCATGCGGGTGCGCGAGCTCACCGCCGCCACGCCCGACACCGAGGTGCTCCTGTGGCACCTGCTCACCACCATCGACCTGGTGCGCGCCGTCGAGGTCGACGCCGTCCCCATCGACGACGAGCTGCGGTGGTGGGTGAGCGACCCGCGCGCTGTGCGCACGGTGGCGCTGCGCGACTACCTCTGGGTGCGGTTGCTCGACGTGCCTGCGGCTCTGGCGGCGCGGGGCTACGGCGTCGACGGCTCGATCACGCTCGAGGTCGTGGACGAGGCCGGCTACGCCTCCGGGACGTACCGGCTCGACGTCGACGCGGGCGTCGGGACGTGCGCGCGCCAACCCGACGGCGCCGACGCTGACGTACGTCTCGACGTCGGTGCGCTCGGCGCCGCGTACCTGGGCGGTGTCGGGCTCGACACGTTGGCGCGTGCCGGGCGCGTGCAGGCCGTCTCGATCGACGCCCTGGCGGCGGCGACGGCGCTGCTGGCGGGCGGCCGGGCGCCGTTCTGCGACACGCGCTTCTGACGGCACCGGCGCCAGCGCCGGCGCCGGCGATGTGGTGTGCTTGGCACGACGGGCGGGAGCGCCATGGGGGAGCGACGGGACGGCGGGCGTGATGGGTGACTTCGCTGCGGACACGGCAATCGAGCGGCACGACGACGGGCGGTACCGGGCATCGCTGTCGAGGGACTGGGAGATCTGGGGCCCGATGGGCGGCTACCTGGCGGCGATCGCGCTGCGTGCCGCCGGCGCCGAGGCGACCCTCGAGCGTCCGGTGAGCTTCTTCTGTCACTTCCTCGGACCCAGCAGGTTCGGCGACGTCGACCTGACGGTCGAGGCGCTGCGCCGCGGCCGTTCGGTCGAGTCGATCCGGGTCCAGATGGCGCAAGGCGATCGCGGCGTGCTCGACGCCACGGTCTGCGTCGGCGCCGCCAACGCCGGCCTCGAGCACGAGGTGGCGACCTGCCCGACGGTCCCACCGCCCGAGGAGCTGGCGTCGTTGGCGGAGCTCACCGTCGACACCGGGCGTCCGCCGATGCCGTTCTGGGACAACTTCGACGCCCGTCCCATCGCCTTCCGCAGCGACTGGCCACCGGACGGCCCGCTCGACCCGTCGTGGCAGCAATGGCAGCGCTTCATCCCGACGTCGACCTTCACCGACCCCTGGCTCGACGCCGCCCGCTCGGTGCTGCTGTGCGATCTGCCGAGCTGGCCGGCGCTGATGGCGCGCCACGCCTGGACCTTCGTCGAGGGTGGCCCGTGGTGGGTGGCGCCCACCCTCGACCTCTACGTGGCCTTCCACCGGCTCGTGCCGAGCGAGCCGTGGCTCTTCGTCGAAGGGAGGGTGCCGGTGGCCACGGACGGCCTCGCCGCGTGCCATGCCCGCCTCTGGTCGACCGACGGGGCGCTCGTCGCCTCGGGCGGCGGGCAGGGCTATTTCCGCGCCACGCCCCCGCCCGGTTGACGGAACCCAGCGCGAGCCCAATGTCGGTGGGGGGCGGGAGTGGCAACGACGGATCAGGCGGCGGCCAGGCCCGTGCGCTGCCAGCCCGGACGGCGGAAGCGCACGACCAGCGTCACGAGCCGGGCGACCATGAACAGCACGAGCGCGCTCCAGAGGCGCTCGATGGTGCCGGCATCGCCGGTGGCGGCGATCACCGCCGCCGGCAGGAACACGACGAACGTCACCACGCCGGCGCCGGCGAGGTAGCGGGTGTCGCCGGCACCGATGAGCACGCCGTCGAGGACGAACACCACGGCGTTGAGCGGCTGCATCGCCCCGACCCAGACCAACAACGTGGCGGCGGTGGCCACGACATCGGGATCGGTGCTGAAGACCGCCGCCAACGGTTGGCGCGCCACCAGCACCACGGTGCCGACGGCCACCCCGAACACCGTGCCGAGCTCGAGCATGCGGCGGGCGGCGTCGCGGGCCGCCGCAGCATCGCCGGCGCCGAGGAGCCGGCCGACCATCGCCTGCGCCGCGATGGCGACGGCGTCGAGCGTCAGGGCGAGGAAGGTCCACAGGACGAAGGCGATCTCGCTGGCGGCGAGCTGGGTGGTGCCGAGCCGCGCCGCCAGCGTCGTCATCGTGATGAACGCCGCCCGAAGCGTGACGGTGCGCACGAACAGGTCGCGGCTCACGGCCGCCACCCGCCGCAGCGCCGTCGCGCTCGGGCGCAGGCCGACGTCGTGGCGTCGCACCGCCCGGGCCACGGCGACGAGGTACACCGCCGCGGCGCCCCACTGCGCCAGCACCGTCGACAACGCCGAGGCGCCGATGCCGTAGCCGAGCCCGCCGATGAGCACGATCTCGATCGCCAGGTTGGCGCCGGCCGAAACGACGGCGACCACGAGTGGCGTCCGGGTGTCCTGCAGGCCGCGCAGGTAGCCGGTGCCGGCGAGCACCAGCAGCAGCGCCGGCACGCCGGCGAGGCTGATGCGGAAGTACACCTCGGCCTCGGCCGCCACGTCCGGGGCGGGCCCGACCAGCGAGATCAGCCAGTCCGCCCCGAACCAGCCGGCGACCACGAGCCCGGCGCCGATGGCGGCGGCCAGCCACAGGGCCTGCACGGCGTGGTGGGCGGCCCCCGCCTCGTCGCCGGCGCCGAGTCGGCGCGCCACGACCGCCGTCGTGCCGTAGGCCAGGAAGATGAAGATCGAGTAGCCCGACACCAGCAGGCCCGCCGCCACCGACAGGCCACCGAGCGGCACCGTTCCGAGGCGTCCGACGACGGCCGTGTCGGCGAGGACGTACAGCGGCTCGGCGACCAGCGCGCCGAGCGCCGGCACCGCCAGCGCCAGGATCTCGCGGTCCCACGCCGAGCGCAGCCGCAGCGGCGGGAGGCTCAGG
The DNA here is from genome assembly GCA_964648005.1 of uncultured Iamiaceae bacterium. GTDB lineage: Bacteria > Actinomycetota > Acidimicrobiia > Acidimicrobiales > Acidimicrobilacustridaceae > JAGQTE01. Next base: position 4,802 of record CAZYKR010000059.1, read on the forward strand.
GGACCTCCTGCACCCGCAGGCGGTGCACCGTGTAGACGAGCGCCACGGCGGCGACGAGCAGCGGCACGATCCAACTCCACGGCGCCACCACGACGGCGAGGTCGAGCGGCTGGCCGCTCGCTGCCGACAGCAGGGACTGCGTGTAGGCGAGGATCGCCAGCTGGGCCGCCTGATCGGAGGCGTTGGCGACGAAGCCCTCCCAGATGAACAGGTAGAGCAAACCCCACAGCAGCGACCGGCGGGTGCGCAGGCCGAGCGCGCCGAACACGGCGGTGTAGGCGACGGCGCCGACGCCGGTGGCGAGCGCGGTGGCGACGACGAGGTCGCTCGGTGCGCCGGCGAGCGCCGCCGCCAGGGTCAGGGGCACGACCGTGATCGGCAGGGTGATGGTGAGCGCCGCCGCCCACGACGCCAGCGCCGCCACCCACCGGGGAAGCGGCCGCATCCACAGGTACACCAGCGTGCCGTCCTCGCGGGGGTCGCCGAGGGCCGAGGAGGCGAAGACCAGCGACGCCACGGGCAACAGGAGCAACAGCCCGTACAGCGCCACGAGCTCGGTGGCGTTCTCCGTGCCGGTGCCCCGCCCGCCGCTGCCGAGCGCCGCACCGATGATGACGGCCAGCGCGCCGAGTCCGGTCATCGTCGCCAGCCGTCCCCAGGTGACGAGCAGGCGCAGCTGCAGCCGGTAGATGGCGAGCCAGCTGCGCCCGATCGGGGCCCGGAAGCCCCGGTCGAGGTCGGTGCCGGTGGGCGCGGTCACGGTCTCACCGTCCCACCAGGTAGCGGAAGACGCTGTCGAGGTCGTCGTCGAGCGGCGCCACCGCCAGGAGGCGGGCGCCGGTGGCGACGGCGACGGGCCCGACCGCATGGCGGAAGGCGGCGGCGTCGACCGTGTCGACCAGCACCGCCTGCGTGCCGTCGAGCCGTACGCCGAGCGCCACCCCTTCGGCGAGCAGACCGGCCGCCAGCTGGCGCGGCCGGTCGGTCTCGACCCTGATGCGGTGGGGGCGGTCGTCCATGAGGTCGCGGATGGCGTGGAAGTCGCCTTCGGCGGCGAGGCGACCCTGGACGATCACCAGGATGCGCGAGCCGAACCGCTCGACCTCGTCGAGGACGTGGCTCGACACCAGCACGCAGCGCCCCTCCTCGCCGAGACGACCGAACAGCTCGATCATGTGCTTGCGCTGGCGCGGGTCGAGGCCCGTCAGCGGCTCGTCCAGGAAGACGACGTCGGGGTCGTGGACCAGCGCCTGGGCCACCTTGACCCGCTGGCGCATCCCCTTGGAGTAGCCGCCGACCGCACGGGTGTCGGCATGGTCGAGCTCGACGATCTCGAGCGCCCGGCGGGCGGCGGCGCCGGGGTCGTCCAGGCCCTGCAACGTGCCGGCGAGGGTGACGAACTCGACGGCGGTGAGCTTGTCGAAGAGCCCTTCCTGCTGGGGCACGATGCCGATGCGCCGGGCGAGGGCCGGATCGGTCGCCGGGTCACCGCCGAGGACGCGTACGGAGCCGTCCGACGGGCGGGTGAGGCCGCAGAGCATGCGCAGGACCGTGGACTTGCCCGCCCCGTTCGGCCCGAGCAATGCCGTCACGCCGCCGTCGATCGAGAAGGACACGTCGCTCACGGCCACGACGGAGCCGAACCACTTCGACACCGACCGCAGCTCGATGACGCTCATCGGGTCACCTCGAGGCGGCGGTAGCGCAGCCACACGAGCAGGGCGCACCCACCGGTCCATCCCGCCCAGGCGAGCGCCAGCGGCAGGGTCTGCACCTCGCTGGCGGTGCGGTTGATGTGCCCCGACTCCCCGAAGATGCGGAACACGAGCTCCAACGGCAGCAGCAGCAGGTTGGCGAGGAACAGATCCTGGCTGAAGCGGGCACGGCGGATCAGCAGCTGGGTGAGCACCGACGAGCCGAACAAGATGAACACGATGCCGACCGTGGCGAAGGCTCGGCGGGTGGTGAGGCTGGCGACGGCCAGTGACAGCGCCCCGTAGAAGGCGCCGATCACGACCCCGCTGACCAGCACCTGGCCCAACGTGGTGAGGAAGTCCCCGACGTTGGTCGGGCCGGTGCCGTTGAGGGTGTTGGCGACGAGCATCAGCAGCGGCGGCCCCAGCGTCACCAGCAACAGCAGCGTGAGCGTGCCGGCGCCGCGCGCCAGCAGGTAGGTGCCGCGGGTGAGCGGCGAGGCCAGGTAGAGCCCGAGCATGCCGGTGCGTCGGTCGGCGCAGAGCAGCTCCGGCGCGACGAAGGCGACGAACACCAAGATGGCGGCGTACACGAAGCCGTAGTACTCGGCATACGTCGGCAGCAGCTCCTGCACCTGCGCCGCGACACGGGGCTGGGTGTTGGCGAACGCCGCCATGCCCACGAAGGCGATGGCCGGTAGGTACGCCAGCACGATCGAGAGGAAGGGCAGGATCTTCTGCCAGACGCTGCGCCGGAACCCGAGCGCCTGTTGCAGGGTCTGGCGGTACAGCGACCGCACGGCACCACCGGTGCCGGTGCGCTCGTCGGTGTAGCGGGAGTAGCCCCGGTCGTGGATGCGGGCGGCGGCGGTCACGGCGCCTCCTCGGCGGCGGCGGCGACGTAGGGCGGGGCGTCCTCGGCGCCGGCCTGGAGGAACACGTCCTCGAGTCGCGTGGTGCTCGAGCTCAGCCGCCGGATGCCGGCACCGTGGGCCACCACGACGTCGCGCACGGCGTCGTGCAGGTCGCCCGCGCCGTCGGCGGCCCTGTCACCGGGTCCGTCGGCGGTCGCCGCCGGAGTGCCCGTTGGCGGGGGGAGTGGTGTGACGAGCAGCTGGTCGGCGCTCTGGCCCGGGTCGACGCCGAACCGGCGTGCTCGCAGGTCCTCGGCGATGGCGGCCACGGTGGCGGCGTCCGTGTCGAGCTGGACGAGCACGCCCCGACCGGCGCCGATCAAGGTGTCGATGGCGCCCGACGCCGCCACCGTGCCGCCGGAGAGGATGACCACGGCGTCACAGATCCGCTCGACCTCCTCCAGCAGGTGCGACGAGATGACCACGTCGATGCCGAACTCGGTGCCGACGCGGCGGATGAGCGCCAGCATGTCGTCGCGCTGCACCGGGTCGAGGCCGTCCGTGGGCTCGTCGAGCAGCACGAGGACGGGGTCGTGCACGATCGCCTGGGCCAGCTTGACCCGCTGGCGTTGCCCGGTCGACATGGTGGACACGGCCCGGAAGCGCTCCTCGCCGAGGCCGACCTGCCACAGGATGTCGTTGGCCCGGGCCGTGGCGACCCGGGCCGGGATGCCGTGCAGCTCGGCGATGTGGCGGACGAGGTCGTGCGCCCGGATGTCCGGCGGCAGGTTGTGGTGCTCCGGGGCGTATCCCACTCGGGCGCGCACCAGCGCGCCGGCGGTCTCGGGGTCGAGGCCGTTGACCCGCAGCGTCCCGCCGTCAGGACGGTGCAGGCCCAGCACCATGCCGATGAGGGTCGTCTTGCCGGTGCCGTTGGCGCCGAGCAGGCCGGTGACCCCGCTGCCGATCTCGAACGAGGCGCGGTCGAACACCACGTGGCTGCCCCATCGCTTGGTCAGATCGTGCGCGGTCACCACCGCGTCGGCGGGACGCGCCGCCGCAGGTGCGGGCGCCGGTGCGGGGCCGGGCGGGACGACCGCCGGGGGAGGTGCCGACGTCACAGGCGCCCGATGCTAGGTGCGGCCCGCCGCGACGCGCCCCTCCCTTCGTGGTGGCGGAACCATTGGGCCGCCGCTCGGGCGGATATCTAGGCTGGCGAGATGGCCAACACGAACAAGCCCCGCTCCTTCGAGGTCACCGACGGTGCCGAGCGCGCCCCGGCCCGGGCCATGCTCCGGGCGGTCGGCATGACCGACGGCGACTGGGGCAAGGCGCAGGTGGGCGTGGCGTCGTCGTGGAACGAGGTGACGCCCTGCAACCTCCCGCTCGATCGCCTGGCCAAGCGGTGCAAGGAGGGGGTGAAGGCGTCGGGCGGCTTCCCGATCGAGTTCGTGACGATCGCCGTGAGCGACGGCATCTCGATGGGCCACGAGGGCATGCGCGGGTCGCTCGTGTCGCGCGAGATCATCGCCGACTCGATCGAGTGCGTGATGCACGCCGAGCGCCTCGACGCGCTGGTCACCTTCGCCGGCTGCGACAAGTCGCTGCCCGGCATGTTGATGGCGGCGGCCCGTATCAACCTGCCGTCGGTCTTCCTCTACGGCGGGTCGATCCTGCCGGGCCACCTCAATGGCGAGGCGCTCGACATCGTGTCGGTGTTCGAGGCCGTCGGCGCCCATGCCACCGGCGCCATCACCGACGAGGAGCTCAAGGCCATCGAGTGCAACGCCTGCCCCACAGAGGGCAGCTGCGCCGGCATGTTCACCGCCAACACCATGGCCTCGGTGTCCGAGGCGCTCGGCATGTCGCTGCCCGGTTCGGCGTCGGCACCGGCGGTCGACCGCCGCCGCGACGACTTCGCCTACGCCTCGGGCGAGGCGGTCATGGCGCTGATCGCCGAGAACATCCGGCCCCGCCAGATCATGACCAAGGAAGCGTTCGAGAACGCCATCGCCGTCGTCATGGCGCTCGGCGGTTCCACCAACGCTGTGCTGCACCTGCTCGCCATCGCCCACGAGGCCCGGGTCGAGCTCGAGCTCGACGACTTCAACAAGGTCGCCAAGCGGGTGCCGCACATCGCCGACACCAAGCCGCACGGCAAGTACCACATGGTCGACGTCGACAACATCGGCGGTGTGCCCGTCGTGCTCAAGGAGCTGCTCGACGCCGGCGTGCTGCACGGCGACTGCCTCACGGTCACCGGCAAGACCATGGCCGAGAACCTCGAGGCCCTCGACCCGCCCAAGCCCGACGGCGAGGTCATCCATCCGCTGTCAGCCGCCATCAACCCCGTGGGCGGCATCGCCGTGCTGCAAGGGTCGCTGGCGCCAAAGGGGTCCGTGGTCAAGGTGGCGGGCATCGACTTCACCCGCTTCGAGGGCACGGCGCGCGTCTTCGACGGCGAGCAGGCGGCGATGGACGAGATCCTCGCCGGCAAGATCAAGGCTGGCGACGTGGTCGTGATCCGCTACGAGGGCCCCAAGGGCGGCCCGGGCATGCGCGAGATGCTGGCCGTCACCGGCGCCATGAAGGGTGCCGGGCGCGGCGGCGACGCAGCGCTGATCACCGACGGGCGATTCTCGGGCGGCACGCACGGCTTCTGCATCGGTCACGTGGCGCCGGAGGCCGTCGACGGCGGGCCGATCGCCTTCGTGGCCGACGGCGACCGCATCGTCATCGACGTCGACAACCACACCATCGACCTGCTGGTGGACGAGGCCGAGCTCGAGCGCCGCAAGGCCGACTGGAAGCTCCCCGAGCCGCGCTACACGACCGGCTTCCTGGCCAAGTACGCCAAGCTGGCCCAGGGCGCCGACAAGGGCGCCATCACCGAGTAGCTCCTTCTCCCGTTCTTGAGGTGCCCACCCGGGCATGCGCGGGTGCGCACCACCAGAATCGCGAGATGGCGCGAGGACGACGGGGCCGAGGTGCTGCGGGTACAGCCGGCGTGGAGAGGGGTGCGATGTTGCGGATGACCGGGCATCGGTTGCTCGTCGTGGTCGGCGTGGTCGGCACGGCGGCAGCGGCGTGCTCCTCGCCCTCGGACCTGAGCACCGCGGAGGGGCCCGGCTCTACTCCCTTGTTCGTGACGAGCTCCGGGACCGGCGCGACCGTGTCGCCGACGGTGCTCGACGCAGATCGCGTCTTCTGCGAGGCGCTCGCCGGATGGATCAACGCGGCCAACGAGCGGCGTCCGGAAGACGACTTTGGTTACGGCACGATCGATCAGCCGACGATGCAGCTGCTGGTCGACGACTTCGCCGCGCTCATCGTGTTGGCGCCGACTGACCTGCGCCAGGACATGCAGCTGCTCGTCGACCGTGTCATCACCGACCAGTACGCCGATGACGTGCAGAGCGCCAACCGTCGCCTGGAGGACTGGGCGGTCGTGCACTGCCGGTTCTCCATGGACGGCGCGAACCTTCCCGGTGGCCCGGGCACGACACAGCCCGGCGGCACGGTCATGACGTTGCCGGCAGCGCCGTCGTGACGGGAGTCGTCGTGTCCACATTGCAGCGAATCCGTCGGCTCTTCGTTGGCGCCCCGCCGCGTAGCAGTCGCAGCGAAGCGGCGGCCGTGGCGGCCATCAACGCTTCCTTTGGGATCCAGGTTGTCGAGGACACCCATGCCCGGGGCGTCGACGATCGCGCCCGTCACCTCGACGAGCTCTGATGCCCGGCCTGCGCCTCCCTCCGCCTCTAGACCCACGCGGGGACGACGTCGAGTGCGCGGCGTTGCACCGCAGAGGTCGATTGCCGCGCAGTCGATGCGAGGTGGAGCGGTTCGATGCGAGGTGGAGCGGTTCGACGTCGAGTGCGCGGTGGAGCGGTTCGACGTCGAGTGCGCGGTGGTGCACCGCAGAGGTCGATCGCCGCGCAGTCGAGACGAGATGCGGGCAAAGGCGGTTGCCGAACGTTCAGACGCCTGGCACACTGTCGACACCATGTGTGCGCACCCCACCACCGCCTGCACGTTCGTAGTACTCACGTAGCGCACGCCCCGCCGCTTCGGCGGCGGTTCTCGCGTGCGCACCTCGACCTCCCTTCACGGGGGGTCGATTGCGTTTTCGCCCCGAAACCCTGCAACCCTTTCACCGCCCACGTCACACGAGGAACCACGAAGCCATGACACACGGAGCACCCGCACCGGGCACCCCGATGGACGGGGGCAAGGCCCTCATCACGTCGCTCGAGCTCGAGGGCGTGGAGGTGATCTTCGGCCTCCCCGGGGGAGCGATCCTGCCGGTGTACGACCCGATCATCGACTCGCCGATCCGCCACATCCTCGTGCGCCACGAGCAGGGTGCCGGCCACATGGCCGAGGGCTACGCCCAAGCCACCGGCCGCCCCGGCGTGGCCATGGTGACGAGCGGCCCCGCCGCCACCAACATCGTCACCCCGCTCGCCGACGCCTTCCTGGACTCGATCCCGATGGTGGTCATCACCGGCCAGGTGCCGTATGCCGCCATCGGCACCGACGCCTTCCAGGAGTGCGACACCACCGGCATCACCATGCCGGTCACCAAGCACAACTTCCTCGTCACCGAGGCCGCCGACATCCCGCGCACCATCCGCGAGGCCTTCCACATCGCCACCACGGGCCGGCCGGGCCCGGTGCTCGTCGACATCCCCAAGGACATCGTCGACCCGACCAACCCGCGCAGCGCCATGGAGTGGTACTGGCCCGAGACGGTCGACCTCCCCGGCTATCACCCGCTCACCGACGGCGACGCCGACCTCATCCGCCAGGCCGCCGAGCTGATCGTCGCCGCCGACGAGCCCGTCATCTACGCCGGCGGCGGCATCCTGAAGGCCCGTGCCGCCGAGGCCCTCAAGGAGCTCGCCGAGCTGACCGACATCCACGTCGTCACCACCCTCATGGCTCGCTCCGCCTTCGACGACGCCCACCCGCTGGCGCTGGGCATGCCGGGTATGCACGGCAACTACACGGCCGTCACGTCGCTGCAGCAGTCGGACCTGCTGATCGCGCTCGGTAGCCGCTTCGACGACCGCGTCACCGGCAAGGTCCCCGCCTTCGCCCCCAACGCCAAGATCATCCACGTCGACATCGACCCGGCCGAGCTGGGCAAGGTCCGCACCCCCGACGTCGGCATCGCCGGCGACTGCCGCCTCGTCATCGAGGAGCTGATCAAGGTGCTGCGGGCCATGGACGTCGCCAGCGCCCAGCCCGACCGTTCGGCCTGGAAGGCGCGCATCGCCGGCTGGCAGGAGCGCTACCCGCTCACCTACGAGATGTCCGAGCCGGGGGAGGCGCTCAAGCCGCAGTTCGTCCTCGAGACGCTGCGCGACAACACGCCCGACGACACGATCCTCGTGTCGGGTGTCGGTCAGCACCAGATGTGGTGCAGCCAGTACTGGCACTTCCACCACCCCTACACCTGGGTGAACTCGGGTGGCCTTGGCACGATGGGCTTCTCGGTGCCCGCCGCCGTCGGGGCCAAGGTCGGTCGTCCCGACCGGATGGTCTGGGCGGTCGACGGCGACGGCTGCTTCCAGATGACCGCTCAGGAGCTGGTCACCGCCGCCACCGAGCGCATCCCGGTGAAGGTCGCCATCTTGAACAACGCCTACCTCGGCATGGTCCGCCAGTGGCAGGAGCTGTTCTACGAGGAGCGCTACTCGGAGGTGTACCTCTCGCCAGACCTGCCCGACTACAAGCTGTGGGCCGAGGCGATGGGGTGCGTGGGCATGCGGGTCGAGACCCCCGAAGAGGTGCTGCCGGCCATCGAGAAGGCCAACGCCATCGACGACCGCCCGGTCGTCATCGAGTTCCGCGTCGACAGCTTCGAGAAGGTCTACCCGATGGTCCCCGCCGGCCGCCCCAACGACGACATCATCGTCGGCCCCGGCCACGAGCCCGGCGACGCGCCCGCCTGATCGCGCCGGACCGAGGAGCACCCATGCCGCAAGAGAAGCACCACATCCTGTCCGTCCTCGTCGAGAACCGCGCCGGCGTGCTCACCCGCGTCGCCGGCCTGTTCGCCCGCCGGGGCTTCAACATCCACTCGCTGGCCGTGGCGCCGACCGACGACCCCGCCCGCTCGCGCATCTCGATCGTGGTCGACGTGGCGTCGACCCCGCTCGAGCAGGTCATCAAGCAGCTCGACAAGCTGATCAACGTCATCGAGATCCATGAGCTGGCGCCGGCGGAGGCGGTCCAGCGCGAGCTGCTGCTGGTGATGGTCGACGCCGGCCCCCACGACCGGGACCGCATCATCGAACTGGTCGGCACCTTCGAGGGTCGCATCCTCGACGTCAGTGACGACACCCTGCTGGTGTCGATCGAGGCGGAGCCCGACCGGCTCGACGACGTGGAGCAGCAGCTGCGGCCCTACGGCATCCGCTCCATCCAGCGCACCGGGCGTATTGCCCTGCCCCGCCTCGCCGGCGCCGAGCCGGCCGGTGCGGGCGCTGGCGCGGACGCCAGCCGCTGACGACCTTTCCCGATCGCCGAGGCACCTACTAGCGTGCTCCGGTCCGTTCCGGGCGTCGCCCGACGGCCATGCGCCGCCGCCTCGCCCGCCAGTCCAAGCCGATCAAGCCAGCCCAGACAGCCCAGACAGTCCAGAGGAGGCCGTGATGGCCAACGTGTACTACGAAGCCGACGCCAACCGCGAGCTGCTCGCCAACCGCAAGGTGGCCGTGATCGGCTACGGCAGCCAGGGCCACGCCCACGCGCTGAACCTCAAGGACTCGGGTGTCGACGTGCGCGTCGGCCTGGGCGAGGGCTCGAAGTCGATCGCCAAGGCGACCGAGGCGGGCCTGGCCGTCACGACGATCGGTGCCGCCACCGCCGAGGCCGACCTGATCATGATCCTGATCCCCGACACCGAGCAGCAGCGGGTGTACGAGGCCGACATCGCCCCGAACCTGGCCGACGGCAAGATGCTGCTGTTCGCCCACGGCTTCAACATCCGCTTCGGCCGCATCGTGCCGCCGGCGGGCGTCGACGTGGCGATGGTGGCCCCGAAGGGTCCCGGTCACCTCGTGCGCCGCACCTATGAAGAGGGCGGCGGCACGCCGTGCCTCGTCGCGGTCGAGCAGGATGCCTCCGGCATCGCCCTGCAGCTCGCGCTGGCGTACGCCGACGCCATCGGCGGCACCCGCGCCGGTGTCATCGAGACGACCTTCGCCGAGGAGACCGAGACCGATCTCTTCGGTGAGCAGGTCGTCCTGTGCGGCGGCACGACGTCGCTGGTGCAGGCCGGGTTCGAGACCCTGGTCAACGCCGGCTACCAGCCCGAGGTCGCCTACTTCGAGTGCCTCCACGAGCTGAAGCTCATCGTCGACCTCATGTACGAGCAGGGCATCGCCGGCATGCGTTACTCGATCAGCGACACCGCCGAGTACGGCGACCTCACCCGCGGCCCGCGCGTGATCAACGACGCGGTGAAGGCCGAGATGCGCCAGATCCTCAGCGAGATCCAGGACGGCACCTTCGCCGACGAGTGGATCGCCGAGTCCGAGGCGGGACGCCAGCAGTTCCACGCCCTCGAGCAGGCCGGGCACGATCACCCGATCGAGCAGGTCGGCGCCGAGCTCCGCAAGATGATGCCGTGGATCTCCGCCGGGCGTGCCCGGGTGCAGGACGTCAGCGGCGGTCAGGGCTGACGCCGACCCCACCACGCGACGGCGGGCGGGTCCCGTCGTTCAGAACGACGCTTGCTGCGCCTGCGTCGGCGTCTGCGTCTGCGTCTGCGGAGCGACGCCGCAACCGGTGAGGATCGTGGCGAGGTTGACGTTGACCTCGTCGGTCATCTCGCGCAGGCCCAGCATGGCCTCACGCACGTCGGGGTCGGACTCGGCGGCGATCGCCTCGTAGGTGACGAGATCCTGGTCGTCGCCGAAGAGCATCGGCGCCGAGCGCACGTCGGTCACCAGCATCGTCCCGTCGGCGGCGGTGATGTGCAGACGGTGCACCCGGTAGTCGAGCGACGACCCGGTCGACGCGAAGTACGACGACACCTCGGCGCCTTCGACGGCAACGAGCACGGCGGCGCGCGGCCACGCCGCCACCTCCTTGCGCGGCTTCATGCCGGTGCGGCCGCCGAGCGAGATGATGCGCAACGCCGTCGGTGTGAGGACGAGCCAGTTGTTGATGGCGAGCTGTGACGACGGGTCCTTGGACCCGAACAGCTTCTTCAGGCCGCTGGCGCCCGGACCGCGATGGCACATGACGGCGGCGATGACGGGCTCGGGGCACAGCTCGGCGAGGTCGCGCTGCGCGGTGGTGACGGTGGGCATCATGGCGTGGCTCCTGTCTGGTCGGTGGTGGTTGCTGGCGTGTCGGCGAGGCCGACGGAGTGGTCGAAGGGCAACGGCGCCAGGTCGGGTGGGACCCAGCTGCGACGGGCTGCCTCGGAGTCGAGCTGCGCCTGGCTCCAGTGCCGCAGGGGCGCGCCGCGCGCGCACCACGGGTGGAGCACGACGGCGTCGAGCGACAGGTGGCGCAGGGCGATGACGGCGCCGAGGTAGTACCGGGTGATCGTCTCGTGGCAGATGATCCGGTCGTCGGGCAGGCCGCTGCGGGCGTTGTAGGACGTGATCAGCCCGCGCAGCTCGCCCAGCGCGACGTCGGGGTCGCCGGCCTCGTCGAGCAGCACGCGCGCCACGGCGAGGTGGGCCTCGTGCGTCCAGTCGGTCCGGGGGAGCGAGCCGTCGCGGCAGGCCAGCAGCAGGTGGTCGGGCTGCGGGTCGGAGGTGCGCATGCCATCAGGATCCGCCCGATCCCACAGGGGATGGCACCGTTCTGGCACACTCCCCGATCGATATGGCTGCGGATCCCACCGTCCTCGACGACATCGACCGGGAGATCCTCCGTGTGCTCGAGCGCGACGGTCGGATCGGCTGGCAGCAACTCGGGCCGAAGGTGGGCCTGTCGCCCAACGCTGCCGCCGAGCGGGTCAAGCGGCTCGAACGACGCGGGGTGATCGAGCGCTTCACGGTGCAGGTCGACCCGGTCGCCCTGGGCCGCAATCTCGAGGCGCTCGTCTTCGTGAAGATGGTCCCCGACGTCGATCGCGAGCCGTTCGAGACCTTCGTGGCACAGCACGAGGCCGTCGACGATGCCGTGCACCTGACCGGCATGCACGACTACGTGTTGCGGGTGCACTGCTTCCACGCCGGCGAGCTCGACGACCTGTTGATGGGCATGAAGCGCGACCTCAAGGTCGCCGACTCCGAGACGCGCATCATCTTGCGGCGCGTCGACTGAGCGCGCCGCCTCGGGCGACCACGCTCCTCAGGCGGTCGGGCAGCGATCCGCGGGATCGCCGGGCAGCTCGAACACCCACACGGCCAGGTCGCCGCCCTCGCTCTCGCCCGATGCGCCGACCGTGCGTCCGCTGTAGAAGAACGGCTCGCGGTGCACGACGGTCGTGGCGTCTGCCACGTCATCGCCCCAGAGCTGGGCGATGAAGGCGCGGGTGCCGGGATCGCCGCCGTCGAGGTCGGGCCCGTGGTTGGCCACATGGGTGACCCCGGCACACGCCAGGAAGTTCGCCACGGCCGGGGAGCCGGCCAGGTTCGCCTCGTAGTAGGCGTAGCTGTTCACGACCCCGTCGAGGTTGAGGACCCGCCCGCCGGAGGCGTAGCCGAGCATCCCGGCATCCCAGGACGCCACGACGGCGTCGTCGGGGAGCTCGGCGGCGATCCACGCGCCGGCGGTCTCGTTGGCTTCGATGATCGAGCGCATCGACGGATCGCCGAACGACGCCAGGCCGTACGCCGCGCCCAGCACGACCGGCACCGCCACGATGAGCTGCACGGGGAGCATGGCGCGTTGCGCCGACATGCCGGCGGGCGCGTCCCGCAGCGCTGCCTGGACGATGTCGGCAACGCCCAGCGTGCACAGCACCAGCACGTAGAACACGACCGGCGCGTAGTACCACAGCCACTGCTGGGTCTGGAGCAGGTTGTAGTAGCCGATGATCACGATGCAGAAGGCGGCGTAGAAGCCGGTGCGGTCGACGAAGCGCGCCGCGGTGGGGAAGCGGCCGCCGCGTCGCGATGCCCGCGTCCGCCCGGCGCCGGGGAGGGTCGCCGCCGCCGCCCGCCGCAGCACCAGCGCCGCCAGACCGACGATGACGAGGAACGACACGACGCGCAGCGGGTCGAGCTCGGCACGCTTGATGAGCCCGGAGATCTGCATCCAGGTGCCGAAGGTGGCGTGGTTCCACAGGAGGTAGCCACCGGCGACGACGGTCGCCGGTGCCAGCAGCGCCACCGCCCGACCGACGGCCACGGCGCGGTCGTCGGCGCGGAGCACTTCGACCAGCAGCCAGATGCCGAGGCAGCCGATCAGCAGCACGGCGTCGGTGCGGGCGAGGAACACCAGCGCGAGGAGCAGACCGACCCCGAACCGCGACGCCGGTGCGGTGCCATCGTCGAGCCATCGCCCGCGCCAGGCGACGGCGACGAGCAGCACGAGGGCCTGGAGCGCCACGGCGACGGCGGACTCCATGCCGTTGACGACGCTCTTGACGACATACGGGCTGCCGCCCGCGATCACGACGAAGCCGAACAGCGTCCAGCGCGCCGGACGTGCAGCCGCGGCTGCCTTGGTGCCGGACGGCCAGCGCGCCAGCAGACGTCCGGCGATGGAGGCCAGCACGACGAGGCAGACGCCCCAGCCGAGCACCACCTGGATGGCGAGGGCGGCGCGGGTGGCCTCCTCGCCATCGAGCCCGACCACGAAGAGGCCGGCGACGATGGCCATCCACAGCGGGTGGTACCCGTTGGTGTCGTTGATGCCGTCGAAGGTGGAGCCGGCGCCGTCGGCCAGATGGCGGCCGATCTCGAGGTAGTAGAACGCGTCGTCGAACGGCAGGGCGCGCACCGCCGGCTCCCACAGCATGACGACGACGAGCCACACCACCGTGACCAACGCCGCGGCGAGCGTCAGCGTCGCCGTCAGATCGCGGTTGCGCGCCGGCGCGTCGACGCGCTGGTCCGTCGAGGTCCCCACGGCGGGCAGTCTCGCGCTCGCGTCGACCGAGCGGGCTACATCGTCTCGGCGAAGCTGTGCTCGCCGCCGCGCAGCACCTGTTTGAGCAGCTTGCCCGATGCGTTGCGCGGCAGCTTGCCCTCGTGCACCTCGACGTAGGTCGGCACCTTGAAGTCGGCCAGCGTCTCGGCCACCCATCGCCGGATGTCGTCGGGGCCGATGCTGGCGCCGTCGACCAGCTCGACGACGGCCTTGACCTCCTCGCCCAGCTCCGGGTGCGGGACGCCCACCACGGCGGCGTCAGCGATCTGCGGGTGCTCGACCAAGCGCTGCTCGATCTCGACGCAGTAGATGTTCTCGCCGCCCCGGATGATCATGTCCTTCGCCCGGTCGGTGATGTAGAGGTAGC
>CAZYKR010000060.1:0-15856 GCA_964648005.1 uncultured Iamiaceae bacterium
CGATCCGCTCCCGGCCACCGCCTGGCCCGATCCCGACGCCTGGGTGGCGATCCTCGCCACCGCCGACGCCGTCGCCGTGCACGATCCGAGCTCCGGCGCGCCGATCGGGCCCGACACCTCGCCGGACCGGCTGCGTCCGCTCGTCCTGGCGGGCCGACGCCTGTACCTCGAGCGCTACTGGCGCTACGAGCGCACGGTCGGCGACGCCCTGCTGGCGCGCCGCGCCACGACCGACCCAGTCGATCCCGCGTTCGGCTCCACCGACGCCATCGTCGACGCCGCGCTCGACGCCACCTTCGGGCCGGGCCCGGCCGACGGTGACGCACAGCGCCAGGCGGCGCGGGTGGCGTTGCACAGCCGCCTCACCGTGCTCGCCGGCGGTCCTGGCACCGGCAAGACCTACACGGTCGCCCGGTTCCTCGCCGCAGCGCACCACGTCGCCCAGGCCGAAGGCCGACCGATCCAGGTGGCGCTCGTCGCCCCCACCGGCAAGGCCGCCGCTCGCCTCAGCGAAGCGGTCCACGCTGCCGTCACCGACGCCGGGCTACCCGACGCCGTCATCGAGCCGGTCTTGGGGACCGGGGCCGGCACCATCCACCGCCTGCTCGGCTACGCCGGCGGCATCCGGTTCCGCCACGACCGAGACGACCCGCTGCCGCACGACGTCGTCGTCGTCGACGAGACGTCGATGGTGGCCTTGCCGCTGATGGCCCGCCTGCTGGACGCGCTGCGACCCAACGCCCGGGTGGTCATCGTCGGCGATCCGTACCAGCTCGCCAGCGTCGAGGCGGGTGCGGTCCTCGGTGACGTCGTCGGCGGCGAACCCCGGCGCGGGCCGCTCGCCGGCCAGGTGGTGGTGCTCGACCGGGTGCACCGCTTCGCTGCCGACTCGACCATCGCTGCCTTCGCCGACGCCGTGCGCCTCGGTGACGCCGACACCGCCGAGACGTTGCTTGCCGCGGGCCACGACGACCTGCGCTGGATCCACCCCGACGACGCGGTCGCCGTCTATGCCCTACGCGCCGACGTCGAGACCGAGGCGCTCGCCGTGGTCGAGGCGGCCATGACGGGCGACGCCAGCGCCGGCCTGGCGCTCGCCGGTGCCCGCAAGTTGTTATGCGCCACCCGGTTCGGGCCGCTCGGCAGCTACGCCTGGCGGGACCGCATCGAACGATCGCTCGAGCAGCGACTGCCCGGCCTGATCCCTGGCACCAGGTGGTACGTCGGGCGGCCCATCATCGTCACCCGCAACGACTACCTGACCGGCGTGTTCAACGGCGACACCGGCCTCGTGGTCGACCTCGACGGACGTCCGACCGTCGCGCTGCCGACCGCCACGGGCGTGCGGTACCTAGCGCCGGCACAGCTCGCCAACGTCGACACGTGGTGGGCGATGACGATCCACAAGTCCCAGGGGTCGGAGTTCGACCACGCCGTCGTCGCCCTGCCGAGCGTCGCCCCGGGGAGCGTCGCCCCGCCGATCCTCACCCGCGAGCTCCTCTACACCGCCGTCACCCGCGGCCGCCAGCACGTCACGGTCGTCGCCACGCCCGAGGCGTTGCGCCACGCCATCGCCCACCCCGTCGCCCGGGCATCAGGACTCGGCGCCCGCCTCTGGACCGATGCCTGACTGGTTGGGACAGGTCGTCGCCGAAGCGGGCGGCGCGAACGCGGCGACACCGCCGTGTCGGCTCAGTCCAGCGCCGGGTGCTGCTTGGCGAGCATCGGCACCAGCAGCCGCCGGGGCGTGAGCCAGCCGCCGGCGGCGGTGACCTTGTTCGGCCACCCCGGGATGATGACCGGCTTGCCGGCGATCATCGCCTCGACGGCCTGGCGGGCCACCTCGGTCGCCGGCACCCACATGAACGACGGCATCGCCGACGTGTCAGCCGCCGAGAACCCCGCAGCGTCGGCGAACCCGGTCTTGACCGGTCCGGGGCACAGCACCGTGCACGACACACCCGTCCCGGCCAGCTCACCCCGCAGCGCGTGGGTGTAGGACAGCACGAACGCCTTCGATGCGGCGTAGCCCGCCTGGCCCGGGAGCGGCTGGAACGCCGCCGTCGACGCCACGTTGAGGATCGCCCCGGCGCCGCGATCGACCATGGCCCCGAGGTGCAGGCTGCACAGGTGGGCCACCGCCTCCACATCGGTGCGCACCATCGAGACCTCGCGGTCGGGGTCGCTCGTGGCGACCGGTCCCATCGTCGAGAACCCGGCGTTGTTCACCAGCGCCGCCACCGCCAGCCCGTCCTCGGTCAGGCGCTCACCGATCGACCGGCGCGCCGCCACGTCGGTGAGATCGGCGGTCACCACCTCGGCGCGCACCCGATGCCGGTCAGCCAGCTCGTCGGCGAGCTCGCGCAACGGCCCTTCGCGTCGGGCGACCAGTGCCACGCCGTGCCCCCGCGTGGCCAGCTCCCGAGCGATCTCGGTCCCGATGCCCGAGGACGCCCCGGTGACGACGACGACGGACTCCGGAGACGGTGCAGGAAAGGCCATGGCGCCCGAGGCTACGCGCCCGACAGGCGCCGCGCCCCTGGGTCGCTTGAGTCGCTCACACCTCGAGGTCGTCCGCCAGGTAGCGACGCACGACGTCGACGGCGGCGTCGACGATGATCGGCCCCAGGTCCTTGGCGAACTGTGTGTGGCGCCGGGTGTCGAGCCAGGCGGCGTACGTCGCCATCCGCACGGCGAACAGCAGCGGCAGTGAGGCCACGTCGGCGGCGTCGAGCGGCCGTAACGACCGGTAGCCGCCGAGGAGGCCGTCGCGCAGGTCCGGGTAGGCCTCGTGCGTGGCGATCGACACCAGCGCCGGCGTCAGGTCGAAGGCGAACCAGCTCTCGCCGCAGTCGTCGAAGTCGAGCAACGTCAGCCGATCGCCGTCGACGAGCAGGTTCTCGGCGAGGAAGTCGTTGTGCACCAGCCCCCACCGTCCGGCATCGGTCCCGAGCGACTGCAGCTCAGCCTGCGCGCGCGAACGGAACGACGCCATGGCGGCGCGGTCGTCGGCCGCCATGCCCTCGAGCGCCCAGAAGCGTCCCCACACAGCGTGCTCGCCGAGGAGGCCGTCGATGCCCCAGCTCAGGTGCGTGAACCCCGCCGGGCGCACCCACGCCGAGGCCTGGAGGTGCAGCGACGCCACCAGCGCGCCGAGCCGCCCGTAGGTCGCCACGAGCTCGTCGGTGTCGGCCGTGGCCAGGCGCGACGACAGCTGATCGCCCGCCACCCACTCCAGCACCGACACCTGGCGGGGCTCGGGCACCTCGGGAGTCGTGGCGATGCTGAAAACGTCGCCGGCGCGCGTGTCGACGACGTCGGCGGTGTCGACCACGCCGGCGTCGCGCAGCGCCCGCATCCACGCCACCTGCGACCGCAGCTCGGCATCGCCGTGGTAACCGGCGCGATGCACCCGCACCGCGAAGCGGCCCCGGTCGGTGGCCACGGCGAACACGGCGTTCTCGCGCTCGGCGACCAGATCGACACGCTCGACGGCACCCAGGTCCCAGGCCCCCAACGCCGAGACGGCGAGCTCCTGCAGCGCTGCCACCTGCTCGACCGACGGCCGGCCGTAGAAGGCGCTCACGGTGCCCGGCTCGCCAACTCGTCGGACGCAGCGGCGAGCGCCCGTTCGAAGCGGACCAGCGACTCGTCGACGAAGGCGGCGTCGACGAGCAGCCCCGGCTTCCACTGCAACGCCGAGCTGTCGAACCCGCAGAACATCGCCCACACGCCGTTGGCGAACAGGTGCCGAGCCATGATGATGCCGCCCCACGGGTCGTCGAAGCGCAGCGCCATCACCACCCCACGTCGGCGCACCTCGGCCAGCAGGGGGTAGCGCGCCGCCAGGTCGGCGAAGCCGGCGCCGTAGCGCTCGGATACGGCGGCGACGTTGGCCAGCGTCGCCGCATCGACGGAACGCTCGAGCGCCGCCAGGGCCACGACGGCGCCGAGCTCGGACCCGCCGAAGGTCGACACGTAGCCCCACCCGTCCTCGGCCATCCACGCCGACGCCCGCTCGCCGAGCAGTGCCGCCGCCATCGGATACAGCCCGCCGGAGAGGCCCTTGCCGGTCACGAGCACGTCGGGCACGACGCCGAACCCGTCGACCGCCCACACGTCGCCGGTGCGGCCGAGGCCGGTCTGCACCTCGTCGGCGATGAGCAGGGCGTCATGGCGGTCGCACAGCTCGCGCACGCCACGGTGGTAGCCGTCGCTCGGCATAAGGAACCCCGCCGTCGCCGGCAGCACCTCGCACAGCACCGCCGCCACGTCGCCGGCCGCCAGCGCGGCGTCGAGCGCGTCGAGGTCGTCGAAGGGCACCGTGACGAAGTCGGCGCTGTCGCTGTGGAAGAACGCTGCCGTCTTGGGCTCGCCGGCGGCGCCGGAGAGCCCGCTGCGCCCGTGGAAGGCGCAGTCGTAGGCCACGATGCGGCGACGGCCGGTGGCGTGGCGGGCGGCGCGGATGGCGAGGTCGATCGCCTCGCCGCCGCTCGGGCACAGGACCACCTTGTCGAGCGCGCCCGACGGTGACGCTGCAGCGAGCGCCTCGGCCAGCAGGCTGCGGGGCTCGGAGGCGAAGTGGTGGTTGCCGATGTCGTAGCGCTCCGTGGCCTCGACGAGCGCCGCCACCAGCTCGGGGTGGCGGTGCCCCAGGTTGAAGGTGCCGCCGTTGAGGTGCAGGTCGAACAGCTCGCGCCCGTCGAGGTCCCACAGCCGGTAGCCCTCGCGCCGGCCGATCACGAACGACACCCCGAGCTTGTCGAAGGTCTCGATGCGCTGCGGGATGAGGTGCCGGTGCGAGCGGACCAGCGCCGCCGCCTTCGCCTCCCCCGTCCCCTCCGGTGGTTGATAGCTCATCGGCGCCGAGTGTAGGAGCCCACCTCGCCGCCGGTCCGTGCCCGGTAGGGTCGCCGCTCATGGCGTACGAGACCGTGACCGGATACTGCTGGCCGCAGTCGATCGCACCCGGCGGGGCGATCGGCCTGCACCTGTCCTCGGCGGGCGGACGGCCCGTGCGGGTGGAGGTCGCCCGGGTGGGTGCCGACCGCGACGTCGTGCTCGTCGCCGACGGGGTCGACGCCGGCGACCACCCGACGCCGCTCGGCGCGGCCCAGGACGGCTGCGGCTGGCCGGTGGCGTTCGAGATCCGGCCGGAGCCGTCGTGGCGGTCGGGCTACTACGAGGTCGTCCTCGACATCGACGTCGACGGTCGAGCGCGTCGCAGCCACGCCTTCTTCGTGCTGCGCCCGGCCACCGGCGCCCCGACGGCACCGATGCTGCTGCCGCTGGCCACCAACACCTGGCACGCCTACAACGACTTCGGCGGGCGCAACCTGTACTCGGGTGGCACGTCGGTATCGCTGCAGCGGCCGATGCGGGCCGGGTTCCTGCACAAGCCACCCGGTGTCGGTCGCCGGGTCACCGTGCTGCACCCGCCCGACCTGCGCATGGCATCGCACGTCGGCTACCTGACGCTCAACCATCTCTCCCCCTGGGCCGGGTCGGCCGGCTGGCCCGACTGGGAGCAGCCCTTCATCGCCTGGGCCGAGCGCCGGGGCTACGCCGTCGACGTGTGCACCAACGCCGACCTGGAGGAGCATCCCGGCCTGCTGGCGCCGGGTGCCTACCCGCTGGTCCTGTCGGTCGGCCACGACGAGTACTGGTCGTCGGCCATGCGCGACACGGTCGAGGCACACATCGCCGCCGGGGGCAACGCCGCCTTCTTGTCGGGCAACACCAGCTTCTGGCAGGTCCGCCACGAGGATCCGACACCCGAGGGTCCGATGGGGTCGATGGTCGGCTACAAGGGCTTCTTCAAGTCCGACCCGGTGTACGGCACCGACCGCATCGGCGAGCTGACCTCGATGTGGTCGGACCACGAGATCGGCCGCCCCGAGAACCAGATGACCGGCGTCAGCTTCGCCCGCGGTGGCTACCACCGCATCGGCAAGGTCGTGTCCCGAGGTGCCGGCGGCTACACCGTGCACCGCGCCGATCACTGGCTCTTCGACGGCACCGGCATCGGCTACGGCGACCTGCTCGGCGCCGAGACCACCGTCGTCGGTTACGAGTGCGACGGGTGCGCCTTCACCACCCGCGACGGCCTGCCCTACCCGACGGGCGAGGACGGCACGCCCGAGTCGTTCGAGATCCTCGGCTCCGCCCCCGCCGCCCACTTCACGCGCACCACCGCCACCCGGCCGCCGGCACCCGGCGAGCCGTCCGAGCTCGAGTTCGTGGCGGCGCGGCTGTTCGGCACCCGGGACCCTGCCGCCGCGGCGCGCATCGAGCACGGCCACGCCATGTTGGGCAGCTACGTGTCGCCCGGCGGCGGCACCGTCGTCACGTCGGGGTCGACGGACTGGGCCCATGGTCTCGCCGGGCGCGACCCGCAGATCGAGCAGATCACCGCCAACCTCCTCGACCGCCTCACCGGCTCGACGTGAGGCGAGGCCGACGCCACCGCGCCGCAACACGCCGGCCATCCGATACCCTCCCCGGTATGCGATCCCGAACTGCGCTGTCCATAGCCGCCCTCTCCTTGCTCGGCCTCGGTGCGGGTACGGCGTGCTCGTCGTCCGGCGCGGCCGACGCCGCCACCACCACGGCACCCACCCTCGAGGCCGCCAGCGCTGCCACCGTCGTCGCACCCGGCGTGCCCGCAGCGGAGCTGGCCAAGGACCAGGGCCGGACGGTCATCGACGTCCGCACGCCCGAGGAGTACGCCGAGGGCCACGTCGTCGACGCCGAGAACCTCAACCTCCAGGACCCGGCCTTCGCCACCAACATCGCCGCGCTCGACACCGAGACGACCTACGTCGTGTACTGCCGCTCCGGCAACCGCTCGGCCACCGCTGCCGAGCAGATGCGTGCCATCGGCCTCGACGTCGTCGACGGCGGCGCCCTCACCGACATGGCCGAGGCGGGCTGGCCCACGACCTGACGGCCCTTCGCCGCGGTGCGCGGCCGTAGGATCAGCCGATGGCTCCCTTCGAGGTCGTGTGCGAGATCGAACCGGCCACCCGGCCCGACCTCACGAGGGTCCGGCATCAGATCGGTGTCCTCGGCACCGTCGCCACCCGCTTTCTGATCCCCGACAACCACATCGGTCGGGCGACCGTGTCGAGCGTCGCCGTCGCGCACGAGGTGGCGCGGATGGGGTGCCGGGCCGTGGCGTGCGTCAACGCCCGTGACCGGAACCCGCTCGGCTTCCGCCGTGACCTGCTCACCGCTGCGGCCTACGGCGTCGAGGAGTTCCTCTTCGTCTACGGCGACCGACCCGAGACCGGTCGACGGTCCGACGACCTCACCGTGCGCTCGATGATCGACACGGCCCGCGCCTTCGCCGAGGAGCAGTCCCTGCCGATCCGCATCGGCGTGTCGTGCGGGCTCGGCCCCGTGCCAGCGTGGAAGTACCACGCCGACGTCTGGTACCTCCAGGTCTCCTACGACCTCGACACGATGCTCCGGTGGCGATCCGACGTCGCCTCCAACGGCGCGTTCGAGGGCGCCGTCTATGCCGGTGTCATGGCGCTGCCGTCGGCCGGGATGGCCCGCAAGATCAGCGCCGACGTGCCCCAACTCGCGGTGCCACCCGCCGTCGTCGACCGACTCGAGGCCGACCCCGACGCGGGCGTCGACCTCGCAGTCGGGCTCGTCGCCGACGTGCGCCACTCCACCGCGTTCGACGGCGTCCACCTGATCCCGGTCAACCGCTACCGCCAAGTCGCCGCCGCCCTCGAGCACACCCTGCGCTGAATCGACGGAGCCTCCCCATGCCCGATGCGTCCCGCAACGATCCCGACGACAGCCGAGCACTCGCCGACGCCTTGGACGAGCTGGTCGGGACCGAGTACGAGCAACAGGTGTTCGTGCGGATCGACGGCGCGCCGGAGGGTCGGTCGCTCGACGTCGTCCACAGCGACGACGCCATCGACGGCGAGCCCCTCCCCGCCACGACCGACGTGGCGCGCTCCGACGACGAACGCGACGGCAACGGTTGGGACCAGCCGTTCGGCCGCTACCTGGTGTACGTCGGGTACACGCCCGGTCCGCCGTTCGCCGAGCGCGGGGTGCCGATGCCGTCGGGCACGCTGCTGATCGACGACGACGGCGACGGCGCGACCGTCGCCCTGCCACCGTTGCCGGTGGCCGCCGTCATCGATGTCTTGCACGCCTGGGCGCACGCCCTCCTCGGCGGACCGGCGACCGGCGACCTCGTGTGGTCCACGACATTCGACGAGGACGACCTCGACGAGGACGACCTCGATGACGACAGCGACGCCGACGACGAGGACGACTGGTGAGCGCGGCCGTCCAACCCTGATCGATCGCATCTGCCGCGCGACGGGAACAAACTCGTCCGTAACCGACGTTCTCCTGGGCATGTTGGTCATGGAGCACACCCATCCCACCGTCGCCGAGCACGACGAGCTCCTGGCGACGGCGTCCGTGTTGCGAAGCCGGGCCGATGGCCTGTCCCGCATCGCCGCCGACGTGCCCGCGCTCGCCGCCGTCGCCGTTCGGCGCCGTGCGCAAGAGCTGGAGCTGGCCGCTTGGGTCGCCGAGGTACAAGCCGGCGTCCCCGAGGATCAGCTCCACGTCGCCGCCTGAGCACAGCTGCACGGTCGCCGTCCCCCACACGCTTCGTCAGCCGTACATGGCGCGCAGCGCCGCCATTGCCGACGCCACGACGGCGTCGTCGCCCTCGGCTTCGAGGGCGCGGGCCCGCCGTCCGCCGTTGAGCCCGAGCAAGATCGGTTCCCCGGTGAGCTCGGTCAGGTTCACCCAGGTCGCCCAGGTCCCCGGCGCGTCGGGGTCCAGGTAGCCGATCACATCGACGTCGTCGTCCCAGAACACCTCGTCGAAGCGCACGAACACCTTGGTGAGCACCCCCATGTCGATGGCGTCGACGGCGGCGCGCACCGGTGCCGGCAGGGGCGGATCGAACCCAAGGTCGCCTGACTGCAGCACGCCGATCGGCACGGTCACGACGGCGGCCGCGCCCTCGACCGTCGAGCCGTCGCCGAGCGTGACGACGACCCCCGTCTCGTCGTAGGCCACATCGACGACGGTGGCGCCGAGGCGCACGTCGAGGGCGTCGGCCAACGCCGCCGGCACCTGGCCGTAGCCGCCGCGCAGCATCAGCTCGGGCCCGTCGAACGCCTCGCCCTCGTCGACACCGACGGCGCCGAGCTGGGCGGGGTCGGCGGCGAGGTCGTAGGTGATGGCCGCGTCGACGGCCCACGCCACGAGCACCTGCGACTCGTTGCCCGGGTCGGCGGGATCGAACCCGAGCACGTCGGCGAGCAGCATGTCGAAGGGCCGCTCGTCCTCGTCCTCGATGCCGGTGGCGACCGCATCGGCGATCGCCTGGTCGACCGTCTCCACCGCCGTCGCCACCTCGTTCGGGTCGACGGTCGCGCCGCCCCGACGACGCACGATCGCGTCCGACCAGTCGGTCTCGACGAGCGAGATCCCCAGGTCCTCGGCGATGGCCGTCATGGGGTTGCCGTCGGAGCCCTCGATCCAGCCGGCGCCGAGGTCGACCGGCGTCCCGGCGAGCTCCACGCTCGTCACCCGGCCGCCGACGCGGTCACGGGCGTCGAGCACGACGACCTCATACCCAGCGTCGGTCAGGTCCCGGGCTGCGGCGAGCCCGGCGATGCCGGCGCCGACGACGACGATCGGGGCGTCGGCGGGGTCGACCTCGGCGAGCTGCTCGGCGGCGCGACGTCCCGACTCCAGCGCGCCCGGCACGGTTGACGGATGCTCGACGCTCGTCGCCTCACCGGCGAGGACGAGCCGCGGCCCGACCGGTACCGCGAGGGTGGCGCGCGCCTCGTCCGTGACACCCGGCGGCAGGAACGAGTAGGTGCCGCCGGCCAAGGGGTCGGCGCTCCAGCGGTGCACCACGCTCGCCACGGGGTCGGGCACGGCGCGGGCACCGCCGGTGCCGTTCGAGGCGCCGGGGCCCACCGACGATTCCCCGTCGCCCTTCGATGAACCGGCGCATCCCGAGATGATGGCGACCGCGATCGACGCGCCACCCACCAGCACGCTGCGCCTGGTGACGGTCCGCCGAGCGTCGGTCCGGAGGTTGGCGGGAGCCATCGACGGCGTCAGCGCGGCTCGAGGCCGACGATGTCGGCGAGGAGCTCCATCGAACGCAGCCACGCGTCGAGGTCCTTGCGCCACGGCGCTGCCACCACCGCCTGCACCCCGGCGTCCTCGAACGCGGCACGCTCGGCACGGATGCGGTCGGGGTCCATCCCCTGCGGATCCCAGCCCGTGCGCAGCGAGATCGTGAAGTCAGCCGGATCCGGGCGATGCTCCCGCAGCCGGGCAATCGGCGCAGCGACGGTGTCGGGGTCGAGTCCGATCAGGTGGAAGCCGTCACCGAGCCCCACCGCCCGACGCTCGGCACGCGGGCCGGAACCGCCGACCCAGATCGGCATCGGGCCGACCGGCTTGGGCAGCACGCGCAGGTCGGTGAACGACGTGTGCTCGCCGGCGAACGACGCCGGATCGTCACGCCAGACGGTGCGCCACAGGGCCAGCGCCTCGTCGGTGCGGGCGCCGCGGCCGGCGAACGGGTGTCCGAGCGCCGCGAACTCGCCTGCCGACCAGCCGGTGCCGACGCCGACGATCAGACGACCGCCGCTGAGTGCGTCGAGGCTCGCCAGGCTGTTGGCCAGCTCGAGCGGGTTGTGCTGGGGCACGACCAGGACACTGGTGCCGAGCCGGACGTGCTCGGTCACCGCCGCCGCCCACGTGAGGGTGACGAGCGGGTCGAAGAGATGGGGCGACGGGTAGTCCTGATCGGCGGGCTGGACGATGTGGTCGCTCACCCAGACGCTGGCGAACCCCAGCTCGTCGGCGTGGCGGGCCGCCCGGCCGATGGCCTCGGCGCCGGCGACGCGCCCGTACTGGGGCAGGTGGATCCCGAGATGCATCCTCCCATCCTGCCCGCCAGCGCGCTGGCCGTCAGCCGAAGCGCTGCCATGCCGCCTGGCGTGACACGCCCAGCGCCTCGCCGATGCGGGCCCAGCTGACCTCGCGCTGGCGCAGCAGATCGACGAGGCCACGCAGCCCGGCATCCGCCGCGTCGACCCGATCGGCCGCCGGCCGTAGACGGGCGAGCAGGCCGTCGTCATCGAGGCCGTCCATCGTCGGGAACGGCACCGACGGGTCGGCCAGGATCCGGTCGCACTCGCTGACGCATGCATCGCAGATGAACGAGGTCGGACCGCCGAGCAGTCGATCGACCTCCTCGGCGGTGCGCAGGCAGAACGAGCAAGCGAGGGTGGTGTTGGCAGCAGCGGAGGTCATGCCGTCAAGCATGCCTTTACATCTGCCCGACGTCAATACCCTCTTGACACTCACCCTCCGTTCTTGTGGTGCGCAGCCGTGTATCCACGGGGGGCACCACACGTTCGCAGGTCGGCCTGCCCGCAGGACGGCCTACCGGAAGTACGGGTTGCGGGCCTCGCCGACCTCGAGGAGGGCGTCGACCGACGGGGTCGCCGATGCCCCCGCCACCAGCGCCCGCGCCGTCGCCGTCCGGTTGTTGGCGTGCACCGCCGTGGCGTCGTCGGCGTCGGGGTTGACCCACACGGCCACGATCAACACCAGCGAACCGACGGTGGCACGCGGGATGGTGCCCGCACGCAGCGCGTCCATCACCCCGTCCGCCACACCGGCCTGCGCCGCGCCCCAGGTCAGCTCGCCGTGGCGGTCCGACGCGATCGCCGCCTTGTTCACGAACAGCGTCGGCGGCTGCACCGGCATGTCCGGCGCCAGCACCACCATGAACGGTGCGTGCCCGGCGCTCGGCGTCGCCAGGCCGGTGGCCCACGCCGCGCCGACCGGTCCGTCACGACCGCCGAGCACCGTGTTGACGTGCGCGGCGTTCGGCCCGTCCCCGACGAACGACTCACCGATCCACATCACGACGCCACCTCCAACGGCTCGGTCCGGCCGTAGCGCACCAGCTTGAGCAGGTCCGAGCTCGACGTGCCGGGCTTGGTGTCGAAGCCGAACAGCGCCACCACCCTCGACTGCCCGCCAGCCACCGGGCTGACCCGGTGCAGGGCGTTGCGTCCCTCGAAGACCATCAACGTGCCCGGGGTCATCGGGTACACCGCCACCCGGTCCCCCGCCGTACCGGCGAGCACCTCGGCCACCTCGTCGTAGCGCTCCTCGTCGGCGCTGCGCTGGTCGGCGACGCACTCGAAGTCGCCACCGACGTCCGACGCCCGGATGGCGATCGACACGACGAAGTCCGTCGAGTCGTAGTGCCACCCCTGCACATGCCCTTCGTCCATCACCGTGAGGTTCAGCGCGCCGAGCGGATCGTCCATCCGATACAGGCTGCCGCGCCCGATGATCTCGCCGAGGAAGTCCGCCAACGCATCCCACTCATAGAGCTGGCGGGCGGGGCACGACGCCGGCACCAGGTCGTACGCCAGCACGTGCGTGCGGCTGTGCACGGCGGTGCGCCGCGGATGACCCTCGGGGAACGATTCGTCGGGCAGTCCGAGGTAGGCCGTGCCCCACACGTCCTCGAGGTGGGCGTCGGCCAGCCGCGCGTCGGCATCGGCGGCGATCTGGGCGACCGCCTCGGGCGTCACGAAGCCGTCGAGGATGGCCACGCCGTTCGTCGCCAGATCGTGGCGCAGCTGGTCGACGACGGCCCGCCGCACCGGGTCATCGCGGTGCAGGTGCACCGGATAGCGCGCCGTGTCGATGTACGTGCTCGGATCGCTCGATGCTCGCTGGTCGGGCACGGGCCGCCTCCTGATGCGCGCCGGACGGGACGAGGCCGACGCTACCGCGCGCCGCCGCGAGGCCTCCGAGTGGAGGTCAGAGCGGCTCGCCGACCCTGAACGTGACAGGCGGCACCTGCCCGGGGAACGCCCCTCGGCACGCCGGTAGCGTGTCGGGCCACACCAGTCGAGGGAGGGCGACATGGGGACACGACCGCTGCGCCGCTACGGCGCGCACACGACGACGATCGAGGTGGCCGACGACCTCGGCGACGTGGTCGAGCCGTGGACACGGCATCGGCTGCGCTTCCTCGAGGCGCTGGCGGCGCTCGACGAGGAGGCGTGGCGTACGCCGAGCCGCTGCGACGGCTGGGACGCCCGCGGCGTGGCGCTGCACCTGTCGAGCGCCGACATGTTCTTCGCCGTCTCGCTCACCTCGGGAGCAGCCGGCAACCCGACCGACTTCCTCGCCGACTTCGACCCCACCTCCACACCGGCGGCGATGGTGGCGTCCGAGGGCGACCTGTCGGGCGCCGAGGTGCTGGAGCGCTTCCGCAAGGGCCACGACACGTTGCTGGCCGCGGTCGCCGCCGTCGACGACTGGACGGCCGTGGCCGAGTCGCCGATGGGCCAGGTCTCGTCGCGTCTCGTCCTGGCGCACGCCCTGTGGGACTCGTGGCTGCACGAGCGCGACGTCCTCGAGCCCATCGGCCAGACGGTTCCGGTCCTCGACGACGAGCTGAGCGCCGTCACCTGGTACGCGCTGACGCTCGCCGGCCTCCAGGGCGGCCTGCTCGACGACCCAGCTCCCGTCGGCCCCGGGCCCGACGCCCCGATCGACGTGACGCTGTGCTTCGACGACCTGAGCGACCTGGCACTGCACGTCCGCTACGACACCGGCGTGCTCATCGAGCGGACCGACCCCGGTTCGGCAACGCCGGTCGGTTCTGCCCGAGCCACGGTCGAGGCCTACACCGGTCGGGCACCGATGCCGGATCCGAGCCCCCTGCCGGCTGCGCTCGCGTCGCAGCTCGGCCGCGCCAACGACGTGCTCTGATCGACCGGTCGCCGGCGCGTCCCCTGCGCGCCTGGCCGCGGCTACCAGCCCCAGGCCGCGTCAGAGTCGTCGAGGCGTGGCAGGCGTGCGGCCTCGGTGCACATCCAACGGCGCAGGGCCAACGTGGCCTCGACGTCGTTGCGGTTGTACGTCAACAGCCGGTCGCGGTTGGCGTCGCGCACTGCCGGGTCGGTTGCGTCGACCGCTAGGTCGTGCCACCCCATCGACTGCTCGCCACCGGCGTCGTCGTCCTCCCACGCGAACCCGGCCATGGGCGCCAACGCCTTGAGCCCCATGCTGCCGCCGGTGACGATGCTGGCCTGCGCCACCCGCAGCAGGTCCACCCACCCGGCGCTGCGCACCAGCGCCTCGACCTGATCGGCCCGACCGGGTGATGCCAGCGGTGATGCCGCCAGCCGCCGCAGCTCCCCCGCCTCGGCCCGGTCGTTGAAGCAGTACACGCACCACGACCGGCCCGCCGCCACCAGCGCCGACTGCACGTCGTCGAGCCAGTCCATGAGCTGCTCGAACACTGCGACCTCGGCCGGATGGTCGAGGCGCTCCCAGGTGACGAAGGCGCGATAGCCCTCCGGGACCAGGCCGGTGCCGGCACGATCGGTGACGAGCGCGCCCCACAGGTAGACACCGGCCTCGGTCGACTCGAGGTCGAGGTCGATTTCGATGTCGCCGCGCGGCACGGCCACGGCGCTGCGGCCCCGCGCCAACATGGCGGGCGCCTCCGCCAGCCGGGCGCGGGCGGTGTCGATCGAGGGTGCCAGGGGGCCGACGTCGACACCGGTGTAGGTGGCGACCCGCCGGTCGAGCCGCCGGAGGTCTCCGACGGTGACGACGCCGGCAGCATCCAGGTGGGCCGTCGCCGCCTCGGCCCCGTCGCCGCAGATGGCGTCGACCAGCTCGCCGAGCGGCGCATCGTCGTCGAGCCCGCCGTCGGGTGCGTCGGCGGCGGCGAGCAGGCCGGCGACGTCGACCTGCTGGTCGACGAGCATGGCGCTGCGGTGATCGAGCCCGGCCAGGTCGGCGATGGTCGCCACGCCGCGCTCGCGATGACGCTTCCACCGGTTCCACCCGAAGCGGGGCAGCAGGCTGATGTCGTGGCGCGCCTCGAGCTCGGCCCGGCACGATGCCCACCAGGGGCACGAGCTGCACTCACCGATGCGGACCGGCACGACCAGCAACGGCACGGAGGGGTCGGCGGCGTGTGCCTGCGCCGTGGCGACGACGTCGAGCCGGAAGCCGTACTCGAAGTCGTAGACCGCCATCGTCGAGCGGACCTTGGTGCCTTCGCTCGTCGACGGGGTGGTCCACAGCGGGGCGTCGAGGTCGTACCAGACGACGATGCCGTCGGTCCCGATCACCCCGCCGACGTTGGACGAAGCAGCCTGCCCGCACGCCTCGAGCATGCGACGCAGGTGCGCCAACTGCAGCAGGTCCCCCTTGCGCTTGGCCGCCACCAACGGCTCGGCGTCGACGCCGTCCCCGGGGCGGGCCATGACATCGTCGAGCGGCCCGGCGGCCTGCAACCACGGCGCCGCCAGGCTCGACACCACCGGGACGATCGGCGTGCCGGACCGGGGGCGCTCCAGGGTGCGATGCATCGCCACCTCGATCGGGTGATACCCCCCGCCGCCCGCTGCCACCAGCACGGCCGGATCGCCGCGCCGCCGGCCGTGCTCGTCGTCGGGCAGGCGGCCCCCGACGATGACCGGTGCGCCCGCCGCCATGGCCTCGACCGTGGCAGCGCTGCGCTGGTCGGCCGTGCCGGCGGGGACGGCGACGGCGTCCGGATGCGCCTCGACCAGCGTCGCCACGATGTCGGCGACGAACCGGTCAGATAGCTCGAGGCGCCGCGCGACCGTCGCCGGGGTCGGTGCCGGCTGTGGGCGCATCTCGCCAGGCGATGCGGTCACCGCTTCGGCCGCGCCCGCATCGGCGGTCTCAGCCACGCCGGCCAGCGCATCCCACTGGGCGCGCACCGGGCACCGCTTCGCCACCTGCCCGCGTTGCGGCG
>CAZYKR010000060.1:15866-18699 GCA_964648005.1 uncultured Iamiaceae bacterium
ACCCCCGAGACATCCAGCCGTGCGTTCAGCACGCCGTCAGCCTGGCACAGCCCTGTGACGGTCCTCCTCGGGGCCGTGAGGAACGCGGCCGTGGGCTGCGCCGTCGGCTCGTCACACCGACCTCGCATGCGCGGTTTCGATTCTCCATCGGATGTTGTACGGTGACAACATGTCGAACCCGTCCCGTACCGATGGCAAGCGAGTCGAGACCCAGCAAGAGCTGCGCATCGAGCTGGCGCAGCTGCGCGCCGACCTCCGAATCGAGATGGCGAGCCTTCGAGCTGACCTCCGCACGGAGATGGCCACCCGCCGGGGCGACCTCCGAACGGAGATGGCAAGACTCCGCCACTGACCGGCGGTGCGCCGGCATGGCCAGGCCGGCCCGCCGGCCGAGACGACCGGGATGGCCGGTCAGGTCACCCGGCGAGCGGGTGCTTGATGCCGAACTCGGCGAAGATCGCCAGCTGATCCGGCGTGGGGGGCCCGGGCTGACCGACGGCGAACACCGCCGGGTTCGCCCGGTCGTACCACGCCGGCCAGGTGTCGCCCATGCGCGGCATGTTCGTCTGCATCAGGAACATCTCCTTCGACGCACCGAACGGCGCGGTGCCATCGAGGGGCTGGAGGCTGAAGTCGACGCGACACCCGATGTTGATGTTGTTGACGACCATCCCGGTCGGCGTGACCGCCAGCACGGTCGCTCGGGCTTTGGCCCCCGTCGCCATGAGCTGGTTGATGGTCTCGACGTCCTTCTTGGACGGGCCGAACGCCTTGCGGGCCTTCATCAGCATCGGCACGGCGATGACCAGCGCCACCACGAAGCTCAACACGATGATCACGATCGTCATGGTCATGGCAGATCCCATGCGCAGCAGCTTGGCACGGCATCTCCACTCGTGCCGAGGATCCGGCGCTGCTACGGCCGTCAGCCGGTGCGGGCACCGGCGATGGCCTCGGCTGCCGTCCCGGCGGCGACGAACAGCGCGGCGATGTCCTCGACCAGTTCGTCGTCGGGCACCGCCAGCTCGCCGTGCACCCAGCGCAGCATCAACTCGGCGAACCCGCCCACGATCATCGTCGCCGTGATCTCGACGACCGGGTCCAGGCTCCCGTCGTCGGGCTGCTGCTCGGCGGCCTCACGCACCAATCCGGTGGCCAGACCGCGCATCGCCTCCATGCGCCTGCGGGCCAGAGCCTCGTTGCCCAAGCCCTCCAGGTACAGCACCCGCGGCCGGCGAGGGTCCTCCACGAAGTGCGCGACCAGGGCGCCGACCACGGCGCGGCTCCGAGCGAGCGGGTCCTCGGAAGCCGCTTCCTGCGCCGACAGCATCACCGTCATCGCCTCGACGGCGGCGCGGTCGTACACCGCGACGAGCAGCTCGTCGAGGTCGGCGAACGACTCGTAGAAGTAGCGGGGGTTCAGGCGAGCCATCTCGCAGACCCCGCGCACCGTGGTGCCGGCCGCACCGGCGGTCCCCAGCAGCTCGTACGCCGTGTCGAGCAGCAGATCCCGGCGCTCGCGGCGGCGCTCATCGGGTTGCTTGCCGCTCCAACGGCTCGGGGTGCGTGCTGCCACGGGTCCGATGTTGGCAGACCCGGCGCACACCCAATGGCTCTAGCCTGCGTCGGCCACCACCGCCCGACGTGGTGGACCGCCGGCCGACCGACCCGAGGAGCCCGTCATGCCCCGCCTGTCCCAGGTGCCCCGATCCGATGACAACGCCCCGATCGTCACGATCATGTACGACCTGCTCTTCGGCCCCGGCCGCGACCCGGTCGCCGATCCCGGGACGTCGACCGGCACACCGGGCGACTGGTGGACGGTGTTCGCCCTGGTCCCCGACGTGCTCCAGCACTGCGTCGACGGCTTCGGCCTCTACCAGAGCCCCAAGCGCCACCTCGACCCGAAGCTGCGCGAGCTGGGCCAGACCCGCGCCGGCTGGGCGCGCGGCAGCCAGTTCGTCTTCTCGCAGCACTGCAAGTCGTGCCGAGCCATCGGCATGTCCGAGGCCCAGATCGAGGCCATCCCCCACTGGCAGGTGGCCGACTGCTTCGACGAGCGTGAGCGTGCCGTGCTCGCCTACACCGACGCCCTCGTCTACGACGGCGGCCGTGTCGCCGACGGCGTCTTCGAGGCGTTGCGCACCCACCTCAGCGAGGAGGAGATCCTCGAGCTGACGTACATCACCTCGCTGTACGAGATGCACGCCACGATGTGCCGAGCGCTGCGGGTCGAGTTCGACGACCGCGACGAGCCGATCGTCGAGGTGATCGGCCCCGAAGGCGTCTCGGCCCTCGACGTCGGCCGCTCGATCAGCCTCCCCGCCGACGACGCCTGAACCTGCCACCCAACCGTTCTGGCAGTGAACTCGCGCCACCGACGACGCGGATTCGCTACCAGAACGAGCGGTCACGAGCGGTCAGCGGGTCTGGAGGGGCAGCACCGTCTCGGCCAGGCCTTCGAGCTCGGCACGCCAGGTCGTCGGCTCGTCCACCGGGACGACGACGAACTTCGATGCGCCGGCATCGACGAGCTCGACGAGCCGGGCCCGCAGCGCGTCGTACCCGACCGGGATGAGGTCGGCCGCCCGCTTGTCGGGCTGGCGGGCCTCGATCGCCGCCACAACGGCATCGGGCAGCGGCGCCTTGGCGTAGGCGACGAGGGCGCCCCAATGCTCGGGGTCCATCGTGCGTCCCGCCTCGGCCGCCGCCTCGCGCACCACCGGGATACCGGCGGCCACATCGGCCGCATCGCAGAACGACGGCAGCCACCCGTCACCGAGCCGGCCGCAGCGTCGCAGCTCCGAACGCGCCCGACCGCCGAGCCACAGGT
>CAZYKR010000061.1:0-18388 GCA_964648005.1 uncultured Iamiaceae bacterium
GACGGGACCCTGTCCGTGCCGTACCTCGAGCGGTACTGCAAGGAGTACTACTTCCTCGGCGTGCAGTACACCGCCGAGTTCGGCTCGCTGGTGTCCAACGCCCCGGACTTCGACGCCCTCGACCTCGGTTCGTCCGAGCACTTCGAGCATTGGATCCAGAACCTGTGCGACGAGACCGGCTACGCCGGCGACCGCAACCACGTCGACATGAAGGTCGAGTGGGCGCGGGCGATGGGCATCGCGGATGCCGACCTCGTCGCCTACGTGCCACTGCCCGAGACCATCGGCATGGTGCTGAGCACCCGGTTCTACATGCGCCGCTCCTACGAAGAGGGACTGGCCACCTTCGGATGGGCGGGGGAGCGCTTCGCCGCCGGCACCGGCTACGCCAAGTTGATGTACGAGGGCATGCGCGACCACTACGGGATGGACATCGAAAACTTCAAGGTCCACGCCTATGCCGAGGCCGACCACGGTGACGCCGCCGACTACCTGCTGCGGCAGGTCGTGACGACGCCGCTCGTGCAGCACCGGGTGCGCACGGCGGTCGAGTACGTCTTCGCGCTGCGCAACGCTCGCGCCGTGGCGCTCAACCGCTGGCTCGACGAGCCCGGTGCCCTGCGCTGAAACGGGGCCCCGCCGTGGCGGGATCGGCAGCTCAGCTGCTCATCGGCTGGCGTGACCAGGCGGCGGCGATGATCGAGGTCCCCTGGTGGA
Organism: uncultured Iamiaceae bacterium; assembly: GCA_964648005.1. Lineage (GTDB taxonomy): Bacteria > Actinomycetota > Acidimicrobiia > Acidimicrobiales > Acidimicrobilacustridaceae > JAGQTE01. The sequence continues at coordinate 718 of CAZYKR010000061.1, forward strand.
TGTGCGTGAGCTGGTTCGGGCTGGGGTTGCCCGGCCGGCGGCGCCAGATCGTCAGCGCCAGCGGCGCCGTCAGCTCGCCGAGTTGCACGGGCTCGGCCCACACGGCGGCGTACCCGGCGGCGGCGGCCGCGGCGGCGACATCGGGCGACAGCTGCGTCAGGTCGGGGTGCAACTGGCGGATGTCGGTGTCGATGGCCGTGCGCCACGGGCCGTCGTCGGCGACGCAGCTCGGCGGCACGTCCGTGTCGCCCACGACGCGGCAGGTGTGGTCGCCCACCTCGACCAGCACGGCGTCGCCCATCACCGGTGCGCCCCGCATCGCCCGCACCACGTGCCGGGCGACGTCGTCGACCGAGGCGCTCAGCGCGAACGCCTCGACCGCCTCGCCGAGGGAGACGGCCGCCGACTCGTTGGTGATCAGGCAGACGATGCCGCCGATCTCGGGATCGTCGAAGCGGTTCTCCGCCCACAGGTCGGCGCTGCGGACGGTGCCGTCGGGGCCCTTGAAGGCGATGCGCAGCGGACCCATGGTCACGCCGGCGTAGTCGTCGGCCATGGCGACGCTGGCGGCGTACACCCAGGCGAAGTCCTCCGTCACGTATTGGAGCACCGACGACCCGATGAACTCGTCGAGCGGGACGCCGACGAGTGCCGCCGTCTGCGCCGTGGCGTACAGCACGGTGCCGACCGGATCGAGCACCAGCACCGACGCCGGCAGGGCCGCCAACACGTGGTCGGCGCCGAAGCTGGGTCGGGTGGGGTCGTCGGGCACGTCGGTCAGCCTAGGCGGGGCACTGGTTCGGGCGGTGGCCGGGGCCAGTCGGAAACGGCCGAGGTCAGCCGAGGTCAGCCGAGGTAGCCGACGAGGTCGACGGCGGCGTTGGTGGTGCCGGCGGCGTTGGCGAGGAGTGCGGCGGGCGCGTCGGGGTCGATGCGGGTGATGACCTGGTTGGCGCGGACGTCGCCGGCCGGGAGGTTGAGGTTCGAGGTCGGGCCGGTGATGGTGCCGGCCGACATCGTGAGGTGGGTGGCGGCGGTGGGGAAGATGCCGGTGAGGTTGGTGACGGCGGCGCGGGTGCCCGTGGGCAGGGTGGGCATCGGCACGAGGATCGGGAAGGCGCCGAAGCCGGTGGGGCGGGTGTCGAGGGTCCGGGTGGGCGCGATGGGGCGGAAGCGCCAGCCGCCGTCGCCGAAGGAGCCGATGAGGTCGACGACGACGTGGGTGGTGCCGCTGTTGTTGCGCAGGCGGAAGGTGCCGTCGGGAGCGAGGGGGACGATGGCGAGGTTGGCGCGCGTGTCGCCGGCGGGGAGGTTCAGGTTCGAGGTGGCGGGGAGGGGCCCGGCGGGCCAGGCGGTGAGGTGGGTGTCGGCGCTGGGGGCGACGGCGGTGAGGTTGACGATGGCGGTGCGGGCGCCGGGGCCGAGTCCGGTGGCGATGGTCCGGGCGGTGCCGGGGCCGAAGGGCGTGCTCCACCCGCCGGTGCCGTCGCGGGTGTCGACGATGCGGGTGGGGGTGGTCATGGTGGCGCCGTCGCCGCAGGGACAGCCGAGCGCGCCGTCGTCATAGGTGCCGACGAGGTCGATGACCACGTGCACCGTGCCGCTGTTGTTGCGCACGGCGATGGTGTCTCCGGGGCCGACGGGGACGGTGGCCGAGTTGGCGACCGTCTGACCGGCGCGCCAGTTGAGCGTCGACACGCCGGCGATGGTGGCGGGGTCGGGTCCGGTGGACAGGTGCGACGCGGCGGTGGTGTCGGTGACCGTGATGTTGGCGACGACCGCCGCGGTGTCGTCTGGAAGACCGGCGATGGTGAGGGGGCGGACCTCGCCAGCCCCGAGCGGGGTGCTCCAGCCGCCCGTGCCGTCGCGCGAGTCCAGGACGCGGGTCGGGGGCATCGGGTGGAACCCGCCGAGAGGCCGCTCGACGGCACCGGTGTCGCACGCCGGTCCCTGCGGGCGGGGCAGCCCCCGCTGATCGGCAGGACCGCACGTGCCGACGCCGCGGTCGAGCAGCGGGGAGTCCGGCGCCGGCAGCCGCGTCAGGGTCGGGCCGCCGTTGTCGGCCAACGGACCCAACCCCACGTCGTCCACCCCGGACAGGTCGCTGGCTTGGTCGAGCCCGCACGTGCCGTCCGACACGACGTTGCCGCCTCCGGACGTCACCACACCTGCCGTCAACGCGCACGCCGCGTGTGGACCGCCGGGCGCCACGACCGTGTCCGTGACGGTCAGGATGGGTGCGGACGTTGGAACGATGTACACCTCGCCGATGTCCGCGGGTGTGCCCTCGGCGTCGTCGAGTGGATGGCCGCCGGTCATGGTGACGCTCTCGACCACCGCCGTGGTCCCGCCGGCCACCATGAGGCTGTTGCCGGTCTCCGCAACGTTGTCGACGATCGACACCTGATGCAACACCAAGGTGTCGCCCGGCGGGAACGTCACGGTTCCGCCGGTTCGTTGGGTCACGGTTGCCGCGCCACCTCCGTAGACCGACGCGTTGGCCCGGACGAGCGAGTCAGAGACGGTGACCGTCGAGGGGCAGGTGTCCGTGCACCACGTGTCGGCACGGAGGCCGCCACCGACCAGCTCGCCGATGTTCTCCTCCATGGTGGTGCGCACGACCGAGCTGCCGGGTCCGGCGGTGACGCCTCCGGTGATCGTGCCGATGTTCCGCCGGACGTGGGCGTCGGTCAGGGCGATCGCGGACGCTTCGATGCCACCGGTGTCGTACCCGGCGTTGCGCTCGATCAGCACCCGTTCGGCGGTGGCCGAGGGGGCGTACACGCCGCCAGCCCGGGCGAGGTCGTCCTCGTCGAGCTCCAACCGGTCGAAGGCGGTCACGGGGCCGTCGGGGACCTGCACCTCGGGTGGGTGGTTGTCCGCGATCGTGCTGTCGGTGATGGTGAGGTGCCTCCCCAGCGCGGCGATGCCGCCCGCCTCGCCGATGCCGGTGTTGCCGGTGATCGTCGCATCCTGCACGATCAGCGATCCGCTGGTTGCATGGTCGAGAATGCCGCCCCCGAAGATCGTGCCGCTGACGGTCGAGCTCGTGATGGTGAGTGCAGGTCCGCCCGTCGAGACGACGGCCGCCGGACCGGGGTCGTCTGAGGCCCAATGCCAGGGAGAGCCGGCGCTGTTGTCCGCGACGGTCACTCCGTCGAGGGTCAGCGCGGCGGCCGTGCCGATCGACACGGCGTCGGTCAGCACGTCCGTAGCGCCGGTGAAGGTGGCGTCGGTGATCGTGAGTGACGAGCCGGCGGCGGTGCGGTCGTCGTGGAGGTGCGCGACGCCGGTGCACGTCTGCACCACGGTGGCGCCGTTTCCGGTGATGGTGACGGCGGGGCCGAGGGCGTCGGCGCGGGCGAGGTTGAGGTCGCCGGCGTCGTTGGCCGCCGGGCCATCGCCGCCGGGGCCGCAGATGCTCAACGCGTAGGTGGCGTCGGCGAGCACGATCTCGGCGTCACCGGGTGTGGTGTTGGCCTGTGCCACGGCCTCGCGCAGCGACGTCAGCCCATCGCCGGCGTCGAGCACGTCGGCCGTGGTGGTGACCGTGACGGCGGTCGGGGCGGCGGCGGCCGCGTCGGCGACGATCGGGACTGCGGCAGCGGCGATGCCGGCAGTGCATGCCGCCGCACCGATCCACCGTTGTCGTCGTCCACGACCCATCGCTGCCCACCTCCAGCTACGGCCGGCAAGGCTAGGCGCCTACAGTCGCCCGGTGCTCGTCGCCACGCTGCTCGCCCTGGGGTCGGCGCTGCTGCACGCGGCGTGGAACCTGCTGGTCAAGACGGCCGGCGATCGTGGCCTGGCGGCGTGGGGACAGTTCGCCGCCGGGGGTCTGCTGGCGCTGCCCGTGCTGGCGATCGTCGGCTGGCCCGACGCACCGGCGTACCCGTTCCTCATCGCGTCGGCGCTGGTGCACGTGGCGTACGTGACCGGCCTCGCCGCCGCCTACACCCACGGCGACTTCTCCCTCGCCTACCCGCTGGCGCGCGGCGGCGGTGCCTTGCTCGCTGCGCTCGGCGGGGCGCTGCTGCTCGGCGACGTGCTCGGCCTGGGCCAGTGGGTGGCGATCGCCGTCGTCGGCGGCGGACTGCTGTCGCTCGTCGGCAAGGGGGCGACGCGCGCCAGCGTGGCGTGGGCCCTGTTCACCGCCGCCACCATCGCCACCTACACGCTCATCGACGCCGAGGGCGCCCGCTCGTCGACCTCGGCGGTGTCGTACGGCTTCGCCCTGATGGTCTTCGCGGGTGCCGCCATCACCGTCGCCAACGTCGTGCGCGGCCGCACGCCGGACCTCGTCGCCGTGGCGCGTTCGCAGGGCGGGCGTTGGGTCGTCGGCGGCGCCGCCATCGCCGTCGCCTACACGATGGTGCTCGTCGCCATCACCATGGCGCCCGTCGGCTACGTCACGATGCTCCGGGAGTCCTCGGTGGTGCTGGGTGCGTTGGCGGGCTGGCTGTTCCTGCATGAGCGCATGGGGCGGCACCGCGTGGTGTCGAGTTGCGTGATCGCCGCCGGGCTGGTGCTACTGATCGCGCTCAGCGCCTGACGGCGCGCCGCGGCTGTCCAGAGGTCGTCAGGCCACGTAGCCGACGACGTCGGCGAGCACGTCGACGGCGCCGCTGTTGTTGCGGATGCGGATGGTGCGATCCGCCGCCACCGGCACGACGGCGAGGTTGGCCCGCACGTCGCCGGGCACGACGTTGAGGTTCGAGGCCGTCGGCGGGGTCACCTGGTCGCCGGCATAGGCGATGAGGTGCGTCGGTGCGCTCGGCGCCACCGCCGTCAGGTTCACCACGACCGCCGTCGTGCCGACCGGTACGCCGCCCGCCACGCTGATGACCCGCGCCTCGCCGGCACCGATCTTGCCGCCCGGGCCACCGAGGCCCGTGCGCGTGTCGAGCACGCGGGTCGGCGTCACGGTCGAGATCGGGTTGCCGGCCGTCGACGTGTACCCGACGACGTCAGCGATGACGTGGACCGAGCCCGAGCTGTTGCGCACCTGCACCTGGCCGTTGGCGCCGACTTTGGCGATGACGAGGTTCGGGGCGGTCTCGCCCGGCGCCCAGTTGAGGTTGGAGGCATCCGGCTGGCTATGGCCGGTGGGCCACAGGCGCAGGTCGCCGCCGGCGCTGCCGCCGGTGACCGTCACGTTGAGCACGACCGATGAGGCGTTGGCCGGCACCGTCCCGCTCCCGCCGGCGACGGTGAGCGCTCGCGTCTCGCCGGCACCGAGCGCGCCCGACCACGCCAGGTTCTGCGGACCGGGGCGCGAGTCCAGGATGCGCGTCGGCGTGACCGGGGTGAGCAGCCCGTCGCCACCGACGGTGTCGAGGTAGCCGACCAGGTCGACGATGACCTGGGTGCGGCGCTCCACGTACAGGCACACCCTGCCGTCGGGCCCTAGCTGGCTGATCGCCATGTTGGGGATGACCTGACCGGCGCGGAAGTTCAGGCTCGACGTGGCGCCGGGGCTCGACGCGGTCGGGACGGGCGCACCGCATGGGAAGGCGGTGACGTAGCCGAGCTGCTCGCCCTCGGCGACGGTGATGTTGAGCGCCACCGCCGACACGCCCGACGGCGGGACCCGGTCAGGGCCGTTGTACGCACCACGGCCGCGGCCGTGCACCTCGAGGGGGATGACCCAGCCGGCGTCGGGCTTGGTGGCGTGCGCGTTGGCCATGCCCGCCGACAGGTTGCGCGTGTCGAGCAACCGATACGGCGTGATCGGGTGGTAACGGCGGCTCGTCGCCGGTGCCTGCACCGCGGTCGCCGGCGGCGCCGGCGGGTTGAGGGTGCCGTTGGCGTTGCGGGTGATCGTGTCGACGAACAGACGTCGCTGGCCCTGCCAGGGACACGAGGACGGCACGGTGAACGGCGGCGGGACCGACGGCTCACCGCAGGGGACGACGCCCCAGCTGTCGTTGAGCGTCGGGTAGTTCACGTAGGGAGCGTTCCAGGCGTGGTAGCCGAGGCGGAGGTTGCCGCCCGTGTCGACGAAGGCCATCGCCCCACCCGGCCCGATCCGGTCGAGGCGGCTGCCGAGCAGCGGCGCCCCGGTGGTGCGGTCGGTGCACGGACCCGTCGGCCCGCTGCAGGTGGCGTAGCCGATGGCGTAGTGCTTCGAGTACCAGAAGTTCCCGGAGTAGACGAGGTAGTAGGTGCCGCCGAAGGCGACCATCGCCGGGTTCTCCATGACCGAGCCCTGCCACGACGGCTCGGCCGTCTGCAGCAGCAGCGTCGGCGCGGTGCCGCCGGCGAACCCGGTGCCGGCGGCGTTGAGCCGGCGCGACCACAGGCGCGTCGGTGTGCCGGGCACGCCCTCGGTCTTCCACAACAGGTAGGTGAAGCCGGTCGACGGATCGGTGAACGGCGACGGGTCGATGACACCGCCGGCGGCGTCGTCGCGCACGATGGGGCCGCTGTTGTCGGGTACGAACGGCCCGAGCGGGCTCGTTGCCGAGGCGGTGCCGATGCAACGGCGCCAGCCGCCGGGCGCCGGGCATTTCAGCGTCAGGTAGACGACGTAGCTCGAGCCGAACTTGGCCACGCCCGGGGCTTGCACCTCCGAGGCATTGCGGTTGTGGACGGCGTCGTACCAGTCGACCGTGGCGTAGGACGGGATGCTGATCAGCGCGTCGTTGAAGTAGGGGTCGCCGTTGTACGGGTTGGGCGCGTACGCCGGCCGGGGCGTCCACGTCACCAGGTCGGTGCTCGTCATGACCGGGAGCAGCGAGCCGCCGGTGTTGGTGGCGTAGGCGTAGTAGGTGGAGCCGTCGACGAGGATGAACGGGTCGGGGACGTTGCCGTCGTAGGCGTAGCCGGGCCGAAACCACGGTGCCTCGGGAAAGGCGGCGGCCGGCGGCGAGGGCGAACCGGGCAGGACGCCCGCCAGCGCCGCCAGGACCACGACCACACCGAGCACCCACCGACGACGGACTGCGTCGCGCATGGTCAGGCGTTCCAGAGGTGCTCGCGCACGAAGCTGTAGACGTTGCCGAAGTCGCCCTGGACCTTGTCGGGGATCGGGACGACCTGGCCCATCGCCCGGGCGCCCCACACGATCTGCGCCGTGCGCTCGCACACCAGCGAGGCGTGGAGCGCGTCCTCCGGCGACTTGCCGACGCAGACGAGCCCGTGGTTCGCCATCAGCGCCGCTGATCGGTCCCCGAGCTTGGACGCCACCTCCTCGCCGAGCTCGTCGGTCCCCGTCGTGCGGTACTCACAGATCGGCACGTCGCCGCCGAGATAGACCACGACCTCCTCGATGGCGGCCGGGATCGCCTCGCGCACCAGAGCGAACATCGAGGCGTACGGCGCGTGCGAGTGGATGACGCCGTTGACCTCGGGATAGCGCCGGTAGCACTCGAGGTGCAGGGCCTTCTCGGTCGAGGGCTTGCGGTCGCCGGACTCGCCCCCGTCGACGACCTCGCCGTCGAGGTCGACGACGACCAGGTCGCCCACGGTCATGCCCTCGTACGGCAGCGACGACGGCGTCATGCACACCGTGTCGCCGCCGGGCATCCGGCCCGAGATGTTGCCGGCGGTGCCGACGACGAGTCCGGCGGCGTGCACCTGCTGGGCGACGGCGAGCACCTCGTGGCGCACCTCGTCGGCGGACTTGTCGGCATGGCGTCGGTCGGTCACGGTCGTCGCTCCTCGGGTCAGCGGTCGAGCACGCCGGGGTTGGCGCAGCGCAGCGGGCGCTCGCCGGCGAGCAACCGGGCGAGATCCTCGGCGATCAGTGCGGTGTGGTTGGCCTCGGTGTCGTAGGTGGCACCGCCGATGTGGGGGGTCAGGACCACGTTGTCCATGGCGCACAGCGGATGGTCGGTCGGCAGCACTTCACCGGTGAAGTGGTCGAGCCCGGCCCCGCCGAGCTTGCCGCTCGCCAACGCTGCCGTCAGGGCGTCGAGGTCGTGCAGCGAGGCGCGCGCCGTGTTGAGGTACACCGCCCCGTCGCGCATGGCGGCGAACTGCGCCTCGCCCATCATGGCGAGCGTCTCGGGCAGTGGCGGCGCGTGCATCGACACCAGGTCGGCCTCGGCGAGCAGCTCGTCGAGCGTGTGGGTGGCGTCGGGGTTGTAGGGGTCGGTCGAGATCACGGTCATGCCGAGGCCGGCGAAGCGCCACGCCGCGGCGCGCCCGACGGCGCCGAGACCGACGATGCCGACGGTGCGGCCGGCGAGCTCCCACGCCCGGAAGCGCTGGTAGGGAATCGTCCCGTCCTTGAACACCTCGCCCGAGCGGACGTCGTGGTCGGCCGGCAGCAGTCGGCGGGTGACGGCGAAGGCCAGGGCCACGGCCAGCTCGGCCACGCCGTCGGCGTTGCGACCGGGCGCGTGCAGCACCGGGATGCCCTTGGCGGTGGCACCGTCGATGTCGACGTTGGTCGGGTCGCCGCGGGTCGAGGCGATGGCGAGCAGCGGCAGCTCCAGCAGTGCGCCCTGGCACTGGTCGGCCTCGCAGATGACGATCGACGCCCCGGTGGCTCGCACCCGCTCGGCGAGCTGCTCGTCGTTGTACAGGCGCATGGTGTCGGCGCTGATCCAGGAGTCCTCGACCACGTCGCCGAGGCGATGCAGCTGCTCGAGCCCCGGGCCGCGCAGCGGCGCCGTGGCGTAGATGACCGGGCGCTCGTCGGTTGCCACGCTGTCCTCCTCGTGCCGGGGCCGCCGTCCGCCGTGGCAGGCTGGGTGCCCCATCGTGCCGCATCCGGCGCAGGCACGCTGGCACGAAGCTGACACCCGTGTCATATTTCGCCGCATGACCGACCCCGCCCCCGACCGTGACCCTGGCGCACGACCGCTGCGTCTCGTCGCCCTGGTCAAGCAGACCCCGCGCTTCGAGGCGATGGAGCTGGGTGCCGACGGGCGGATCGTGCGCGAGGGGCTCGAGCTCGAGATGGGCGCGTACTGCCGACGGGCGACGGCCCAGGCCGTGGCGCTCGCCGCCGCGCACGGCGGCTCCGTCACGGTGGTGACGATGGGGCCGCCGTCGGCACGCGCCGTGCTGCGCGAGGCGCTGACCTACGCCGACGAGCATCAGGTCGCCGTGCGCGGCGTGCTGGTCAGCGACCCGCAGCTCGCCGGCGCCGACACCCTGGCGACGGCGCAGGCGTTGGCGGCGGCGCTGCGCCGGCTCGAAGCTGACGGCGGCCCCACCGATCTCATCCTGTGCGGTCGCAACTCGGTCGACGCCGACACCGGTCAGGTCGGCCCCGAGCTGGCGCAGCTGCTCGACCTGCCGTTCCGTACGGGGGTCAAGCGGCTGGACCTGGAGCCGGCCCAGCGCAGGGCGCGGGTGGGGTGCGAGCTCGACGACCTCTGGGAGGAGGCGACGGTCGAACTGCCCGCCGTCCTCTCGGCGGCGGAGCGGTTGATCGACCCGTGCAAGATCACGGATCCGGCTCGCTGGGTCCCCGACGACGACGATCGGATCGTCGTCGTCGATGCCGATGCCCTCGGTCCCGGTCCGTGGGGGGCCGCGGCCAGCCCGACGCGTGTCGGGCGGACCCGGGCGGAGTCGACGCCGCGCGCCGGACGCATCCTCGATGGTCCGGTCGCCGAGCAGGTGGCGGAAGTGGTCGCCGCCCTCGTGGCTCGGGGCCTGCACCTCGAACCTGCGGTGAGCACGGCGGGGTTCGGCGCCCCCTCGCTCGACGTCGGGGCGGTGCCGCCGACCGCCGGCGGCGACGGTCCGATCGTGGCGGTGGTTGCCGAGCCGGGGCGTGACCGTCTGACGCGCGAGCTGGCCGGTGCTGCTGCGGTCCTCGCAGCGCAGCTCGGCGGTCGGGTGGCGCTCGTCGGCCCCGGCCTCGACACGCTCGGGGCGGCCACGTGCGCGGCGTGGGGGGCCGACGGCCTGGTGCACCTCGATGTGGCGGACCACCAGGCCGACGACGTCGTCGAGGAGGACGTCGCCGGCGCCGTGTCGGGCTGGGCGGCAGCGGTCGCGCCGTGGGCCGTGCTCGTCGGCGGCACCGCCTGGGGCCGCGAGGTGGGCTCGCGCGTGGCGGCGGCGCTCGGCGCCGGGCTGACGGGCGACGCCGTCGGGTTCGAGGTCGACGGCGGCCGGCTCGTGGCGTGGAAGCCGGCCTTCGGCGGCGCCGTCGTGGCGGCGATCCATTGCTCGTCGTCGATCCAGCTGGCCACGGTGCGCGTCGGCGTCCTGCCCCGGCTGACGCCGCGTCCCGCCGGTCCCGTGGTCGAGGAGCGCCGGTCGATGGCGGTGCGCGGTCGGGTGCGGGTGACCGAACGGCGCGTCGAGGACTCCGTCGACGTCCTCGCCGAGGCCCGCCGCGTCGTCGGCGTGGGCCAGGGTGTCGCCCCCGAGCGCTATGGCGAGCTTGACGGCCTGCTCGACGTGCTCGGTGCGGAGCTCGCCGCCACCCGCAAGGTGACCGACCAGGGCTGGCTCCCGCATGCCCGCCAACTCGGCATCACCGGTCGGGCGATCGAGCCCGACCTCTACCTCGCCCTCGGGACGAGCGGGAAGTACAACCACATGGTCGGGGTGCGCGCCGCCGGGCTGGTCGTGGCGGTCAACCCCGACGCCACGGCACCGGTGTTCGGGTTCGCCGACCTCGGGATCGTCGGCGACTGGGACGTCGTCGTGGAGCAGCTGGTGGCCCAGCTCCGCGCCGCGCGCTGACTGCCGTCGGCAACCCTGTCACCCCCTCCCGGTACGGTCGGTACCCCCTGTCCGCCAGGTGGAACGAGGTGTGTGATGGGTCAGGTCGACCAAGTCCAGGAGCTCGAGCGGCGCGTGCGCCGGCTCGAGGAGGTCATCGCCCAGTTCGGCGACGTTGCTCGCGGCGTCGAGCGCGGGTGCGCGCCACCATCCCCTCGTACACCGCCAGCAGATCCTCCTTCTGCTCCGGGCTGAGCCCGGGATCGGCGTCGATCACGTCGGCCACCTTGCGGGCCTCGGACGTGTCGACGGGCAAGTAGCCGGCCAACCGGCTGATCGTGCCGGGCGGCAGCTCGAGCGCCCGCTCGATGGCGAACACCTTCGGCGGCTTGAGGGCGTAGCGACCCGACTCCCACCCGGCCACGGTGTTCTGTCCGTAGACCTCGGCCCGGCCCTCGACCTTCGCGACGGCCGCTCCCAACCACTCCTGCGTGCGGCTGCCTCGGTTGGCGCGGATCGCGCCCGCTACCGCTTCTGCTGTGTCGACATCACCCATGGCTGTGACCATACCGCGACCTGATTTTGGCTGAGTGTTCGTGCAATCCCACGCCCCGTGTGCAGTGCGCCGCGCTGCATGGGAGGTATCGATGGCGCATCGACCTCCACGTTGACACAGCACCACACGATGTCATATCGTCGCCCGTCGTGATGACCTCCGAGGAGCAGCCTGCTGTCGACCCGGTAGGCCGGGCGGTGGGTCGGGCGGTGCTGCGAGCGCGCCTAGAGCGCGGGTTCACGCAGGAGCGTCTTGCCGAGGCAATCGTCGAGGCGGCGGCGCGCGATGGCGAGCGGGTCCGTCTCACCGGCTCGGCCGTGTCGCGCTGGGAGCACGGCACCTTCCTGCCGTCGCTGCGCTACCGACGGTTCCTTCGGCAAGTGCTCGACATCGACGTCGCCACCCTCATCCCGCCGGAGCGGCTCCACCCGCTCCTCGACAACCGGAGCGATCCATGACGCTCACGGCGACGGACGACGTCTAGAGCTTGTCCATCCAGTTCGGGTCCCACTCGTCGTCGTCGTGGACGATCGGCGGCGGCGCCACGTCGGGGTTGCGCTGCGGCGCCTCGATCACGATGCCGTCGAGCGGGTCGGCGGGCGGTTCGTCGTGCGCCGGTGGTGGGGCGCCGGTCGGTGCGGCCGGCACCGGATCTTGGGCGGGAGCGGCACGGCCACCCGGACCCATGAAGCCCACGTCACCGGGGTCGACGGACTCGTCGATGATGGCGGTGCAGACACGGCACCGCCGTTGGCCGGCCGGGTTCTTCGCCCGGCACTCCGGGCACACGACCTTGTTCTTCCCTCCACCGAACATGAGCCTCGATGCTAGACCGGTGCCGTCCGTCACGAGGGGGGAAGCCCGATGACGATCACCGAGCGGGACCCGTTCGACGAGTTCAACCGCGTGATGGGGGCCGGCACGGGCGTCGACCCGTATCCGGCGTTGGCCGAGCTCCGACGGGAGGCGCCGATCCACGGCCCGGTCGGCGCACCGGGCGAACCGCCGCCCGCCGGCCTGTTCACCGCCTACTCGTTCGACGCCGTGTCCCAGGTGTTGCGTGACGACGCCACGTTCTCGTCATCGCTGTACAGCCAGGTGATGGGACCGGTCATGGGCCGGTCGATCCTCGAGATGGACGAGCCCGAGCACCACGCCTACCGGGTGCTGCTCCAGCAGGCGTTCACGCGCAAGGAGATGCAGCGCTGGGAGACGGAGCTCGTGGCGCCGGTGGTGCATCGGCTGATCGACGGCTTCGCGGCCGAGGGCGAGGTCGACCTGGTGCGGTCGTTCCACTTCCCGTTCCCCATGACCGTGATCGCCGGGATGATGGGCCTCCCCGACAGCCTGCTCGGGGACTTCCACCGCCTCGGCGTCGAGCTGATCAGCGTCAGCGTCGACATGCCCCGGGCCGCCGCCGCCGCAGCCGAGCTCGGCGAGCTCTTCGGCGAGCAGCTCGCCGATCGCCGGCGCCGCATCGCCTCCGGAACCCCGGGCGACGATCTGATCAGCGTCCTCGCCCGGGCCGAGCACGACGACCAGCGCCTCACCGACGACGAGATCTTCGCCTTCTTGCGCCTCCTGCTTCCTGCCGGCGCCGAGACGACCTACCGGTCGTCGGGCAACCTGATGGCGGGGCTGCTCCGCAACCCCGACCAACTCGACGCCCTGCGCGCCGACCGCGGCCTGCTCCCCCAGGCGATCGAGGAGGCGCTGCGCTGGGAGTGTCCCCTGCTGCAGATCCAACGGATGGCGCTGCGCGACGGTGAGGTCTGCGGCGTCGGCGTCGGCGCCGGTTCGGTGATCATGGTCATGCTCGGGGCCGCCAACCGGGACGAGACCCGCTGGGACGATCCCGAGCGCTTCGACATCTTCCGGCCGGCGCGGCCCCACGTGGCGTTCGCCTCGGGTGTGCACGCCTGCCTGGGGATGCACCTGGCTCGCATGGAGACGACGGTCGCCGTCAACGCTCTGCTCGACCGGCTCGACGGCCTTCGGTTGGCCGACGGGGAGGCCGGCGCCATCGACGGCGCCATCTTCCGCGCGCCGGCGCACCTGCGCGTGGTGTGGGACGCATGATCGCCCCAGGCCAGATGGGGCGCGTACCCAAATGGAACAGGTTGCACGAACATGTGCTCTGCAGGGCTGTAAGGTCGCCCGCCAAGTGATCTCCAGGGGGAGGAATCTCGTGAAGAGTCAAGCTTCGGCGCGCGTGTGGCGCGCCGCGCTTCCCGGTGTCGTCGTCGCCGCGGGGCTACTCGGCGCCGCGTGCTCGGCGAACACGTCCAACCAAGGCCAGACCGGCACGTCGATCGAGGGTGGCGTCCAGTTCGTCGACGCCGACGCCGGACCGCCGGTCGCGGGAGGCAGCCTGGCGTTCTGCATCGGCGGCGAGACCGCCACCGGCTGGGACCCCACCACCAGCCAATGGGTGTCGAGCTCCTACAACGTCGCCAACTCGGTCTTCGATCCCCTGGTGGCGGTCGGATCCGAAGGCGAGTACGTGCCGTACCTGCTCGAGTCGATCACCCCGAACGAGGACTTCACCGTCTGGACCCTCAAGATCCGGCCCGGCATCACCTTCCACAACGGCACGGCGCTCGACGCCGAGGCCGTGGCGAAGAACATCAAGATCCGGACCGAGCGCGGCATCATCGCCACGGCGTTCGATCCGATCGAGTCCGTCGAGGAGACCGGCGACCTCGAGGTCACGATCACCATGGAGACCCCGTGGTCGACCTTCCCCTACGCGCTGACGGCGCAGGCCGGTTACATGCAGGCGCCCGAGCAGATCGCCACGCCGGGCACCGACGAGCCGAGCCCCCAGGAGGCGACGCGGAACCCGATCGGCACCGGGCCGTTCAAGTTCGTCGAGTGGGTGCAGGACAAGGAGTTCACCGCTCGCAAGAACGAGAACTACTGGCAGAAGGACGCTGACGGCAACGCCCTGCCGTACCTGGAGGAGATCAGCTTCCCCGTGCTGGTGGACTTCCAGAGCCGCAACCAGTCCCTCGACTCCGGGCAGTGCGACGTGCTCGAGACGACCGACGCCGCGTCGATCCAGAGCTACACCGAGAAGGCCGAGGCCGGCACGGTGCAGATGTACACCGACGACGGGTTGGAGCCGGGGAAGATCTTCATCACCCTGAACACCTCCAAGCCGCCGTTCGACGATCCGCTGGCACGGGAGATCCTGGCCTACGGCATCAACACGCAGCAGGTCTCCGACGACGGCTTCCTCGGCGTGTTCCCACCGGCGAGCGGACCGTTCTCGGACTCGAACGATGCGTACATCTCGCCGGAGGAAGCCGGCTACCCGTCGTACGACCTCGAGAAGGCCCGCCAGCTGCACGAGGAGTACAAGGCCAAGCACAACGGTGAGCCGCTCAAGTTCAGCTCGATCATCCCGCCGGTCACCGAGTACCAGCAGGTCGCCGAGCTGATCCGCCAGATGGGCGAGCCGTTCGGGCTCGAGGTCGAGATCAAGACCGAGGACCAGCCGACGATCGTCAACGACCTGGTGACGGGCAACTACGAGTCGTCGGGCACGGCCAGCCAGGGCCGCATCCTGTTCACCTCGCCGATCCCGGACGGGGACTACATCTTCATCGCCTCCGAGCCGGTGATCGACGGCGTGTCGCTGAACTTCGCCCGCTACGACAACCCGACGCTGCGCCAGTGCCTCGACGACATGCGCAAGACCGACGACCGCGCCGCGTGGAACACCGCCGGCGAGTGCGTCCAGAAGGAGCTGGCCAAGAGCCTGCAGTACATCTGGCTCGTCGAGATCCGCAACGCCGTGGTCATGCAGAACAACGTCCACGGCTTCGTCGACCAGACGGCGCCCGACGGCCAGGCGCTGCCGGACTCGCCGAACCCCTTCTACGCCCAGGTGTGGAAGAAGAACTGATCCGACCGGGCGTCTCGCCCGCTACGGACCGGGCGTCTCGCCCGCTACGGACCGGGCAGTACGCCCGCTACAGACTGCGCTCGCTGCCGGCCTTCGGGCCGGCAGCGTCGCGCACGGCGGCCTCCAGGGCGCGCCGGTCGACCTTCTCCATGGCGGTGAGCGGCAGCGCCTTCACCACGATGAGGTCCTCGGGCAGCTTGTGGTGGGCCAGCACGGTGGCGGCGTGGGTCCGCAGGTCGTCGAGGGTCGGTGCCGGCACTCCGGCGCCGGCGACGACGACCGCCACGCCGATCTCGCCCATCACGTCGTCGGGGCGAGCCACGACGGCGACGTCGGCGACCGCCGGATGCGTCGCCAGCACGGCTTCGACCTCGAGCGGGTGGACGTTGTAGCCGCCGCGCACGTACCGATCGCGCCGGCGGCCCGCCAGCACCAGGCGCCCCTGGGCGTCGACGTGCCCGACGTCGCCGGTGCGCACGGCTCCGTCGACGGTCATCGCCGCCGCCGTGGCGTCCGGATCCCGCCAGTAGCCGCGCATCGTCGCCGGTGATGCCAGGCAGACCTCGCCCTCGGTGCCGGGAGGGAGCACGGTGCCGTCGTCGGCGCGGATGGTCAGCGTCACGCCCGGGTGCGGACGGCCGACGCTGACCTCGGCATCCTCGGGTGGGGCGTCGAAGGCGGTGCCGACCCCGATGCCCGCCTCCGTGCACGAGTAGCGCACCGACACGGCGGCGCCGAAGCGCCGGCGGGCCTCGCGCACCAGCGACGGCGTCGACGGGCCACCGCCCATGACGATGGCGCGCACGCTCGACAGGTCGCGCTCGCCGAAGGACGGGTGGCGCAGCATCAGCGCCACCTGGGTCGGGATGCCGCCGACGCCCGCCATGGCGTAGCGCTCGATCAGCGCCAGCGCGTCGCCTGGCCGCCACCGGTCGACAAGGACCGTGCAGGCACCCCGCATGAGGTTGCCGGGCAGCTTGGTCATCGGCCCGAGGTGGGCGAACGACGTGCCGGCGAGCTGTGTCGCGCCCGCCCGATCGGCCCAGGCGCCGCCGGTGTCGACCTCCGTGATGAAGGCCAGCTGGCGCCCGCCGAACACGGCGCCCTTGGGCTGGCCGGTCGTGCCGGAGGTGAACACGATGGCCACCGGACGATCGGGGTCGGCGTCGAGCGGCGGGGGAGCGCCGCCATCGACCCGGACCGGTGCCAGCGCGTCGCCGGGCGCGTCGGCGACGTCGATCGTCACCAGGTCGGCCCCGGCGGGCAGGGCGTCGGCGTGCGGCGCCAGGTCGGGGGTCGCCACCACGAGGCGCGGCCGAGCCGTCGTCAGAACCCCGGCTCGCTCGTGCGGGGTCAGCCGGGCGTTGACCCCGGCGGTGACGGCGCCGAGCTTGGCGGCGGCGGCGTAGGTGATCACGTACTCGGGGATCGACGGCAGGGCGAGCGCCACCACGTCGCCGGTGCCGACACCCGCGGCGGCCAGGCCGGCGGCGACCTCGTCGCTGGCCCGAGCGAGCTCGGCGAAGCTGAGCAGCCACCCGTCGGCGGCGACGTACGCAGTAGCATCGCCGAAACGTGCGGCGGCCTCGTCGACGACCTCGCCCAGCACGTCAGCCCCGTCCGGATCGCCCGAGGCGGTGGATCCCAGGAGAAGGGCGCGGAGCGGACCCGTGGTGGAGCGCAGCGACGACGCGGCGGTCATGACCGCCCCGACCGACGGCCGAGAGCTGCGTCGGCAGGGGCGCAAGACGATGGCCAAGCTGCTCGAGGCGGGCATGACGGTGCTGGCCGAGCGCGGGTACCACGCCGCGCGTGTCGACGACGTGGTGCGCACCGCCGACGTCTCGCACGGCACCTTCTACCTGTACTTCTCCAACAAGGAGGAGCTGTTCCAGGCCCTCGCCGTGCAGTGCGCCGACGAGATGACCGACCTGGCTCGCTCGCTCGGGCCCGTGACGCCCGACGAGGAGGGGCTGGCGGCGCTGCGGGCGTGGCTGGCGTCGTTCGTGGACTGCTACGGGCGCTACGGCGTGGTGATCCGGGCGTGGATGGAAGACCAGGTCACCGGCCGCGAGCTGGCCCGGTTGGGCGGGCGCACCTTCACGGCGGTCACTGCAGCGCTGGTCGCTCGCATCGACGAGGCCCGGCCCGGGCGGGGTCCCCAGGCGGAGCTCGACGCAGCGGCGCTGCTGGCGATGATCGAGCGGTTCACCTACTTCACGACCTCGCGCTCGGTCGGGTTCGAGCACGACACGATGCTCGACACCCTGGCGCGCCTCGTGCACCGCGGCTTCTTCGGCGGCTGAGCGGCGTCGGCCGCGCCCGCGTCGCCTCAGCGCGGCCGCCATTCGACCCGCTTCCCGCTGGCGAAGAACTCCTGGCCCTGGCGCAGCGACTCGTCGTTGGTGCCCAGCCCGACCAGCGCCCAGCCCATGCCGAGCGCCTGCGAGCGGGTGTGCTCGAGCGCCGTCCAGATCGCCCGGACGGTGCCCTCGATCGCCAGCGGCGGCGCCGATGCGATCGCCTCGGCGCACCACTGCGCGGCGGTCTCGATGGCGCCCGCCTGCGTC
>CAZYKR010000062.1:0-18242 GCA_964648005.1 uncultured Iamiaceae bacterium
CCACACGGCGGCGCTCGCAGCGAGCGGACCGACGGCGAGCGCGGCGCTGCGTGCCGGCGAGCGGTCCCGCTGCCGACGGTGTACCGCAAGGGCCGTCACCGTCCCGACGGCCCCGCACGCGACGCCGACGGCGGCGTCGTGGATCGGCAGACGGCCGACGAGCCCTGCATCGGCGAGCACGACCATGGCGGCACGCTAGCGAGCGTGCTCCGGCAACCGGTCCGTCGCCGGCAGCGGGATAGATTCCGCCCGATGGCCGAGGCGGGACGAGGCGAACGGGCGCTGGCGGCGAGCCCGCTGCAACGCAGCTTCGAACGCGCGTCGCGCCGCCGCGTGGCGGTGCTGGCGTACCACGACGTCGCACCGGAGCACGCCGAGACCTTCGAGGCGCACCTGCGCTGGCTTGCCGCCAACCGCACGCCGCTGGCACCGCAGCGCGCCCTCGAGGTGCTCGAAGCCGGTCATCCCCCGCCCGGGGCCACCCTCGTCACCTTCGACGACGGCGACCCGACGGTGGCATCGGTGGCGGCGCCGCTGCTCGCACGCCACGGCATCGGCGCCATCGCCTTCGTCAACCCGGCCGTCGTCGGCACCGACGACCCGCAATGGTGGGACGAGGTCGTCGACCTCCTCGCTGCGGGCGGGCACAGCGCCCGCATCGATGCCGCCGGCGTGCACGGCCCCGACCGCGTGGTGGCGTGGTGCAAGCGCCTCGACGACGCCGACCGGCGCGCCGTGATCGACGACCTGCGCTCCAGCGCCACCTCGCCGGCACCGCGACGTCCGCAGCTCACCCCCGACGACCTGCGGGCGCTCTCCGACGCCGGCGTCACCATCGGGAACCACGGCCTGACGCACGCGCTGCTCGACCGGTGCGACGACGCCACGCTGCGCCGCGAGATCCTCGACGCCCACGAGCGGCTCACCGAGTGGCTGGGCCACGAGCCCTGCGCCTTCGCCTACCCGAACGGCAACGGCGACCCCCGGGCCCACGCCGTCCTCGCCGGGGCCGGCTACCGGGCGGCCTTCGGCTTCGACCACCACCTGAGCGACGGCCCGGCGCCCGATCGGTGGGCCGTCTCGCGCCTGCGGGTCAACGCCTGGACGCCTCCCATCCGGTTCCGGTTGATCATGTCGGGGTTGCATCCGGCCCTCCTGGCCACACGAACTCGCCTACGACGGGCCTGAACCGCACTCGATGCACGAAGGCTCACCGCCGGCAGCGATAGGCTGACCGTTCGGTCCGTGCCGGGCAGTCGCGCCCGGCCACACCCCGGCGGCATCCGCAACGCACCACCTTGGACATCCTCCGCTACGCCCGTTCGCTGCGCCGCCATTGGCGACTGCTCATCGTGACCACCGTCGTCGGTCTCGGTCTCGGCGTGGCGTCGGCGGCGGCGCAACCGGCGCAGCGCACGTCGAGCTGGTATCGGGCTGAGCACACGCTGTTCTGCGAGGGCGCGTCACCGAACCTGGCCCAGCTGGCGGCGTTCGCCACCACCGGGCCGGTACCCGAGAAGGCGGCCGAGCGCCTCGGCGAGTCCACGGCGGAGATGACCGCGTTCGTCCGGGCGCGACCGGTGCCCGAGGCCGGCTTCCTGCAGATCGTCGCCGTCGGCACCGACGCCGCCAAGGCCGAAGAGACAGCCGACACGGTCGCCGAGGAGCTCACCGCCTACGAGCTCCAACTCCCGGACCCGACGCTCGCAGAGCGGCTGGCGCAGATCGACCAGGAGATGAACGCCCAGCGCGACCTGTGGAACCAGGCGCTCGCCAACGGCGCCAACGCCGCCGACCTCGAAGAGGCCGAGTTCTACAAGACCCAGCACGATCAGGCGGTCGAGCGGTTCAACGAGCTCGAGGCCGAGCGGCAGGAGCTCGAGCAGGGCGGCAACCGCCAGGCCTGCCTCTCGACCGTGTCGAGCGCCGAGGCCGTCGCCACCAACCGAGACGCCGTCGAAGAGCTGCTGACGGCACCGACGGCCGGCAAGAACGGCACGACCGCCGGGTCGGGCATCCCCGAGCTCCAGCAGCAGGCGAGCACCCTCGGACCGGTACCTCGCGGCGCCGCCGGAGCGGCCGGCGGTCTGCTCATCGGTATCGCCATCGGCTTGGTCGTCGATCGGATCGACCCCCGCATCCGCACCAAGGACCAGGCCGAGACAGCGTTCGGCTGGCCGGTGATCGCGGAGATACCCCCGCTGCCCAAACCCCTGCGCTCCGGCGACGCCATCGCCACGTACGACCAGCCCCGCTCCCGCATCGCCGAGGCCTACCGGGTGCTGCGGTCGTCGATCCTGTTCGCCGCCGACGTCTCCGAGTCGGCCTTCCTCGCCGCCGGAACGCGTGCCGACGCCAAGGAGGCGCGCCCGGCCAACGGCAACGGGAACGGCTCGACCACCAACGGCTCGACCACCAAGGCCACCGCCGAGCACGAGGCCGATCCGGCGAGCGACCACTCCGCCGACGAGGCGACGTCGACAGACGACGACGAGCCGCGGCGCTCCCGCACGGTCGCTACGGCCGGCCGGCGAGCCCGACGCAACGACGACGACCGGCCCGACGACGATCAGCCCGGCGAGGACGCCGCCGAGGAGACGTCGCCACCCGACGCCACCGACGATCGTGAGGCAGCGCCGCTGACCGCCGACGTCGATGCCCCGGTGGTGCAGCGCGACGCCGTCGTCGTGATGATCACCTCGCCTGGGCCCGCCGAGGGCAAGACGACCTCCGTGGCGAACCTCGCCGCCGCCTTCGCCGAGGCGAACGCCAAGGTCCTGGTCGTCAACTGCGACTTCCGCCGTCCCCGGGTGCACGCCTTCCTCGGCGGCACGGAGACCACCTCGCTCGCCGGTCCGGTGGCGTCGAGCTACACCAACATCGACCTCTTCGACCACCACACCGAGGACGTCACCAACAGCCCCGCGGAGATCCTGGCCGAGCAGCGCCGCATCATCCGCCGCTGCCGGACGCGCTACGACGTGATCCTGCTCGACACGGCGCCCCTGCTGTCGACGAACGACGCCACCGAGGTGCTCAACGAGGCCGACCTGGTGGTGCTGGTCGGGCGCGCGGGCAAGACCACCAAGGAGGCGGCCGACCGCGCCGCCGAACTGCTCGACCGGCGTGAGGCGCCGGTGCTCGGCGTGACCCTGGTCGGGGTGACGGAAGGCCCGGGCGGCCGGTACTACTACTACGGCTCGAACCGCTACTACTCCGACGAGACCCGCCGCCCTGACGCCGCCTCGCCCCTCGAGGAGATGGCCCGCACCGACGCCGGGCGGTGATCGGGTGACCACGGTCGACCGGTCCCGCCTGCCGACCCGCACCCGGCGTGACGACCCCGGTCGATCGACGCGCACGGCACCCCGCCGCGTCGAGGCGCGCCGTGCGGGGCAGTCGTCCGTACCGCAACCCGGGATGCGGCGGGCCGGCGCGCTCACCGCTCGCCACGTCGACCACACCGAGACCGGTTGGCGCCTCGTGGCGTTGCTGAGCTTCGTCGGTGCCGGAGGCGTGTACCTGTACCTGGCCGTCACCTCGCCCGCGCGCGGCGTGCTCGGTGCCGCGGCGCTGCCACTGCTGGTGTTGGCAGGCCTCGCTGTCATCCAGTTGCTGGTGCGTGCCAACGCGCCGACCTACGACCTCGCCGGCATCGCCGGCACCGGCCTCGGCCTGCGCCTGGTCGGCGGCTACGCGCGCTTCCTCAATCCCGTCGACGCGTTCTCGTACCACACCGAGGGCATCCGTCTGGCCGAGGCGTACCGCGTCCTGGACTTCGGCGCCGATCCCCAGCGCGACATCCCCGGCACCGGGACGATCCGGGTGGCGTCGGGCGTACTGCACATCGTGACCTTCGATGACTTCCTGCTCACCCTGTTGCTGTTCACGCTGGGCAGCTTCATCGGTGCGTGCCTGTTCGTGCGAGCGCTGCAGATCGCCTTCCCCGAGGCGGACCAGAAGCGCTACGCCATGCTCGTGTTCCTCCTGCCGACGCTGTTCTTCTGGCCGTCGAGCCTCGGCAAGGAGGCGTGGATGATGCTGGGGCTCGGTCTGTTCGCACTCGGTGCTGCTCGCCTGTACGCCGGCACCACCGCGCGGGCGGTGCCCGAGATCATGCTCGGTCTGGCCATGACCACGCTGGTGCGCCCGCACGTGTCGTTGCTGGCGCTCGCGGCCCTCGGCGTCGGCTTCCTCGGCGCCGGCACCGACCGCACCCGGGTCCGAACCGCCGCTCGCATCGCCGGCGTGGTGCTGCTCCTGCTCGGCGGTGCCATCCTCTCTCGTTCGGCGGCAGACCGGCTCAACCTCGAGAACCTGGGCACCGACGAGTTGTCGAGCGCGCAGCAGCGCACCGCCGAGAGCACGTCGACCTCGGGCGGTTCGGCGTTCGAACCCGTCATCGCCAACGGCCCGATCAGCTTCGGCATGGCCACCGTGACCGTCCTCTTCCGCCCGCTTCCGGGTGAGGTGCGTTCGCTCGAGGGCATCCTGGCGTCGATGGAGAGCGTGTTCCTCGTGGGACTGGGTGCGGTCTCGATCCGCCGGTACGCCCGGCTGCCGGGGCTGTTGCGACGCGTCCACTACCTGCTGCTGTGCCTGGCGTTCACCCTCGGTTTCGTCTGGGCCTTCTCGGCCATCGGCAACTTCGGCATCCTCACCCGCCAGCGATCGCAGGTGCTGCCGTTCTTCCTGGTGCTGCTGGCGCTGCCGCCGCTCGTCGAGCGCCAGCGCCACCGTCGTCGGGCCCGCCTGGGACCCGATCGACGCCGTGGTGAGGACGCCGAGGTGCTCGAGGCCAGCCTCGGGCCGCGACGCCGATCCACGCCCTCGGCTTCCTGATCCCCCGAGCCGACCGGCTCGAAGTAATCGCCTTTCCATGCCTTTCATGCACTGTCATGCTGGCGGGATGCTGACGCCACATCCGCTCGTGCTTCGGGTTGGAGCCGCCGCCATCGGGCTCGGCTGCTGCGCCGCCGGCGTGACCATGCTGGGCGCCGGCGACACCGGCGAGCGCACCACCAGCGCCGTCGTGCCCGCGGCCGCGGCGGCCGAACCTGGGTGCAGCGCCCTCGCCACACCCGAGCGGCCCCCGATCCCGGCGCCGGCATGCACGGCGGCCGCGCCGGCACCGCCCGCGGGCATCGAGCTCGACGGCATCAGCTACGGGGTCGCGTCCGAGGACGACGATCTGCTGGTCATCGACCCGGCCTGCGATGGCGACGTGATCGTCCTGGTGGTCGAACCCGAGGGGACGGTGTCGGGGTTCGCGCACCGACCGACCGGCACCGACCCGGTCTACGCGTTGCCGCTCGCCCGAGCCGAGCCGGGCCAGGTCCTGGCAGCCGGCGCCGGCAGCTGCCCGCAACCCGTGCTGCGACACGGACTCGAGGACGACGCCGTGCCCGTCCCGCTCGCTGCCCTGCGTCAGGAATCGCCATGAGAACCTCGAACCACCTCCCGGAGCGACCCCACCGCCTGGCAGAGGCGCTGTGGCTGGTGCTGCTGACCGGCGCGTGGGTCACGATCGCCGTCGTGCCCACGCCGATCGACATCGACGACCCGTTCACCGTGGTCTTCGCCGGCGTGCGCCTCGGCGCCGGCATCCTCGCCGCCCGGGCGACGGTGGCGACGATCGCCTTCGCCGTGGCCCGGGCCGCCCGATCGGCGGCGGCCGCACGACTGGCGCTGCGGAGCGCGCCCCGATCACTGCGGCCGATCGTCCAGCGGCAGCTCGCCATCGCCATCGCCGCCGGCTCGACCCTGGTCGCCGTGCCCGGCGTCGCCGGCGCCAGCACCGTCGTGGCGGCCGGCGACGCGGCGCCGCGCGGTTCGGGCACTGCGCCGTCCCTCCCCGAGACCGCACCCCCGGCGATGTGGCGGCTGGAGGAGTCGAGCGCCACATCGAGCACCGGCCCGAGCCCCGACTCGCACCCCGCGCCCGCACCGACGCCCGCCGAGCCCAGCCCGGCCGATGCCGCGACACCCCGACCCGATGCCACGACGCCCCGGTCCGAGAGCGGAGCCGAGCCCGACGCCGGGGACCCGGAGGCGACCGCGCATCGCACCGACCCGCCGGGCGACGCCGACGGCTCGGCGTCACCAGCGGACGGCCCCGCAGCACCTCCGAGCGATCGGACCTGGGTCGTGGCGCGTGGCGAGCACCTGTGGAGCATCGCCGCCGACGTCCAGGCGTCACGGCTCGGTCGCCAACCGACGATCGACGAGGTCGCTCGCCTCCACACCGCGGTGATCGAGCTGAACCGCAATCGCCTCGCCGACCCCGACAACCCCGATCTGATCTTCGCCGGTCAGGAGCTCATCGTGCCGGAGGCACCGTGAGGTGCATCGCCACCTCGTTGGCGAGCAGGCGCCCCTGGCGGGTGAGCCGCGCCCGGTCACCGCGGCGATCGACCAGCGCAGCGTCCGCAGGCCCCAGCGCATCGACCGGCAGCGCCGAAGCCTCGACCCCCGAGCGCAAGCGCAGCGCCAACTGCAGCGCCTCGGTGGCGCGGGTCTCGTCGTCGAGCTCTTCGGCACCCGCCTCGGGCGAGCGTCCCGCCTCGACAGCGGCGAGGTAACGCTCGATCGAGCGGACGTTCCAGGACCGCCGACCGCGGCGATGGCCGTGGGCACCGCTGCCGAAGCCGGCGTAGTCGCCCTGTCGCCAGTACAGGCCGTTGTGACGACACTCGTGACCGGGGCGCGCCCAGTTCGAGATCTCATACCAGTCCAACCCTGCGGCGGTCAGTACGTCGTCGACCACGACGTACTTGTCGGCCTGGTCGTCGTCGTCGGGATGCCGCTCAGGCGCGGCGGCGAGCGGCGTGCCCTTCTCGACCGTGAGGGCGTAGGCGCTGACATGTGGCGGTGCGAGCGTCGCGGCGGCCTCCACCGTGCGGCGCCAGTCGTCGACCGACTCGCCGGCGGCGCCGTAGATCAGGTCGAGGTTCCACGAGGCGAACCCCGCCGCCGCCACCGTGCGCGCCGCGTCGACGGCGACGGCGGGATCGTGACGTCGGCCGAGCGACACCAACGTGGCCGGCACGAGCGCCTGGACGCCGAGCGACACCCGCGTCACCCCGACGGACAGGTAGTCGGCGCAGCGCGGTGCGGTGACCGTCTCGGGGTTCGCCTCCACCGTCACCTCGGCATCGGCGGCGATGGGAAGGCGCGCGAGGAGGGCGCCGAGCTGCGCGCCGGTCAGCAGCGAGGGCGTGCCCCCACCGAGGAACACCGTCGTGGCGGCGGGCAAGCCTGCGGCCACCGCGGCGTCGATCTCGCGCCCGAGCGCATCGAGGTACGGCTCGAGCAGGTGCGGACGGTCGTCCCAGGTGGCGAAGGCGCAGTAGTCGCAGCGGTGCGCACAGAACGGGATGTGCAGGTACACACCGAACTCGTCGGCGTGTCCTTCCGACTCGCTGGACGTCCCGACGACACCCACCGCGCCGGGCGTCAGCGCTCGAGCGCCAGACCGAGGTCGTCGAGACGGGCGCCGGCCCGATCGACGGCGACCCCGAGGATGCAGGCGATGGCCCGTAGGTCGTCCTTGCGAATGGTGAGCATCCGGCCGTTGAAGTCCTGGCGCTGCACCTGGATCATCGTCAGGTACCGGTTGAGCATCGTCGCCTCGGGGCCGTCCATCTCCTCGAGCCGCCGCAGGTCGATGGTGACCGTCGCACCCTCGGAACGGCTCGACAGGGGCATGGTGCCGCCTTCGAGCTCCGGGAGCAGCTGATCGACGGGCACGTTGTAGAAGCGGGCGAGGCGCTGCAGCCGCGGCACCGAGATCGCCCGCTCGCCCCGCTCGTAGGCGCCGAGCACCGAGGCCTTGAACTCGAACTCGCTCTGCGCCTCGACCTCCTGAAGGGAGAGGCGCTTCTGCTTGCGAATCGCCCGCAGGCGCTCGCCGACCTTGCGGCTGTACGAACCCGTCATCTCGCCGTCGTCGGTCATGGCCATGTCATCCTCCTCCGGCCCGCACCCACCATCGCCACCCCGGCGAACGCGCACCTCGTGCAGTTGCGGTGTCTCTCGATGGAACCCACGCCGTTCCTTCATTCTCACGGAACGTGAGAAATGTGCGCCTTGAGGCTACCCCCCGTCACCGCAATCGCACAATGCCGCCGCCGAGGATCGTCCGCGTACCATGTCGCCCGCATGCACGCCCTGGTCTCCGGCGCCGCCGGCTTCATCGGGTCGACGTTGGTCGACGCCCTCCTCGCCGCCGGTTGGCAGGTGCGCGCCGTCGACGCCTTCACCGACTCCTACGCCCCGGCCACCAAGCGCGCCAACCTCGCCGCCGCCGCCACGCATCCGGCCTGCGCCGTGGTCGAGGCCGACCTGTGCACGACGTCCCTTGCGCCGCTGCTCGATGGCGTGGATGTCGTGTTCCACCTCGCGGCGCGCCCCGGCGTCCGCCGTTCGTGGGCCGGCGACTTCGGCGCCTACGTCGAGGCGAACATCACCGCCACCCAACGACTGCTCGACGCCTGCGCCGACGCGCCGGACCTGCGCCGTCTCGTCTACGCCTCCAGCTCGTCGGTGTACGGCGACGCCGCGCCCTCACCCAGCACCGAGGCCGCCCTGCCCCGCCCGTTCAGCCCGTACGGCGTGACCAAGCTGGCGGGCGAGCACCTGTGCACCGCCTACGCCGACAACCACGGGGTGCCGACCGTGGCGTTGCGCTACTTCACGGTGTACGGACCGCGCCAACGCCCCGACATGGCGTTCGCCCGTGTCATCGATGCCGCGCTGTCGGGACGTGCCTTTCCCCGCTTCGGCGACGGCGGCCAGCGTCGGGACGTGACCTTCGTCGACGACGTCGTCGCCGCCACCGTGGCGGCCGCCGTGACACCCGACGTGGCGCCGGGCACCGTGTGCAACATCTCGGGCGGCGGCGCGCACCGCCTCGACGAGGCGATCGGCATCGTCGGTGACCTCGTCGGTCAGCCCGTGGCGATCGAGCAGCTTCCGGCACAACCCGGTGACGTGCGCTCGACGAACGGGGACGCCACGGCGGCGCGCACCCTGCTGGGGTGGGCGCCCGCCGTCGGCCTGCGCGACGGGCTGGCCCGCCAGGTCACCTGGCACCGCAGCCACCGACCGCCCGTGCACTCCGGTTGACCGAGCGCCCTGAATCACCGGCGCTCACTCGTCCCTCGGCGGTTGCCCGTCAGCTCCCGGGCAGCTGCCCGTCAGTTCGCGGGCGGCTGCCCGTCGCTCGACACGATGCCCAGCCGCAACGCCGCCAGCAGCGCTCCGGCGGTGACCGCCGCCGTCTCGGCGCGCAGCACCGGCCCGCCGAGCGCCACCGCCGCCGGCACGAGCGCACGCTCCGCCTCGCTCCAACCGCCCTCGGGCCCGACGGCGACGGTGGCAGCGCCGAGTCCCGGCGCCGCCCCGCCTCGATCGGCTCGCACCACGGTGGGGTGCAGATCGACCACGCCGGCGAGGCCGTCGACCAGATCGACGCGCGGCAGGCGCACCCGCCGGCTCTGCTCCGCCGCGGCCCGGGCGATCTGACGCAACCGGACCAGGTTGCGCTCGCGCTTGGTGGCGTCCCAGCGCACGACCGAGCGATCGGCGGAGAACAGCAGCACCTCGTCGACGCCGAGCTCGGTGAGCTTCTGGACGGCGAGCTCGGGCTTGTCGCCCTTCGTCAGCGCCACGGCCACCGTGAGCTGAGGCGACAGCGGCGGCGCCTGCAGGATCGGCCCGGCCACGTCGAGCGGATGGGCGAAGCGCACCATCCGCCAGCGGCCGTCGCCGTCGCCCACGGTCAGGTCGTCGCCGGCACGCAGCCGCAGCACGCGCTCGAGGTGGTGTCGATCGGCCGGTGTGAGCTCCGGGTGCTCGAGGTCGGTGACGAACAGGTGCGGCCCGTGGCGCCCGTCGGGCCCGGGCGGGACGACCGGGCTCACGAGAAGGCCGAGCGGAGCTTGGTGAAGAGCTTGCTCCCGGGCGCCGCCACCGGATGGCCCTGCAGCTCGGCGAGCTGGCGGAGCAACGCCTCCTCGTCCTTCGAGGGCTTGGTCGGCGTCTCGACCACGAGGCGGACGCGCACGTCGCCGCGCCCGCGCCCGTCCACGCGCGGCACGCCTCGCCCCCGCAGGCGCACCTCGGTGCCCGACTGGGTACCCGGAGCGACCGTGATCTGCTCCGTGCCGTCGAGCAGCTCCAGCGCCAACTCGGCGCCGAGCGCCGCCTGCACCATCGCCACCGGCAGGTCGCAGTGCAGATCGAGGCCGCGCCGCTCGAAGCGCTCGTGGGGCTCGACCCGGATGTGCACGTACAGGTCTCCCGCCGCACCGCCGCGCGGCCCGATGGCGCCGCGCCCCGTGAGCCGCAGGGTCTGGCCGTCGTCGATGCCTGCGGGCACATCGATCGTGTAGGTGCGCTCCACCACCTGGCGCCCCTCACCACCGCAGTCGTCGCACCGGTGCTCGATCCACTCCCCCATGCCGGCGCAGCGCGGACACGGGCTGGCGGTGACCATCTGGCCCAGCAGCGATTGGCGCACCCGGCGCACCTGGCCGGCGCCACCGCACTCCTCGCAGCGAGACGGGTACGTGCCGGGCGCGCAGCCCGAGCCCTCGCAGGTGTCGCAGCCAACTGCGGTGCGCACCGTGACCGGTTCCTCGGTGCCGAAGACGGCATCGGCGAAGGCGACCCGCACGGTGGCCTCCAGGTCGACCCCGCGCGGCGGTCCGGACGGACCCGACGGGCCGCCGAAGCCGCCACCACCTCCGCCGAAGAACATGTCGAAGATGTCGCCCAGGCCGCCGGCGCCGCCGAAGGGACCCTGGCCGGGGCCGCCGGCAGCGCCCTCCGGGCCGAACATGTCATAGCGACGGCGTCGTTCGGGGTCCGACAACGTCTCGTAGGCGACGGCGATCTCCTTGAAGCGCGCCTCGGCACCGGCGTCGTCAGGGTTGGCGTCGGGATGGTGCTCACGGGCCAGGCGCCGGTAGGCCCGCTTGATGTCGTCGGCCGAGGCGTCGGCGGTGACGCCGAGCAGGGCGTAGTAGTCGGTCGGGGCGGTGGCGCTCATTCGCTCAACCGATCACCGAGGCCGCGGCTGACGATGGCGACCGCCGCCAACGCCTGCTGGTAGTGCATGCGCGACGGACCCAGGACGCCGATGGTGCCGATCGGTTCGCCATCCGCGGCGTAGGGCGCCACGACCAGCGAGCACTCGGCCAGCGGTTCGAGCCCGGTCTCGGCGCCGATCGCCACCGACAGGCCGCGGTCGAGCACGTCGCGCATGAGCGTGACCACCACGTACTGCTGCTCGAGGACCCGGAGCACCTCCGACACCTGTGCCACCGCGTCGAACGAGCTGGCGAGCCCCGATGCCCCGGACGTGAAGACCCCGGCATCCTGCTCGGTGACACCGCCCAGCACGTCGAGCGCCAAGCGCACGATGGCGTCACGCGCCGCGGGGCCGAGCGGCTCGATCTGCGCGGCCTCGGAGAGGACCGTGCCGACCAGCAGCTCGCTCAGGCGCACCGTCGCCGCCGTCAACGCCGCGTCGTCGGTGTCCTCGTCGAATTCGAGGGTGTGCTTCTCGATCACGCCGTTGGAGAGCACCACCACGACCAGCGCCACCCGCGGCGCCAACCCGACGAGCTGCACCGAGCGCACGGTCGCCTCGGAGTGCGGCGGCCCGACGACCACGGCGGCGTAGTGGGTCAGGTCGCTCAGCAGGCGGCTGGTGGCCGAGAGCATCTCCTCGAGCTCGCCATGTGCCCGCTCGAAGAACGTCCGGACCTGGGCGGCGTCGAGGGGTGCGGATCGCATGGCCTCGTCGAGGTGGTCGACGAACCAGCGGTAGCCCTTGTCGGTGGGGACCCGTCCCGCCGACGTGTGGGGCTGGGTCAGGTACCCCTCCTGCTCGAGGACCACCATGTCGTTGCGCACCGTGGCGGAGGACACCTGCAGCGACGCCGCCCGTGCCACGTGCGCCGAGCCCACGGGTTGCGCCGTCTCGATGTACTCCTCGACCACCGCGCGCAGGATGTGCGCCTTGCGTTCGTCGAGCATTGCCCTGGGTCACCTCGGGTCGAAGCGGTCAGCACTCGATCCTACCGAGTGCTAACGCCCGTCCGGAAGGTCACCCCGGGAGGTCGTCGGCGCGCCCGCCGCCATCGGGCAGATCGAGGCCGGCGGCGCGCCCCAGCCGCGCATAGGTCTGCAGCGTCGTGTCGACGATGCGGGCCATGTCGAACTCGGCGACCGCTTTGGCCGCGGCGGCGTCCCCCATGCGTCGCCGCAGGTCCGGCTGGCGCACCAGCGTGCGGATGGCCTCGGCCAGCGCCACCGGGTCGCGCGCCGGCACCAGCAGGCCGGTCGTGCCCGGATCGACCACCTGGCGGCAGCCGCGGATGTCGGTGGCGACGACGGGCAGGCCGCTCGCCGCCGCCTCCATGGCCGAGCGTGGGAACCCCTCGCGGTACGACGCCAGCACGTAGCAGTCCATGGCGGCGTAGAGGCGCTCGACGTCATCCCGGCGGCCGAGGGCGATGACGTTGCCACCGGCCACGGCGTCAGCGATCTCGGTCGGAGCCACGGCGTCCTCCTTGTCGGGGTCCGCCGGGCCCACCACCACCAGGCGCGCCTCGGGTGCCGTACGCGCCAACGTGGCGGCGGCGGCGAACACCTCGCGGTAGCCCTTCTCCGCCACCATGCGCCCGACGAGGCCCACCACGACGTCGTCCTCACCCACGCCGAGCTCGGCCCGGACCGCGGCGCGCGTGGTCTCGGTCCGTCCGGCCGGCGAGAACCGCCGAAGATCGATGCCGTTGCCCAGCAGCACGAGTCGCCGGCGCGGCACCCCGAGGTGCGCCAACCGCTCGAGGTCCTCGACGTTCTGCACCAGCTCGGCGTCCGAGCAGGTCGCCGCCAGCCGCTCGATGCCGTAGACCGCCATCCGGCGCGCCAGGCGGTCCTGCTCGGTGGCGTAGAGGCCGTGCTGGGTGTTGACGACGATCGGCACGCGGGCCAGGCGGCCGGCGATCCTTCCGTACACCCCGGGCTTGGGGTTGTGCGTGTGCACGATGGTCGGCCGCAGCCGGCGCAGGACCCGCACCAGCTCGACGACGGCGGCGGCGTCATGCGTGGGCGCCACGGCCCGGGTTGCGTGGTGCAAGGGCACATGGCGGATGCCGGCCGCCTCGAGCGCCGCCACGTGGGGTCCGGGCGCCGAGACCCCGATCACCTCGTAGCCGGCGGCGGCGAAGGCACGCAGCTGCGGGCCGAGGAGCCAGTCCAGGCTCATGTCCGTCGTGGTCAGGTGCACGAGGCGCGGCGGCGCGCCCCGGCCGTCGGTGACCATGTCAGCTCGTCGCCGAGCGGTAGCGGACCCGGTTGACCAGCACCCGGGCGCGATCCTCCGCCCCCATGCCGCCGCGGGCCTTGCGGACGAACCAGCGCATGCCATCGGCCACCTGCACCGGCGACCGGGCGAGCCGGTGGACGTCGGTGTCCCCCACGGCGTTGGCGCGGGTGCCGGCGAGCGCCGCCGACACGAACCGCTGGCGCACGGCGGCGTCGGCCGCAGCGCCGGGAGGCACCGCCTTCGGGTAGGCGAAGTGCGTCGGCGGCGCGCCGAGGTGCTCGCCGATCAGGTCGATGGAGCGGTCGAGCTCGTCGCCGACGGCGCCGGGGTCCAGGCGGTCGAGCAGGGCGTGGGTATGGGTGTGCGAGCCGACCGTCACCATCCCGGAGCTGGCAGCGTCCGCCAGCGCGCCCCAGCTCAGCGGCGTGCCGTCGTCAGGGAAGGGCCGGCACTCGTCGATGAAGGCGGTCGCCACGTACAGCGTGGCCGGGATGCCGTGCTCGACGAGCAGGGGGACAGCCACGTCGGCGAAGTCGGCCGTGCCGTCGTCGAAGGTCACCACCACGGCCGGCCGGGCCGCACGTCCGGTCCCCGCCAGGGCCGGCGCCGGGTCGTCGAGGCGCCGCACCGCCTCGTCGAGATCGAGCACGTCCGCCTCGGCACGCAGCCAGGCCAGCTGCTCGGCGAAGCGGTCGGCGGGGAGGTCCACCTCGACCGACGTGCGCCGGCCGACGCGGTGGTAGATCAGCACCGTGATCCCGGCGTCAGGGCGCAGGACGGCATCGACGGTTGCGCTCGCCCACTTCGTCGCCTGCCGCAGGGCACCCATCGGTGCGTCCTTCCGTCATCGAAGGCCCCGGCCGGCCTTCGGACCGCCGCATTGTACGAGCCGGTAGCGTGACGCCCGTGACCCCCGTCGGCGAGCTGCATGTGCGACGCGCCGCGCCCGACGAGGTGTCGGCGGTCGTG
Source organism: uncultured Iamiaceae bacterium (assembly GCA_964648005.1). Taxonomy (GTDB): domain Bacteria; phylum Actinomycetota; class Acidimicrobiia; order Acidimicrobiales; family Acidimicrobilacustridaceae; genus JAGQTE01. The sequence goes on from CAZYKR010000062.1 coordinate 14,309, forward strand.
GCCCTTGCCGGGGAGGCGCTCGGGTGGGACCCGAACCGACCCAACGAGGCGTTCTTCCGCTGGAAGCACCTCGACAACAGCTTCGGGACGTCGCCGATGTGGGTCGCCGAGCTCGACGGTCGACTGGTCGGCGTGCGCACCTTCCTGCGTTGGCGGTTCCGTCGACCCGACGGGACGACGTTCGCCGCCGTGCGCGCCGTCGACACCGCCACGCACCCCGACGCCCAAGGGCGCGGCATCTTCACCGCGCTGACAACCCAAGCCCTCGACGAGCTGCGCGCCGACGGCGTCGAGGCGGTGTTCAACACCCCCAACGACCAGAGCCGGCCCGGCTACCTGAAGATGGGCTGGACGGCGCTGGGCCGCGTGCCGATCGTCGTGCGCGCCGCCGGCCCGGGCGCGCTGGCGCGCCTGGCCCGAGCCCGCGTGCCGGCGGAGAAGTGGTCGGAGGCCGTCGACACCGGACGGCCTGCGCCCGAGGTGCTCGCCGACACCGGCGCCGTCGCCGACCTGCTGCGGACGGCGCCGTCGCACGGCATCGGCACCGACCGGAGCCCGGAGCACCTGGCGTGGCGGTACGGCCTCGCTCCCCTGCACTACCGCGTCCTCACCGTGGCCCGCGACGCCGGCGACGGCCTGGTCGTGTTCCGCGTCCGGCGACGCGGCGCAGCCCGCGAGGCGACGATCTGCGAGCTGCTGGTGCCGGGCGACGACCCGACGCGGACACGGCGCCTGCTCGCCGATGTCCGTCGGCGTACCGGCGCGGACTACCTCGTGTGGGCCGGGCGTCGGCTGCCCGCCACGGCCGGGTTCGCGCCGCTGCCCAACCAAGGGCCGATCCTGACGTGGCGCACCGTCGGCGACGCGCCGGCACCCGTGCTCGACGACCTCGACCTGGCACTCGGCGACGTCGAGCTGTTCTGAGCGGCACCGTGCGCGTCCTGCACCTGATCACCGACACCGACCGGCGCGGCGCCCAGGTCTTCGCCACGCACCTGGCACGCGCCCTCGACGTGCTGGGGCATGCCGACACGGTCACGGCGCTCGCCGCCGGCACGGCGCCGGGGGGCTTGGCGGTGCCCGTCATCGGCACCGCCGCTCCGAGCGACACCGATCTGGTGGTGCCGGACCGGGAGAGGCCGGGTGCGCACCACAAGATCGTGCACGGCCGCTGGTCGCCGGCGACGTTGCGGGCGTTGCGCCGCGCCATGGCCGAGCACGACGTCACCGTGGCCCACGGCAGCTCGACCCTGCTGGCGTGCGCCATCGCCGGCGGCGGTCGGCGCCGCCCGTTCGTGTACCGGCAGGTGAGTGACCCGACCGTGTGGGCGGCGTCGCTCCCCCGCCGGGTCCGGGTGGCCGCGGCGCTACGCCGCGCCCGGCTGGTCGTGGCCCTCGCCGACGCCACCGCCGCCACCGTGACCCACCACCTGCGCGTCCCGCCGGATCGGGTGCGGATCATCCCCAACGGCTTCCCGGGCGACTGGTTCGCCCCGTCGACCGAGCACGCCCGGGCGGCGGCGCGCGCCCGGTTCGGTCTCGCCGAGGACGACCGGGTCGTGGCGACGGTCGGCAGCTTGGCCCCGGAGAAGCGCGTGGCGTGGGCGATCGAGGCGGCGACGTCTGCCGGAGCCCGGCTGCTCGTCGCGGGCGACGGCCCCGAGCGCGACGCCGTCCGCCGCGCCAGCGACACGGCGGTGCTGCTGGGCCAGGTCGACGACGTCCGTCCCGTCTACGCCGCCGCCGACGTCGTGGTGCTGGCGTCGGCGACCGAGTCCATGCCCGGCGTGTTGATCGAGGCGGGCCTCAGCGCTCGTCAGGTGGTGGCGACGAACGTCGGCGCCGTGCCTGAGATCGTCGTCGACGCCCAGACCGGACGCCTCGTCGACGTGGACGACCGGCAGGGGTTCGTGGCGGCGGTCGCCGACCTCCTGGAGGCGCCGCAGGCAACCCGGGCTGCCTTGGGCGTAGCGGCACGGCAGCGCTGCATCGCCCGCTTCGACCTCGGCACGGTCGCGCGCCTGTGGGCCGACGCCCTCGGCGAGGCGGTCGACGGCGCCGGGTGACGCCGTCTCGACCCCGCCGTGGGATCAGTCCTCGAGCCGCAGCGCCGAGATGAACGCTTCTTGGGGCACTTCGACGCGGCCGATGTTCTTCATCCGCTTCTTGCCCTCCTTCTGCTTCTCGAGCAGCTTGCGCTTGCGGGTGATGTCGCCGCCGTAGCACTTGGCCAGCACGTCCTTGCGCTTGGCCTTGACCGTCTCGCGGGCGATGATCCGCCCACCGATGGCCGCCTGGATGGGCACGTCGAACATCTGGCGCGGGATCAGCTCCCGCAGCTTCTCGCTCATGCGTCGGCCGTAGTCGTAGGCCTTGTCCTTGTGCACGATGGTCGAGAAGGCGTCGACGGGCACGCTGTTGAGCAGGATGTCGACCTTGGCGAGGTTCGAGGCGTCGTAGCCGTCGGGCTCGTAGTCCAGGCTGGCGTAGCCCTGCGAGCGACTCTTGAGCTGGTCGAAGAAGTCGACGACCACCTCGGCCAGCGGCAACCGGTAGTGCAGCTCCATGCGCTCGGGCGAGAGGTACTCCATCGTGCGCATCTCGCCGCGGCGGGCCTGGCACAGCTCCATGATCGTGCCGGTGTAGGTCGTCGGCGTGAGGATCGAGCAGCGCAGCCACGGTTCTTCGATGCGCTCGATCTCCGCCGCCGGCGGGAGCTCGGACGGGTTGTCCACGACGACCTCGTCGCCGGCGGTGGTGGTCACCCGGTACTCCACCGACGGCGCGGTGGCGATGAGGCTGAGGTTGAACTCGCGCTCGAGGCGCTCCCGGATGATCTCCATGTGCAACAGGCCCAGGAAGCCACACCGGAAGCCGAAGCCGAGCGCGCCCGACGTCTCGGGCTCGAAGGTGAAGCTCGAGTCGTTGAGGCGCAGCTTCTCGAGGGCCTCGCGCAGCACCGGGTACTCGTCGCCCTCGATCGGGTACAGGCCGCAGAAGACCATCGGCTTGGGTTCGCGGTAGCCGGCCAACTCCTCGCCGGGGGCGGCGGCGTTGGTGACGGTCTCGCCGGCGCGGGCCTCCCCCACGTCCTTGATGCCGGCGATCAGGTAACCGACCTCACCGGGACCGAGCGCCCCCACGGGCGTGTTCGCCGGCAGCCGCACGCCGATCTCCTCGGCGTCGTGGGTGGCGTGCGCCTGCACGAAGCGCAGCTTGGCCCCGGAGCGCATCGTGCCGTTGACCACGCGGATCGAGCTGATCACGCCGCGGTACTGGTCGTAGTGCGAGTCGAAGATCAGCCCCTGCAGCGGGGCCTCGGCGTCACCGGTGGGCGCCGGCACGGTGGCGACGACCTGATCGAGCAGCGTTTCCACGCCCGCTCCGGTCTTGGCGCTGATGCGCAGGATCTCGTCGCCCGGGATGCCCAGCACCTGCTCGATCTCGGCGGCGTAGCGGTCGGGGTCGGCGGCCGGCAGGTCGATCTTGTTGAGCGCCGCCACGATCTCGAGGTCGTGCTCGAGCGCCAGGTAGCAGTTGGCGAGCGTCTGTGCCTCGATCCCCTGGCTGGCGTCGACGACGAGCAACGCCCCCTCGCATGCTGCCAACGAGCGGGAGACCTCGTAGCCGAAGTCGACGTGGCCGGGCGTGTCGATCAGGTGCAGCGTGTGGTCGCGCCACGTCAGCCGGACGCTCTGGAGCTTGATCGTGATGCCGCGCTCGCGCTCGAGGTCCATCGAGTCGAGGTACTGCGCCCGCATGTCGCGGGGGTCCACCGCGCCGCACAACTCGAGCATCCGGTCGGCCAGCGTGCTCTTGCCGTGGTCGATGTGGGCGATGATGCAGAAGTTCCGGATGCGGTCGATGTCCACAGGCAGCTCGGGTCACGGGGGCGGAAGGTGCGAGCGTAGCGACCGCCGTGCTGGGTGCCGTA
>CAZYKR010000063.1:0-18067 GCA_964648005.1 uncultured Iamiaceae bacterium
GAGCCCGACCCGTCCGGCTCGGCGAGCACCTCCGTCGGCGTTGCCGACCCAACGCCAGACTCCCCGCCAACAGCGTCGGGCGATGACGGCGGCACGCCGACGGTCGAGCCGGCGCCCAGGTCGCACCAACCCGACACGTCGACGACGACATCCAACGACCCGGCGTTGTTGAACAGCTCGACGGCGCCGCCGTCGCCGAGGCGCACCATCGCCAGGTTGGCGACCGTCTGCCCCGCCGGCACGTTCACGTTGGACGCCGTCGGCATCGGCTCGCCCGACGGCCACACCGACAGGTGCGTCGCCGCCGACGGACTGACCGCGGTCACGTTGAGCACCGCCGCCGCGGCGCCCGACGCCGGCACGCCGCCGAGCCCGGCCACCTGCACGGTCCGCGTCTCACCTGGCCCGAGTCGCACCGCCGAGCCACCGAGCCCGGTGCGCGTGTCGACGAGTCGTGCCGGCACCAGCGGGTGATAGCCGCCGGCCTCGCCCGGCAGCACCACGCCGATGGTGTTGGTCCACGTGTTGGTGGCGATGGCGTCGTTGTCGTCGAACACGATGGACGCCTGGGCATCGATCGTCGACCCGACCGGCGTGTCGCCGGTCGTACGGGCGCGGTACTCGATGACGCCCTCGCCCTGCGGCGATGTGTCGTTGGGCGGCAGGAAGCCGGCGAGCGGGTCGGTCGGCAGATCGCCGGTGGCCGGGTCGATCGTGGTGAACGTCCACGTGAGCGTCCGGGTGTCGACGTCGAGGCTCCCGAGGACGCGCACCGAGTAGGGCGTGCCATCGATCGGCTCGGTCAGCTCGATCGCCCGGCGGCCATCGGGCACCTCCAGGCGCACGGAGCCGAAGCCGACGTCACCCAGCTCGACCGAGTCGAGGTCGACGTCGGCGTCGAGCACTGTCGACACGACGACCTGCTGCGCCGGGGCCGACGCGTCCGGGTCGTTCTCGAAGTGGATCGTGTAGCCGAGCGGCTGGTCGACCGTGATCGCCCGTCCGGGTCCGGACCCGGCAGGCCCGTCGATGGCGTTCGGGTCACGTGAGTTCAGGTAGGTCGTCTCGCTCGGCGCGTGGTCGTCGCCATCGTCGTCATCACCGTCATCGTCGTCGTCGGTCGGCGGCGGCGGGGCGGGCGGATCGGGCGGCGGCGGCTTGTCACACTTGGCGTCTGCCGGCATCGGCTCGCCGTTGGGGCACTTGCAGCCCGCGGCACGCACCTTCGTGAAGGCGTCGACGGCCTCGGCGTAGCGGGCGAACGTGTCCTCGTACTGGCTCTTCGTGTCGGTGAAGCGGCCGAGCACGTCGCGCGCCGTCCCGAGAATCGTGTCGAGCTGCCCGACCAGACCCTTGACGTCGTAGGCGATCGAGATGAACGCGCTGAGCGGGCTGAGCGCGCCGACGGCGCGGCCGAGCCCGGTCGCACCGGCGGCGCTGATGGCGGTGCCGCGCGCCCCGATCTCGTTCATGGTCTGGGTGACGCCGTTGAGCGCCGTGCCGATGGCGTCGAAGTTGCCGTCGATCAGGTAGCCGCCGATCGTGCCGACGATGCTCGACACGTCGACGATCGCTCCGGCCACGAAGACCCCGAAGTCGCCGACGGTCGCCGCCAGACGCGGGCCCAGCTGCGGGAGCGCTGTCACCATGCGGGCGCCGGCCAGCTGGAGCTGCGGCACCGCCAAGTACAGCTTGCCGAGGATGATCGTCGCCTGCGTGGCGGCAAGGCCCAACTCGTTGAGGGTGCGCCAGTACAGCTGCTGGTGCGTGTCGACCACGTTGGCGAACTGGTCGTCCTTGAGCTGCTCGATGTACTTCGCCCGCGCCCAGGCGTCCTGGAGTTGCGGGCACCACTCGGGATCGAGCTCGCCGAGGCGGGCCTCGAGATGCCCGTCGTCCTCGGGCAGGCGCTCGGGCTCCCGGTTCGCCTCGTCGAGCCACGACTTGGCCAGCGCCAGCGGGTCGAGCTGCTCGAACGGCACGGCGTCCGGCGGTGCCACGGGGTCGGGGCCGGTCACGTCACCTGGCCCGGCGTCGGCGGCCGAGACGTCGATCGGCCGGGACGGACCCGCCGGTGACGGGTCGGGCAAGCCGTTGGGTCCGGGACCGAACGCGACCGGCGACCCGAAGGCCATCGTCCGGGCGCCGGCGAAGGAGATGCGGAGGTTGACCGGGACGTTCGGTGGCAGGACGTCGAAGACGTAGCCGCCGTCGGGCCCGGTGAAGGTGGTGGCGATCGGGGCGTCGCCGCCGTCGACCAGCGTCACCTCGGCGAGCACCTGCGGCAGCCCGTTGCGGGTGACGTGGCCCGCCAGCGAGGCCGTCGGGGCCACGAGCGCGTCGCTGCCGGAGGGGGTGGGGTCGGTCGCCGGCGTCAGGTCGGCGAGCCGCAACGCCTGGGCACCCGACGCCAAGATCCACCCGTCGTGCAGGCCGTCGTCGAGGCCGTCGAGGTGCCACGCCCCGAACGCGTCGGTCTGCGTGGCGATGACACGTCCCGTGGTGCGCGAGCGCAGCACCACCGACGCGCCGACCTGCGGTCCGCCGCCTGGAGCGAGGACGGAACGGGCGAGGTGCCGTCCGGCGTCGGGGACGATGCTCGTGTCGGTCGACGGTGCGTTCACGACCACGTCGGTGGTCGTCGTGGCGAGGCCCGCCCCACTGACCTCGACGGTGTAGGTGCCCGGCGCCAGCCCGGCGAACGCGGCGACGCCCGAGGCGTCGGTCGCCTCGGCCAACGCGGTGACGGTGTCGGGATCGTCGGACAGGCCGTCCGGGACGACCCGCACGATGGCGCCCTCGACCGGGTCGGCGCCGGGGCTCGGCCCGCCCACGGCGACGTGGAGCGTGGCGGTGCCCGGCGCCAGGTCGGCGACGGTGGTCACCGAGCCCGGGACGACGGCCACGCCGCCCACCGAGGCCGACCCCCATCCGAAGGCCGAGGCGACGAGCTCGACGTCGCCGTCGATGACGAGGTCGAACCCGTAGCGGCCGTCGCTGTCGGTGACGACCGCCACGGGGGCGGCGTCAGGTCGATCGGCGCGCAGCTGGACGGCGACGTCGGCGCGCGGCTGCCCGCTGCCGTCGACGACCCGACCCTCGACGCGTCCGATCGGCGCCGTGATGGTGAGGTCGGCCACCGGATCGTCGGCGTCGACCGTGGCAGTGGCTCCGGCCGCGCCTGCGTAGACCGAGGCGGTGTAGTCGCCGTACAGCAGGTGGTCGACGGCGAAGCGGCCGTCGGGACCGGTGGTCGTCGTGAACGGCAGACCCATGGCGTCGACGACGACCACCTGCACGCCGGCGATCGGGTCCAGGTCGCCGTCCTGCACCAGCCCGCCGACGGTGGCGAACGGCTCGAGCGTCAGGTCCTGCGTGGCGGCGCCGCCGGTGGTGAGCGTCACATCGGCGCGGGTGGTCTGGTACCCATCAGCCTCGGCCAGCACCGCCACGGCGCCGCCGGGCAGGTCGACCAGCGTGAACGTCCCGTCGGCGGCGGTGATCGTGCGCGGGTCATCGGTGCCGGGCAGACCGGTGCGCACGACGGCGTCGCCCACCGGCTGGCCCGCTGGATCGCGCACCGTGCCGGAGATCGACGCGGGTGCCGTCAGGGCCAGGTCGAGGTCGGTCGTCATGTCGTCGGTGACGACGACGCCGGTGGCGGTGACCCGACCGGTGCCGGGAGCGGACGCCGTCACCGTGTAGGCGCCGGCGCCCACGAGGGCGAGGGCGTACGTACCGTCGGACGCCGTGGTCCCCGTGGCGATCTGCTCGCCGGTGTCGCTCTCGGCCACGACGGTGGCCCCGGCGGCGGGGGCGCCGCCCGGCAACGTCACCATGCCGGCGATGGCGCCGCCGACGCCGAGGGTGGCGTGCAGGGTGGCGTCGGCTCCCTCGTCGACCGGAACCGTCGTCGGCCCGAACGGCAGGTAGCCGTCGGCGGTGATGCGCACGGGTGGGAGTCCGACCCGATTGCCCCGGGCCTGGTAGAAGCCGTCGGCGTCGGTCGTCGCTTCGGCCAGCTTGCCGGTGACCTCGTCGAGCACGGTGACGCGGGCGCCCTCGACGCCGGCGCCGTCGCCGGCTCGGGTCACGAAGCCCTTGATCGTCTCGCCACGGCGAACGGCGATGTCGACCTCGACCGGGTCGGCGCCGACGGTCACGGCCGGCAGGCGATCCTGGACGTAGCCGTCGACCTCGAGCCGCCCGGTTGCGGGCTCGACGTCGCGCAGCGCGTACGAGCCGTCGGGCCAGATCGGCGAGCGGGACGGCTCGGCCACGCCGGCCAGGCGCACGGTGCCCTCGACCGCTGGCGAGCCGTCGCCGAGGCGGACGGTGCCGCGCACGTCGGCGTCAGGCGCGAAGACCATGGCGCGGTCGACCAAGTGCTGGAGCAGGTCGGCTTCGCCCGCAGGCGTCCGGCCGAAGCCCCGCGCCTCGGCGTCAGCGGCGGTCAGCAGCGCCACGTAGTCACCCCACGTCTGGGCGCCGTCCAACGCGAACGTGCGCACCGCGTCCCACGTCTCGTCGGTGAGCCCGACCGGCCGGTACGGGTCGAGGCGCGACGCCAGGTCGATGGCGTCGTCGGAGTCGGCGCGCTGCAGGCGGGCGTCGAAGTGCACCGTCACCGCGCCGCCCGTGAGGACGGCGTCGAGGGTGGCGGCGCTCGGCAGGAACGGGATGCGCACGTCGACGACGGCATGCGGCGGCAGACGCCGCTGCGCACCGCCGGGGTCGCGCGGCACGACAGCGATCGGGTCCTCGACAAACGTGGCCGAACCAGCCGGGCGGAACACGGCGCCGCCGGTGCTGTCGAGGAAGACCACCGGCAGCTCCTGGTCGGTGCCACCGGTGTTGCGCACCGTCACCACGGCATCGGTGACCCAATTGGTGCGCATCAGTCCCGGGGTCGTGAGCAGGACCTCGAGCCCGCCCGCCGCCTCGTCGGTGACCTCGTAGGCGTCAGCGAGCGTCGCCGACACCGGCCCGGGGTTGGTGACCGTGACGTCGTAGGTGCCGACCGGCAGGCCGGTCAGGTCGAACGTCACCTCCAGCGAACCGTCGGCGAGGCGGGTGACCGTCGAGGCCTCCCGGTGCGCGCCCCCGTCGTCGATGGCGACCGTGGCGTCCGCAGCGAACCCGCCGCCGCGCACGACGGTCGTCGCCTCGCCCTGGTTCGATCCCGTCGCCGGCTCCACGCCGAGCACGGCGAACCCGACGGTCCGCAGCGACAGGGTGGCGCCGATGCCGCCGCCGGCGCCGCTCGCGCCCCGCAGGAGCAGGAACCGGGCGCCGGAGTTGGCCGGCAGCGCGATGGTCGGCTGGTCGAGCGTCGGCGAGGCGTGGTCGTGGTCGGTCGACGTGGGGAGGCGGCCGTCGGCGACGACGAGCTCGGCGGCGCCGTCGACGTCGAGTGCGGCGCCCAGCTGCTGGTCGTCGCTCGACGCGTCGATGCGCCGGTACCGCAGTTCGCCGTCGGCGACGGTCACGTCCTCGTCGACCCCGGGCGCCAGCGTCGGCACGGTCACGTCGACGCTGCCGGGCATGACGAGCAGGTTGTTGGCTTCGTCGGCCTCGTCGACGGCGTCGAACAGGTCCGAGCGCACGATCACCTTCGTCTGCCCGGGCACGACCGGCACGAACGGAGCGCTCACCGTCTGGCTGTACGACGCGCCCTGTTGCAGGTCTCCCGAGCGCGCCACCGAGAAGAAGAGGCGGTCGCCGGGGTCCCACGACGCGTCGGTCGACAGGTACACCCGATCGACCCACGAACCGCCGACGATGGGAGCGCCCTGGTTCTGCACGGTGTAGGTGATGTCGCCGACGACGCCGGCCTCGATGGCGTTCGGCGCCGTGACGGTGGTCGGTCGCAGATCGGGATCGGTGGCCGGCGGACCGAACGCCGAGGTGTTCTCGAGCACGGTGACGTGCGGGTCGGTGCCGACGGTGGTCACGACCTCGGGCTTGCCGTCGCCGTCGAGGTCGCCGGTGAGCACGCCGTCGACGCGCTGGTCGGCGGTCGGGTGATAGCCGGCCGGCAGCAGCGTGCCGTCGGTACGGGCGGCGAACACGGTCACGCCGTGGTTCCACGACCCGGTGACGACGTCGCGCTGCCCGTCACCGTTGAGATCGGCGAGGGTGAGATCGAAGTTGGCGTCCGCTCCGTAGGTGGTGGCGGCGCCGAACGTGCCATCGCCGTTGCCGAGCACGACGCCGACCGAGCCGTTGTTGCCGCCGCTGCCCACCAGGTCGAGGTGGCCGTCTCCGTCGACGTCGGCGGCCTCGACCTGGGCGTATGTCGGCAGGCCCGGCGCGGTGGTGACCGGCGCGGCCAGGGTGCCGTCGCCGCCGCCCTTGAAGAACATGAACCGTTCGCCGCCGCTGCCGTCGGCGAGACGGTTCGTGTGCACGACGACGTCGGGCAGGCCGTCCTCGTCGAAGTCACCGGCGGCGACGCCCTCGGGGCCCGACACCTGACCGAGGTCGACGCCGACGCCGTCGGTCACGAAGTTGCGGGGGTTGGTCGGGTCGTAGCGCTGGATGACCAGGTGCCCCACCCACGGCTCGCCGAACGGGCAGCAGTTGTTGGTCACCATGAACACGACGTCCTGGTGACCGTCGGCATCGAAGTCGTCGTGGGCGAACGTGCGGCCGACACCTCCGGAAAGGCCGGTCGTGTTGAGGGGCAGCGGTGTCGAGGAGCCGACGTTGCCGGCGCCGTCGCCGAACGCCACCTGCGCCGTGCCGTTGAGGCACAGCACGTCGAGGTTGTCGTCGCCGTCGTAGTCAGCGAGCCAGACCTTGGCCTGCGCGCCGCAGGTCCCGCCGACCTGGCCCATGATCTGCGGTGGGCCGAACGTGCGGTCGCCGTTACCGAAGCGCACCTTGGTCCGAGCGCCGAACGAGTTGTCGGTGTGGGTGACGAGGTCGAGGTCGCCGTCGCCGTCCATGTCGCCGAGCGCGTGGCTGCGGGCGTCACCTCCGCTGCTGACACCGTCGTTGTAGCGGCCCACCGCCTGGGGCGCTAGGAACCGGCCGGGCGCCGAGCGGGTATCGCCGAGCAAGCTGGTCAGCTCGCCGGGGCGCGAGCCGCCGTTGGTCATGGCGAGCGCCGTCACCAGGTCGAGCCTTCCGTCGCCGTCGACATCGGTGGGTTCGACGGCACTGACCGACTGGTTGCCGCCGCCGACGTCGTCGCGCGAACCCGGCACCCACTGCTCGGCTTGCAGCACCCCGGCGCCGTCGACGTGCAGCACTGCCACCGCTCGGCCGGTCGGCACGGCGACGTCGACGCGACCGTCGCCGGTGAGGTCGGTCATCACCTGCGGCGCGCCGTTGGCGTAGCCGGTCGGCAGGCGGACCTCGTCGCCCGGCAGGACGCTCCACCCGCCGGCTCCGTCGCTCCGCTGGACCTCAGCGATGCCGAAGCCGTTGAGGGCCAAGATGTCGCTGTCCCCGTCCCCGTCGACGTCGCCCACGGCAACGCTGCGTCGATCCGACGTCCCGGGGATCGTCGCCGGCGACGCCGGGAACCCGCCGAAGCCGTCGTTGGCGTAGATCGCCAGGTCCGCCCCGTCACGACCGACGACCAGGTCATCGCCTCCGACGCCGTCGACGTCGGCGATGGCGATATCGGCCATCGTCGCCCCGGGGTCGATCTCCTGGGTGCTCCAGGCGCCCGGCGCAGTCGAGGTCAGCACCGCCAGGCGCACCGGTCCGGGCGTGCCCCACGCCCAACCAGCGACGAGGTCGTCGGTGCCGTCGCTGTCGAGGTCACCGGCGCGCAGCGACGAAGGGAAGAAGCTCAGCGGCACCTGGGTCGGCGCGTCGAACGTGCCGTCGCCGTTGCCCTCGAAGATGAAGATCGCCGCCGAGCCGACGTGCGTGGCTGCCAGGTCCAGCGACGTGTCGCCGGTGAACGACCCGAACACCACGCGCATCCCGTAGTAGATCGAGCCGGGGCCCGGTCCGCCCGTGACGGGCAAGTCGGCCTCGAAGGTCGGGGCGTCGAAGGTGCCGTCGCCCTGGCCGAGCTGCACGTGCACCACGTTGCGCACGCCCACGCCCGGCACGTTGAACACCACGGGTGCAGCGGCATCGGGCGTGCCGTCACCGTTCACGTCGGCAAGGTCCATGCCGTAGTACGAAGGATCGCTGATGCCGGCGGGCGTCGCCGCCCGGACGGCGGACTGCAAGGTGATCGGCGCCGGGTCCGTCGCGCCCTGCGCCGAGGCAGCTGGCGCCACCGCCGCAACAGCCATCGAGGTCGAGGCGAGGGCGACGCCCGTCAGCACCGCCACGCGCCGGACGGCGCTACCGGCGGCGCGCCCGGCAGATCGTGCATCGCGTCCGGGTGAAGGCCTGTAGTTGCGTCCTGGGCCCGACATGGCCACCCTCCTGGCACCGCACGGGTGCCGTCGCCCGGACCGCCAGATCCGCCGCACCCAACCGCGCACCAGTGAACCACGACTTCGGCGAACGCGTCCGGTCGCTCGCTGCGATTGGCGCAGCACTGCGTACCAGGCGGTCGCGGCGCCAACGGTCGAGCCGAGATCCACCCGGCAGATCCCGTGCCCTAGTGACCCGATCTGCCGGCTCGATCGACCGGGCGCCGCGGCACGACGGTGCGGACGCACGTGGCGACGTCCGGCCGTCGCCCCGGCGTCAGCCGTAGACGTTCAGGCTGCAGGTGGACTCGAGATAGGACGTCAGGGCGTCGAGCGCGCCGATCATCTCGGCGTTGTCCGTGGCGTCGATCTCGGACTGCCCGGCGGCTGCCGCCTGCTGGACCGCCACGTTGATCGTCTCCATCGCCCCGGCGACCTCGGGAGGTGCGAGGTCGGTCAATTCCTGCCAGATCGTCACCAGCTCCGGCACGGTCGGGTCGATGCTCGAGTACTGCTCGAGCAGCTCTGCGAACCGGGTGCAGAACCGCTCGGCATCACCACCGGCAGGAACGGACGGCGTCGTCGTCTCGGAGGACGGCGGCTCCGAGGTCGTCGTCGTTCGCCGCGGTGACGTGGACGTCGACGTCGGGTCGTCGTCGCCGGCGATGGCCACGTCCTCGTCGCCCGTCGTGCCCACCGGGCGCTCGATCTCCCCATCGCCTTCGAGGTCGCTCAGCACGTACACGTCGATTTGCACGGTCACCTCGGTCACGACCACCACCGTCGTCGGTGAGAAGGTCGGCCACTGCGGGCCCCGGTACGTCGGGGCCACCTGCACCGGCGCCGGCGCCGTCAAGGGGTTGCCGCAGTTGCACTTGATGCGCGGGACGCCGTACTGGTCGACCATCACCGCGGTCCCGGCCTGCAGGACGGCTTGGCGCGCCGTCGGCTGGCCGTTCACGAGACCGTGGTTGGTCACGCGCGTGTCGCCGGTCAGCGACACGGCCGTCAGTTCACGGAGGTAGTCGCGGATCTCGCCGACCTGCACTTGGCGGCCGCCACTCCAGCGCAGGGTCGGGTCGGCGTTGAGGGCGCGGACGAATGCCGATGCGGCCTCCGGGTGTGTCTCGAGCCATGTGGCCTGCTGCTCGGGATCGCACACGGCAACGTTCAGGCTGCCGCCGTAGAGACCGCGGGCGCCGCCGCTGATCGACGGTGTCGGCGCCGGTGCGCCGGCCGTGGTCGTCTGCGCCGCGGTGGTGGCGGTGCCCACCGGCGACGCAGCCCGGCTGGCGTCGACCGCCGTGCCGATCAGGTCGGCGGCGAACGGGTCGTCTCCGACCTCATCAGCCGGCTCCAGGAAGATCTCCCCACCCGCGGCGACCGGCGTCTCGTCCTGTCGGGTCACGAGGAGCACCACCCCAGCGGCGATCAACGCCACGACGATGACCGTCCCCGCGACGATCCACGCCACCCGACTGCTCGACCCCCCACCTGTGGGCTGCGCCTGGTATGGCTGGCCCGGCTGACCGGGATACGGCTGTCCCGGCTGGCCCGGATACGGCTGACCAGGCTGACCCGGCGCGCCCGGATACGGCTGCCCCGGTTCGGGGGGCGGCGACGGCACATCGGTCATGGGAGGTCCTCCAGCAGCAAGCCCAGCGCGCAGCGGCCCGCGCGTTTGCAGCGTCGCACCCCACAGGTCGAACCAACCGGGCCGAAGGACCCAATGGAGAGCGACAGGGGTCAACGATGTGCGACGACATCGATCACCCGCGACCAGCCTTCGTCCAATGTCACAGCCTCATCGGTACGACCGGTCGCAAGGTTCCACGACCGTGCCGAGAACGACCGTGCAGATTCCGTGCGTATCCGACCGGATCTGCACACTCGATTCGGCGACCAGGGCCGGGATCACACCGGACCGGACCACGGCCAGTACCGCGTCCAGGACCGCGGCGAAGGTCGTCAGGGACGGCGGCCGGTGAAGGCGATGAGCTTCGTCTGTTCGTCGGCGTCGTCGGGCACGTCGACCTTGGGGCCGTAGTGCCCGCTGGCGCGCAGCATCTCGTCCATCGGTTGCATCCCGATGTACATCTCGTGCACCAGGTCCGGGTCGAGGGTCTAATCGAGACCGACGGCGCGGGCGATGTCCCAGGTGTGCACGACGGCATCACCGAGCATCACCGTGTCGATGGCCTGCGCCACCGTCATCTCACCGAGCGGCGGACGGTCGAAGCGGGTGGACGCCACGCCGGGGTCGTCGAGCAGCGACTGCAGCCAGTCGGCGAGGTGGTGCCACGCACCGGCCGGGTCGTCGGCGGCCGATGGACCGGCAGGCATCGACACACCGGCCGGGTCGAGCAACGACGGCATCCACTCGACCATGTGGGCCACGACGTCGCGGGCGACCCAGCCGTCGCAGGGCGCAGGCGCATCCCACCGGTCGGCTGGCACCTCATCGACCCGGGCCGAACATCGAGCGGCAACCCGGCGAAACCGCTCAGCGGGTGTGGAGGTCGGGGCGGGCGATGCGGAGCTGCTGTCGGCCATGGCCCACATCGTGGACCGTGGCGGCCGCCGCCGCCACGACGAGGACCGGACGCACATGTCGGATGACGCTGCCGGATCGCGACTGATCGACAGGATCGACCCGGCGTTGTGCGCACGCAACCCGATCAGCCGGACCGACGCGGGCATCGTGCGCACGCAACCCGATCAGCCGGACCGACCCGGGCGTCGTGCGTAGGGTGACAGGTCATGGGAGCGACCTTCGTGCTGGTGCACGGTGCCATGCACGGCGGCTGGTGCTGGAGCGACGTGGCCCGCCGACTTCGGGCGGACGGGCACGACGTGCATGCACCGACCCTCACCGGCCAGGGCGATCGGCGGCGCCAGCTCACGCCCGAGGTCGATCTGGCAACCCACGTCGCCGACATCACCGAGCTGTTGTGGTTCGACGACCTGTCGGACGTCCACCTGGTCCTGCACAGCTACGCCGGCATCCTCGCCGGCCCGATCGCCGACGTCGCTGCCGACCGCCTGGCGTCGATCATCTACCTCGGCGCCTTCATCGCCAAGCCCGGCGAGTGCCTCCTCGATGTCGAGCCTCCCGCCACCGCGGATCGCTACCGGGCTCTCGCCGACGACGACGGTGACGGGTGGCGCGTGCCGGCCAGCGAGGCCTTCCTGGTCCAGTGGGGCGTCACCGACCCGGCGCTGGTCGCCCGGGTCGGACCGCGTCTGGTCGACTTCCCGTTCCGGTGCGTGACCGAACCCGTGCGTTACGACCCGGCGGTCCTGGCCCGCCTCCCGCAGCGGTTCATCCGCCACACCGACCCGCCGCTGCCCAGCCTCGATGCGTCATTCGCCCGGGCCGGCGCCGCCGGCTGGCCGACGCACGACATCGCCTGCGGTCACGACGTCATGCTCGCCGCACCGGACGAACTGGCCGCCGTGCTCACGACCATCGCCGGCACCTGAGCCCCCGACCGACCCGCCCGGCGCCACACCCCGACCACCCTCGGACGCCGGTCGCTACTCCCGACCACCGTCCGGCGCCGGTCGCGTCGCCAACGACCGTGGCGAAAACGACCCGGCAGATTCGGTCACATCGTGACGCGATCTGCACACTCGATCGCGCTGAGCACCCGAAACCGACGCCTCACCCCGCCGGCGCCGCTGGCGACGCCGGCGCCGGTACCGGGACGGAGTGCTCCGGATGCCGGGCCACCCACCACGCCGTGGCGCCAGTCGCCGCGGCGGCGAAGGCGACACCGACGGCAGTAGCCAACACCCGCGTCCCCGCCACCGTGGCATCGACGGGCACGCCGGTGCCGATGATCAGCAGCGCCGTCGGCGTCAGGCACAGCACCAACCAGTAGTAGGACCGCTCCCGCAGCGCGAAGAGCAGCAGCGACGCCGCGCCGACGCACCCGACGAGCACCCACGGCGCCGTCGTCACCGTCAACACGAACGCCACGATCCCGGCGCCGACCAGCGTCCCTGCACTGCGCTGCACCATCCGCACCCACGACGCGTGCGGCTCGGGCTGCAGCACGGCAAGCGTCGTCAGCGGAACCCAATACCCGAACGCCAGCCCGGTCAGATGGGCCAGCCACTGCCCCGCGCCAACGGCGATCGAGGTGCGGGCGGCGTGCGCGTGCAGGCGCATCGGCGGGATCGGCGATGGCGGGTCCGCGGGCGCGACACCCTCGCTGGAGAGCACGCGTCGGCGCAGCTCGGTCGCCGCCAACGCCAGCGTCAGACCGGCGGCGCCGCCTGCTGCAGCGGCGAGGGTGCGGGGCAGGTCGGGCGCCTCGGGCAACCCACCGTTGATCACCATGATGGCCCCGATGATGAAGCCGGTCATCGCCCCAGACCGCCCGAACCGGCGGAGCTCGGCCGTCGCCGCGACGACCGCCACCGTGGCGAGCAGCAACGCCGCTGGGTACGGCGCCAGCAGCGTGGCGATCGCCGTCGCCGCCACCGTCCCCGCCCAGGTGATCGAGCCCCACCGCAGCTGGTGCGGACCCCGCGTCGGGGTGCCGAGGACGACGTTCATGGCACCGAGCGCCGCCGACATCCCGACCTGCCGCTGGTCGGTGGCCACGCCGACGGCGAGGGGCACGGTCGTGACCAGCATCCCGACGACGCCGGCCACGATGTCGAACCCCTGCGCCTCGACGACGAAGGCGTCGTGCTCGAGCTGCGACCACGTCTCCTGCACCACAGCAGTCTCGCCCACGCCGCACACTCGCCGGCGCGTCGACCCGCACCCGCCGAACATCGGGGACGGCCGAACGCGCCACTAGGGTCGGCGCATCGCATCGACCGCCCCGGACTGGAAGGCGCGGCCCGAGGGCCCCGAGTACGAGGCCACCCGCCAGCGCATGATCGACGCCGCCGAGGCGATCGTGCGCGAGCGCGGCATCGGCGCCCTGCGCCTCGACCAGGTGGCCGACGCCGTGGGCCTGCACCGCTCGTCGGTGTACCGCTACGTCGACTCGAAGGAAGAGCTGATCATCGCCGTCGTCGTGCAGGCGACGATGCGCATCGGCCTGCGCGTGCTGGCCGAGCTCGGCCCCGACCCGACGCCCGAGCAGCTGCTGGTCGACGGACTGGCGCTGGCGCTGGTCGAGATGGCCGAGGATCCGGTGCCGACATCGCTGATGGCGCCGTCGACCAGCGAGGCCATGGCTCGCGTCGGCTCCAAAGCGTTGCTCGAGGGCATCCGCCCGCTCGTCGAGCCGATGTTCGCGGCAGCGGCCGACCAGGGGCTGCTGCGTGCCGGCGTCGGCGTCGACGACGCCATCCGCTGGCTGCAGATCGTGGCCGCCGGCCTCGTCGGCGCCCCCGGCGTCGTGCCCGACAGCGACGAGCTGCGGGACCTGCTGCGCCTCATGCTCGTGCCGGCGCTGCTCGACGCCTGAGCCACGCTGAGCAACCAACTGCTCGGCACGATCGATCGGCCACGGCAGCAGTCGATGAACCCGAAACTCAGGCGATAGTCTTATTGCTTCGGCAACGACAAGAGAGGCGGCGATGGTGACGACGCAGCGGATCGCGCTGGCAGGCGCGGCGGTGGCAGGGATGGTGCTGGCAACGGGCGGCATGGCGGATGCCCAGGCGGGCTACACCGCCGTCGACCTCACACCGGGCTTCGACGGGTTCTCGTGCGCAAACGCCATCAACGACGCAGGCCAGATCGCCGGCGAGACCTACGACAGCGCCGGACGGGCCGTGCGCTGGAACGCCGACCTGTCGATGACGGATCTCGGCACGCTGCCGGGTGGCACGTACGCCGAGAGCAACGGCATCAACAACCTCGGTGACGTCGTCGGGACATCCGAAGTCACCGGCGGCGCCGAGCACGCCTTCTTCTGGGATGCCTCCAGCGGCACCATGGCCGACATCCACCCGCCGATGGCCGATCTCGACTCGAGCTCCGAGGCCAGCGGTGTGAACGACCAAGGCCAAGTGGTCGGCCAGATGATCACCGGCGGCGGTCAGCCCCGAGGGTTCCTCTACGACCCTGCCGGCCCGACGTGGACGAACCTCGGCACCCTCGGCGGGTTCGCCAGCAACGCCAAGGACGTCAACAACTCGGGCTACGTCACGGGCTGGGCCGATAGCGCCGGCGGGCGCGAGCCGTTCCTGTGGGACCCCAATACCTCCACGATGAGCGGCCTCGGCACGTTGGGTGGCGGCCAGGGTCTGGCGTTCTCGATCAACGATGCCAACCAGGTCGCCGGTTGGTCCGACCTGCCCAGCGGCGACGCCTGGGGCTTCGTATGGGACCAGACCATGGCGGGACGAGCCCCGCTGGCCGGCAACGACACCGCCGAGGCCATCGGCATCGCAGAGAACGGCACGGCGATCGGCGACTCGCTGGCGTCCGGCCCGAACGTCCGGCTGCCCGTGTACTGGATGCCGGGCACTGAAGCGGCCACCGAGCTCCCGACGCTCGGCGGTGACATCGCCTTCGGGTCCGGCATCAACAGCGCCGGCCAAGGCGTCGGCTGCTCCGACCTGGCCGACCCGCAGGCGCAGCAGCACGCCGTGCTGTGGCAGCCGCCGGCCACGCCGCCGTCCACGACGACCACCAACCCGTCGACGTCGACCACCGCCGCCAACGCCGCCGTCGTCACGCCCGCGTTTACGGGCTGACCGCCTACAGCTCGCGCTGACGGCCTGCAGCTCGCGCTGGTGGCGTCGGCTCCCACCCGGCGCGATACCACCGCCGGCGGGGCGCCTGCGCCTACAGCTCCGGCGCCCCGTGCTCGACCGGTGCGGCGCCGGCCGGGTTGAGCGGCCCGCGCAGCGGCACGATCATCATCGAGAAGTCCGCCGTGGCGACGAGGTTGTCGTCGGTGTCGGCGACCTTGCACTCCACGACGATGAGCTGACGTCCCTTGCGGATGACCTCGGCCCGGGCGACGACCATCTCCGTCTTGGCCCGGCCCAGGTAGCGCACGTGCATGTCGGCGGTGACGAGCGACTCCTTGAAGGGGTCGAAGCCACTGAAGCGCGCCGCCGCCATGGCGCACGCCACGTCGACCATGGTGGCGATGGCGCCGCCGTGCAGGTTCGCCGTGAACCCGAAGGCGTTCGGCTGCACCGGCATGCGCACCTCGGCGCGCGGTGAGCCCTCGTCGGGCGTGTCCCAGTCGAGCTGCAGCAGCTCGTGCAGCGGGATCACCACCTCGCGGGCCGCGACGGCCGTCTCCTCGTAGGACTCCCCCATCAGCGCTCCCTCAGCGGGCGTCGATCGTACAGGTGAGCGGCAGGGCGTCCATGCCGCGGATGAACATGCGGGTGTTCCACCGGGCCGGCCCCGCCAGCTCGATGTCGTGCACCCGATCGAGCAACGCGTCGAAGGCGATCTCGGCCTGCATCCGAGCCAGGTGTGAGCCCAGACAGGCGTGCGGGCCGGCGCCGAACTGCAGGTGCTGGCCGGCGTCGGGCCGGTCGATGACGACCCGGTCGGCGTTGTCGCCCCACCGGCGCGGGTCGCGGTTGGCCGATGCCGGGCTGGCGAAGACCACCTCGCCGGCGGGCAGCTCCACGTCGCCGACCGTCGTCGGCTGGGTCGTGATGCGCCGCACGAACTGGTTCGGCCCGTCGAAGCGCAACAGCTCCGAGACGGCGTTGCGCAGGAGGCTGCGGTCGGCGCGCAGCGCGGCGAGCTGATCGGGTTGGCGCACCAGGGCGTACATCCCGGCACCGATCAGCGACGCCGTCGGTTCGTGCCCGGCCATGTAGAGGGTGACGAGCTGCGACATGACCTCGTCGCGCGTCAGCACCTCGCCGTCCTCGACGGCGTGCACCAGCGTCGACACGAGGCCGTCGTCGGGGTTGGCCCGCTTCTCGTCGGCGACCGCCTCGAGGTACGAGTACATCTCGTCGAGACCGGCGAGGCACTCCGCCTGCTCGGCCGCCGACAGGATCGGGTCGACGGCTCGGGCCACGCACTGGGTCCAGTAGCGGAACTGCGGGTGGTCCTCGCCGGGGATGCCGAGCATCTCGGAGATGATCTCGACCGGCAGCGGGTAGGCGAAGTCGGCGATCAGGTCGATCTCGGCGCGCCCGTCACCCTCACCGTGCGCGTCGTGCAGCCGGTCGAGCGCGTCGTGCACCCGGTCGACGATCATCTGGCGCAACGCCTCGATCTGGCGCGGCTTGAACGGGTCGGCCATCAGCTTGCGGACGCGGGCGTGGTCGGGGTCGTCGAGCAGCACGACGGTCTGCTGGCCCCGCGAGCGGCCCTCGAGGTGCGACAGCTCGATCTCGGTCACCGGCGTCGGCGTGGCCTTGCGCACGTCCGAGCTGATCGACGGGTCGCGCAGCAACTTGCCGACGTCGTCGAAGCGGGTGACGACCCACCCGTGCAGCAGGCCGGAGCGGTGCACCGGATCCTCGTCGCGCAGGCGGGCGTACTGGGGGTAGGGGTCGTCGACGAAGCCGGGGGCGAAGGGGTTGAACCGCACCGGCTCGTCGGTCGTCGGGTCGGACGTCGTGGTCGTCACGCGCACTCCAGGGTCAGGGCCAAGTTCGAGCAGGAGGGGTCAGCCGTCAGGCGATGGCGGCGGGCAGCACCTCGATGCCGGTCAGCCACGGTCGGCCGGCCTCGGCAAGGGGTGCCCACTTGGCCGACGGGTCCTCGGTCTGTCCCAGCGCCTCGGGCGTCGGGCCGATGCGGTCGACCAGCGGCTGGAGCGCGGCGGCGTCGAAGCCGTAGACCTCGGCGGCGTTCAAGCCGAGGATCTGCGCCGTCTCGTGGCGGGGGATGTCGCAGAACGCCTCGCGCAGGAACCGCTCCGTGTGCGGCCAGGTGCCCTCGGGATGCGGGAAGTCGTTGCCCCAGCACAGGTTGCCGACGCCGATCTCGTAGCGGCGCGCCAGCTCGCGCCGCAGCAGGTTCGACGCTCCGATGAAGCAGTTGCGGTCGAAGTACTCGCTGGGGCGCATCGACATGTTGGCGGTGAGCTGGTCACCGAGCTTGCGCGAGCCGTGGTCGCGCTCGAACACCAGATCCATGCGCCACAGCAGGTCGCTCACCCAGAACGCCCCGCACTCGGCCACGCCGAAGCGCAGGCCCGGGAACCGCTCGAACACGCCGGACCAGATCAGGAACTGCAGCGGCCGGGTCGACCAGAACCGCACCTCGGTGGTGAAGATGCCGACGTGCGGGCCGTACGAGGCACGGTCGGCGACGCCCGAGTGCACGTGCACCGGCATCGACAGCTCCTCGCACACCGACCACACCGGGTCGTAGCAGGGGTCGTGGTACGGGGCGAACGGCTGCCACATCGGCGGGATCAAGATGCCGCCGCGCAATCCGGACGCGTGCGCCCGGCGGATCTCGGTGACGGCGGCGTCGATGTCGACGATCACCGGCACGATGGCAATGCCGGCTCGTCGCTCGGGACTGTCGGCGCACAGCTCGGCGAGCCAGCGGTTGTGTGCCCGGGCGCCCGCCATCAACAGCTCGGGCGGCGTGTCGCCGGAGACGGCGAGGCCGGCGCCGAACGGTGCCGAGGCGCCGGAGGTGACCGAGTCGGCGTCGGGGAAGATGACCTCACCCGCCACGCCGTCGGCGTCGAGCTCCTTGTCCCGGCGCGCCGCATCCCACCCGCCACGCAGGCCCTCGGCGTTCTCCGCCTGCCACTCCTCGGCGA
>CAZYKR010000064.1:0-17933 GCA_964648005.1 uncultured Iamiaceae bacterium
ATGAGGTCGATCACCGGGTGGGGCGACTGCGGGTCGAACTCCGACGAGTTGGCGCCCGCGAGCCCCAGGACGTTGCGGGCGAACTCGATCGTCATCACCTGCATGCCGAGGCACAGTCCGAGGCACGGGATCTCGTGCTCACGGGCGTAGCCCGCCGCCGCCACCTTGCCCTCGACGCCTCGCTCGCCGAAGCCGCCGGGGATGACGATCCCGTCGAGGTCGCGCAGGCGGCCGGCGGTGAGCAGACCCTCGACGTCTTCGGCCTGGATCCACTCCACCTCGACGTCGACGCCGTGGTGGAAGCCGCCGTGCTTGAGCGACTCGACCACCGACAGGTAGGCGTCGGGCAGGCTGACGTACTTGCCGATGATGCCGACGCGCACCGGCGTGCTGGCGCGCTCGATGCTCTCGACGAGCGCCTCCCACTCCGACAGGTCGATCGACCGGTCGGCGAAGCCGAGGTGCTCGCACACGACGGCATCGAGCCCCTCCTCGTGCAGCAGGAGCGGCACCTCGTAGAGGTTGCGGGCATCGAAGGCGTTGACGACCCCGTTCACCGGCACGTCGCACAGGTTCGAGATCTTGCGCTTGAGCTCGGCCGAGATCGGGCCGGCCGACCGGCAGACGATGGCGTCGGGCTGGATGCCTCGGCTGCGCAGCTCGGTGACCGAGTGCTGGGTGGGCTTGGTCTTCTGCTCCCCCGCCGGCCCGATGAAGGGCACCAACGTCACGTGGACGTAGCAGACCTGCTCGCGCCCGACGTCGAGACGGAACTGCCGGATGGCCTCGAGGAACGGCAGGATCTCGATGTCGCCGACGGTGCCGCCGATCTCGGTGATGACCACATCGACGTCATCCTGGGCCAACAACTGGATGCGGCGCTTGATCTCGTCGGTGATGTGAGGGATGACCTGGACGGTCTTGCCGAGGTAGTCGCCGCGGCGCTCCGCCGCGATGACGGCCGAGTAGATCGAGCCGGTGGTGGCGTTGGACTCCCGCGAGAGCCCTTCGTCGATGAAGCGCTCGTAGTGGCCGAGGTCGAGGTCGGTCTCACCCCCGTCGTCGGTCACGAACACCTCACCGTGCTCGAACGGGTTCATCGTGCCCGGATCGACGTTGAGGTACGGGTCGAGCTTCTGCATCGTGACCCGCAGGCCCCGCGCCTTGAGCAAGCGGCCGAGACTGGAGGCTGTGATGCCCTTGCCCAGCGAGCTCGCCACACCGCCTGTCACGAAGATGTGCTTCGTCACCCGTCCGTCTCCTCCAGCGCTGCACGGCTCGACACCGCACGTTCCAGGACGGGACCACACCCTAGCCCTGTCGACCCGAGCTCCCGCGCATCGGCGCTGACCTGGGTGTTCAGTCGTCGAGCTCGAACACGAGCAGGTGCCGACCGTCCGCGAGCGGCTCCCACGCCGTCCGGACCCGGCGGCCGATGCTCGCGGCATCGGGCTCGCAGCCGATCACGTTGCTCATCACCCGCACCCCGTCGTCGAGATCGACGAGCGCCACGACGTAGGGCACCAGCGACGCCATCATCGGCATGGCGGGCTTCGGCATCACGGACGCGGCGTAGATCGTCCCGCGGCCATCGCTCGGCCGCCACGAGACATCCGGCGCCAGGCAGTGCGGGCAGACCTCGCGCGGGTACCAGTGCGGTCGTTCGCAGCCAGCACACCAGGGAAGGACGAGCCGCTGGCCGCGGCTGGCCTCCCAGAACGGTTCGCCGGCCGGCGACATCGGGGGCGCGAACCGCGTCGGTGCGTCGTCGCTCATCGTGTCGCCTCCGTGCCGAGCACGATCGTCGAGGTGGACGACAAGACGCCACCGCAGCCGTGCGCCACGGCCACCTCGGCCCCCGGCACCTGGCGGTCGCCACACTCGCCGCGCAACTGGCGCACCGCCTCGACGAGCAAGAAGATGCCGTACATGCCGGGGTGGGTGTAGGCGAGGCCTCCGCCGTTCGTGTTGGCGGGGAGCGCCCCGCCCGGGCCGAGCGGGTCCTCGGCGACGAAGACGCCGCCGTCGCCCTTGGGACAGAACCCCAGGTCCTCAAGGGCCAACAGCACCGTGATCGTGAACGAGTCGTACGTCTCGAGCACGTCCACGTCGCCCGGACCGATGCCCGCCTGGGCGAACGCCGCCGGGCCGCTGACGGCGCCGGCGGTGACCGTCAGATCCGGCATCTGCGAGATCATCGAGTGGGTGTGGCTGGTCCCGGCGCCGAGCACCAGCACCGGCGGTCGTGCAAGGTCCCGAGCCCGCTCGGCGCTGGTCAACACGACCGCACCGGCACCGTCGGTCACGAGGCAGCACTCGAGCTTGTGCAGCGGCGTGGCCTCGTACGGCGACGCCAGCACGTCATCGATCGTGATCAGCTCTTGCAGCCGCGCCCTCGGGTTGCGCGCCGCCCAGCGCCGGGTCGAGACCGCGATCTGCGCCAACTGCTCCGACGTGGTGCCGTACTGGGCCATGTGCCGAGACGCTGCCATCGCATAGGCACCCATCGGGGTACGCATGCCGTACGGCAGCTCCCACTCGACCATCGGCGGTACGGCGCCGGCTGCCAGCGCCGCGGCGCGCTGCGCACCCCCGCCGAAGCCGGGTCCGCCGCGCTTGAACGACGACCGCGGCGTGGCGGCATAGGTGATGATCGCCACCTCGCACCTGCCGAGGGCGATCGCGGCCGCGGCGTGCTCGCACAGCACCTCGAAGCTCGATCCGCCGGTCTGGGTCGAGTCGGTCCAGCGAGGCTGGATGCCGAGGTACTCCGCCAGCTCCATGGAGTGCATGAAGGTGCCGCCCGTCCCAGCGAAGACACCGTCGACGTCGGCCAGCGC
Source organism: uncultured Iamiaceae bacterium (assembly GCA_964648005.1). Taxonomy (GTDB): domain Bacteria; phylum Actinomycetota; class Acidimicrobiia; order Acidimicrobiales; family Acidimicrobilacustridaceae; genus JAGQTE01. Next base: position 2,841 of record CAZYKR010000064.1, read on the forward strand.
CAACCCGGCGTCGGCCAGTGCCTCGCGGACCATCGCCGCCTCGAGGGCGCGCGTCGTGCCATCGAGCTCGCCCGTCGGCGATGCGGCGTCGGCCACGCCGACGATGGCGGCGCGCGCCCGGAACGGATCGCTCATCGGCCGGACGTGCTCAGTCGTCGCCGGTGATCCGGCGCACGATGGCGACAGCGATGGCGATGGCGGCGATGATCACGAACGCACCGAAGGCGGCATAGGTGAACATCTCGGCGTTGCGCGAGGCCTGGAAGGCCCCGTTCTCGTCGCCACGACCCCACCGGTTGCGCACCCGCAACCCCCAGTAGAGGCCGATCACGCCGAGGGGGGTGCACAGCAGGATGGCGATGATCGCAGAGCCGAGGTACGTCGGCGGCATCGGCCCGTCGAGCGCTACGGGCGGCGCGTCACGGACCTTCGACCCGCCCCCCTCACTCGGCGAGGTCTCCTTGTTCTTCCGACCGACCATCAGCGTCTCTCCCCCGTGCGACCTGGCCGCCCCAGTCGCAGCATTCTTTCAGACAGAGCCGCCCGCAGCCGACAACAGGGCGCGGGCGTGCTCGAGCGCCGTGTCGGCCGCCGCTGCACCCGAGAGCATCCGGGCCACCTCACGGGCCCGATCCTCGCCGTCGGCGCGGCGCACGATCGTTCGGGTGGTGGTCTCCGACGACAGCTTCTCGACGACGATCTGGGCGTCGGCGTGCGCGGCGACCTGGGCCAGGTGCGTCACCACCAACACCTGATGCTGCGACCCCAACGACGCCAGGTTGGCGCCGAGGACCGCGCCGACCTCGCCGCCGATCCCGGCGTCGACCTCGTCGAACACCAGCGTCGGCGGGGCATCCGTGAGCACCAGGCGCATCGCCAGCATCGTGCGCGCCAGCTCACCACCCGATGCCACCTTCGCCAACGGCGAGGGCTCGGTGCCCGGGTTGGCCGCCAGCAGGATCTCGACCTCCTCCCCCGCCGGGCCGTCGACCTCGATGGCGATCCGGGCGTGTGGCATGGCCAACCCCTGCAGGTGCGCTTCGATGGCCTTCGCCAGGGCGGGCGCCGCGGCGCGGCGCGCCTCGCGCACCGCGCCGGCCGCCGCCGCGACCTCGGCGTCGGCGGCGGCGCGCCGAGCCTCGAGGGCGGCAACCCGCTCATCGTGCGCCTCCAACGCCACCGCACGCTCGCGCAACTCCTCACGCACGGCGATGACCTCGGTCAGATCTGCGCCGTAGCGCTTCATCAGCTCTCGCAGGGCCCGGCGGCGCTCACGGACGGCAGCGAGCGTCTCGGGATCTTCGTCGAGCGTCGCCTCCACGGCCCGGAGCTCGTCGCGCAGGTCGGTGAGCTCCGCCTCCACCGCCACGAGGCGCGCCACGAGGGCCTCGAAGGGGGACCGACCGTCGAGGGCGCCCCGGGCTTCGCCGAGGCGGTCGGCGGCGCCACCGTCGCCGAGCGCGGCCAGCGCCGCGCTCGCCGCCTCGCGGTGCGCCGCCACGTCGCCGAGCAGGCGCTCCGAGGCCTCGAGCCGCTCGTCCTCGGCAGGATCGTCCACGCCGGCGTCGTCGAGCTCGCGCAGCTGGAAGCGCACGAGGTCCAACTCGCGCGCCCGGGCCCGCGCGTCGCCGCCCAGGGCGGCGAGCTCGTCGTCGACCGCCCGGCGGGCCTCCCGGGCCTCGATGAGCGGTGTGACGTCGACCGCGCCGTAGCGATCGAGCGAGCGGCGTTGTGCCGTCCGGTCCAGCAGCGACTGGTGGGCGTGCTGACCGTGGAGGTCGACCAGCCGGCGCCCCAGCTCGGCGAGGGTGGCGACCGTGCACATGGCACCGTCGTGATAGGCGCGGCTGCGCCCGGCGCGCGTCAGCACCCGCCGCAGCACGACCTCGGTCCCGTCGAGCTCGAAGCGTCCCTCGATGACCGCCTCGTCGGCGCCGGCACGGATCATGCCGGCATCCGCCCGGCCCCCGACGAGCAGCTCGATCGCCTCGACGATCATCGTCTTGCCGGCGCCCGTCTCGCCGGTGAGCGCCGTCATGCCCGGGCCGAGCACGACCCGGGCCTCATCGATCACCCCGAGGTCGCGCACCCACAGCTCGATCAGCACCACGTCACCGATCGCTGAGGCGGAACTTGGTCTTGAGGATCCCGGTCGAGCTCGTCGGGGTGAACCGCGCCAGGCGCACGATCCGCTCGGAGGCGGTGGCGGTCACCGACCCGCCGACATCCACCTCGCCCACGTGGCGTCCATCCACCGTGATGCTGGCCGGCCGGCTCCCCGCCACCCGCAGGTCGATCTGTGCGTCGGGTTCGAGGACCACGCTGCGATCGAACAGCATGTGCGGCGAGACCGGCGTGACCAGCAACGCGCGCAGCGTCGCCGCGAGGATGGGTCCGCCGGCGGAGAACGCGTACGCCGTCGAGCCGGTCGGCGTGGCGACGATCAGGGCATCGGCCTCGTACGGCGTGAACGGCGTGCCGTCGATCCCCACCTCGACCCGAACGGTCTGGCCGCTGCGGGTCTTCTCCACCACGACTTCGTTGAGGGCCCGCATCGCCACGGCGCCGTCCGCCAGCTCGATGACCACGTCGAGCAGCATCCGGTCCTCGAGGCGGTGGTGCCCGGCGAGAAACGCGGCGAGCGCGTCGGTCACGCCGTCGGGCTCGACGTCGGCGAGGTAGGCGAGGGTGCCGAGGTTCACGCCGATGACCGGCGTGCGGGCGCCGTCGAGCAACGCCACCGTCTGCAGGATGGTGCCGTCGCCGCCCAGCGAGATGACGGCGTCTACGTGGCGCAGGGCGGCGACGTCCACCCCATCGCCCGCTCCGACGCGGCCTGCGTCCTCGCGCAGCAGCACGACCCGCAGGTCCTGCGCCGTCGCCCAGGAGATGATGCGTCGAGCCGTCACGACGACGTCGTCGCGATCGGGTCGCAGGACCAAGCCGAACGTGGCGCTCACGGCGACGGCTCACCGTCTGCGGAGGCGTCCCGGATCGCGGCGTCGATCAGGCGGTCGATCGCCGTCTCGTCGGCCCGCTCCCCCGGCCTGCCCCACGCCAGGAACTCGACGTTGCCCTCGGCTCCTCGGATCGGCGACGGCATGACCCCCATCATGGTGGCCCCCGCGGCGCCGAACGCGGCAATAGCGTCCGCCACGGCCTCACGCCACACGTCCGGGTCGGTGATCACCCCACGGCCACGGTCAACTTCCCGCTTGCCCGCCTCGAACTGGGGCTTGACGAGCACCACCAGCCACCCACCGGACGCCGTGGCGCCCACCAGGTGATCGGCCACCAGACGCAGCGAGATGAACGAGAGGTCGGCGACCACCGCACCGAACGGGGCGCCCAGCGCCACCAGGTCGGCGTCGCGGAGGTTGGTGCGCTCGTGGACCGCCACCCGCGGGTCCGCACGAAGGCGCTCGTGGAGCTGGCCGTACCCGACGTCGAGCGCCACGACCGAGGCCGCACCGCGCTGGAGCAGGCAATCGGTGAAGCCACCGGTCGATGCGCCGGCATCGAGCGCCCGCACGCCGACCGCCGAGAGCTCGAAGCGGTCTAGTGCCGCCTCGAGCTTGTGCGCGCCGCGCCCCACGTACTGATCGGGCGGGGCCTGCACCACGATCGGCTCGGCGGCGTCGACCAGCCGTGCCGCTTTGGCCGCCGGCGCTCCGCCGACGAGCACCGCACCGCCGGCGATCAGCTCGGCCGCCCGCGCCCGACTCGGGGCGAGGCCGCGGCGGACCAGCTCCGCGTCGAGGCGGCGGCGTCCGCTCAGGACGAGGGCGCGGCCTTCTTCGAGGCCTTCGACGCCTTCTTGGCCGTCGTGGCAGCGCCGCCCGCCTTCTTCGATGCCTTCTTGGCGGTGGAGGCCTTCTTGGCGGTCGTCGCCTTCTTGGCGGTGGAGGCCTTCTTCGTCGCCGACGCCTTCGTGGCGCCGGCCGACGACCCGCTCAGGGCCTCGATCTTGCGCTCGAGCCGGACGATGTCGGCCTTGGTCGCCAGGCCGGCGTTGGCGATCTGGGCCCGAATCTCGGTGTCGATCCCGGCGAGCAGCTTCTCGGTGTTGCGCCGCGACCGGTCGACGGCCTCCTGCGCCAGCCGCTGGGCCTGCTCCACCTGGTCCTGCGCCGCAGTGGTCAGCTCGTTGACGAGCGCTTCGAGCCGCTCGGCTGCCTTCGAGCCGACGTCCTTGCCGGTTTCGAGGACGTCCTTGCCGGCGTCGAGGGAGCGGTTGATCAGATCGCGCTGGGCCATGGGCGAAACGCTACGACCGACCGGCGCCGGCCACCAAGCCCACGGCTCCGCTCGGTGCCGCTGCACGAGCCTGAACCTTCGGTAGCGTCGTCAGGTGCCTTCCGCACGGTTCTCCCGCAGGCGATTCATGGCGCTCGGCGTCGCGACGGGCGCCGCAGCCGCGCTCGGCGGCTGCGCGTTCGAGGAGCCCGTGCGGGCGCGCCCGATCACCAAGGCCCAGATCAGCTACGGGCTCGACCCCCTGCAGAGCGGTGTGCTGCGATCGGCGAAGCAGGTATCGCAGCAGCATGTCGTCGTCCTGCTGCACGGGGGCTACTGGCGCACGGGCTGGGACCGCTCGGCCATGGAACCGTTGGCGGAGGACCTCGCTCGGCGGGGATGGGCGACCTGGAACATCGGGTACCGCCGCGTCGGCGATCCCGGTGGCGGCTGGCCGGGCACGCTCGAGGATGTGGCCGCAGGCATCGATCACCTGGCGACGTTGCAGGCCGAACACGACCTGGATCTGTCCAAGGTCACGGTGATCGGCCACTCCGCCGGCGCGCAGCTGGCCTTCTGGGCTGCCGCCCGCAAGCACCTCGGCGCCGGAGCGCCCGGCGGCGCGCCGGCCGTGTCGCCCGCCGCAGCGATCAGCCTGTCGGGCGTCCTCGACCTCGCCGCCGCGGCGCAGGTCACGGCGTTCGACGGCGGTGAGCTGGCGGCGAGCACCCAGGCGCTGCTCGGTGGCGCGCCCGACCAGGTGCCCGATCGCTACCAGATGGCCTCGCCCATCGACCTCGTGCCGCTGGCCGTCCCCCAGCTGCTGCTGCACGGCTCAGGCGACGCCAAGGTCCCGGCCGACCAGAGTCGGCTCTACGGCGAGCGCGCCGGCCAGGTCGGCGATGCCATCGCCTTCGTCGAGCTCCCCGACGTGAACCACTTCGACGTGATCCTGCTCGACCGCGTCTGGTGGAGCGAGGTGCTTCGCTGGCTGCCCGAGGCTCTTGGCAGCCCGCCCTAAGGGTCAGGACCCAGCGAGCAGCTCCCGAGCCAGCGCTGCGAGATCGGGCGCCACGATCGCCGGCGTCGGCTCGACCGGAAGATCGGACGCGGCGGTCACGCCGCTGAGCACCAGCCCGAACGGCCACCCCAGCGTCGTGGCGAAGCCACCGTCGGTCGACGGTCGGTCGCCGACCATGATGCCGTCGGTCCCGAGCCGGTCGCGCACCAACGCAGCCATCGGCTCGTGCGGCTTGCCGGCGATGCGTGGCGCCCGCTCCGCTGCAGTCACGACGGCCGCCAGCAAGGCGCCCCCGCCGGGCAGCGGTCCGTCCGGTCCGGGATAGGTCGGATCGTCGTTGGTGCCGATCAGCTCGGCACCGCTGCGCACCGCCGTGACGGCGATGCGGAGCCGGTCGTAGTCGAACGCCCAGTCGAACCCGACCAGCACCACGTCAGCCGGTCCCTCCGGGACGACGTCCACGCTGCGAGCCTCCAGCGCTTCGACGATCCCCGGCCCGCCGCACACGACGGCGCGGGCCCCGGACGGCACGAGCGTGGCGGCCGCCTGCGCCGACGTGAGCACGCCGCCATCGGGTTCGACCCCCATGGCGCGGAGCTTGGCCTCGACCATCTCGACCGTGGCGTAGCTGTTGTTCGTGACGAACCCGACGCGCCGCCCGGCCCGGCGCAGCTGCGCCACGGCCTCGGCGGCACCCGGGATCGGCTGGGCATCGAGCCACAACACCCCGTCGAGATCGAGCGCGACTGCGGTGGGCATCGCGGCATCGTAGGCACGGTCGTGGGCCGCGGACGGCATCTGCTAGGAATGCCGCCGTGCCACGTTTCGACCCGTTCCCCGGCCTGCGCTACGACCTGGCGGCCGTCGCCATCGCCGACGTGACCGCCCCGCCGTACGACGTGATCGACGGCACGGATCGGGCATCGCTGCTCGCCCGGCACCCCGACAACATCGTGCGGGTCGATCTGCCGAACCCGGACGGCATCGACGGCGACGAGCCCTACGTCGAAGCGGCAGCCGTGCTCGACCGCTGGCGTGACGACGGCCTGCTCGGCACCGACGCTCCGAGCTTCTACGGCTACCGGATGGAGTACACGGCACCCGACGGTACCCACCGCCATACGACGGGCGTCGTCGGAGCGCTGGAGCTGTCCCGCCCCGGCGAAGGAGGCATCCTCCCGCACGAGCACACGACGCCCAAGGCCAAGAGCGATCGCCTCAACCTCCTGCGGGCCACACGGCTCAACCTGTCCTCGGTCTGGGGGCTGTCGCCGGCGACCGGCCTCACGGGGCTGATCGAACCGGTCGACGTGCGCGTGACCACCTGGTCCGACGACGACGGCGTCACCCACAGCACGTGGGTGATCGCCGACGCCGACCGCCAGGCCGCCATCGCCGCCGCGGTCGGAGCCCATCCCGTGGTCATCGCCGACGGCCACCACCGCTACGAGACATCACTCGCGTACCGGGACGAGCGCCGCGAGGCCGGCGACCCGGGCGGATCAGACGCCGTCATGACCTGGATCGTCGAGTTGGCCGACGAGCAGTTGACGGTGCTGCCGATCCACCGCCTGCTGGTCGGCGTCGCCGACGACGTGTCGCTGCCCGAGGCGCTGGCGCCGTGGTTCGAGGTGCGCCCCGCTCCGCCGATCGACGATGGCATCGCCGCGCACCAGGCCGAGGCCGGCTGCCTGGTCCTCGTCGAGCGGGATCGATGCTGGGACCTCGTCCCGCGCGCCGATGCGTTCGACGGCGTTCGGGACCTCGACTCGAGTCGGCTCGACGCCGCACGTTCCGGCCTCGGGCCACACGACGTCATCTACCAGCACGGCGTGGACCACGTCATGGCGCGCGTGGCGTCCGGTCAGGCCCGTGCCGGCGTGCTGCTGCGGCCGGCGACGGTGGCACAGATCCTGCAGATCGCCGACGGCGGCGAGCGCATGCCCCCCAAGACGACGTTCTTCCACCCCAAGCCCCGCACCGGGGTGGTGCTGCGCTCGATCAGCTGACCGTCCAGGTGGCGCCCGACAGCAGGAGCTGCTGGAGGTCGCCGGGGCCGGCCTTGGCCTGCGCCGCCGCGATCTGCGCGCTCGCCTGCTCGGCGTACTCGGGCCGCTCCACGGCCCGGAACACCCCGATGGGGGTCGGCGTGTGCGGACCGCTGGCCAGGCGCGACAGCTGGAAGGCCAGGCCCGGGTCGGTCTCGTCGTGCACGAGGATGGCGTCCTCGCCGACGTCGGCCACCTCGACGATGCGCAGCTTGCCGTCGGCGCTGGCGGTGATGCCATGCTCGCCGTCGGCACCGAAGCGCACCGGCTGGCCGTGCTCGAGCGGGATCAGCATGTCGGCGCGATGCGCCTTGGCGGTGATCTCCTCGAAGGCACCGTCGTTGAAGACGTTGCAGTTCTGGTAGATCTCGACCACCGACGCCCCGTTGTGGGCGTGGGCCCGACGGAACATCTCCATCATGTGGGCGCGGTCCATGTCGTGGGTGCGGGCGACGAAGGTGGCCTCGGCGCCGATGGCCAGCGAGATCGGGTTGAACGGCGCCTCGATGGAGCCGAACGGGGTCGACTTCGTGACCTTGCCGGTCTCCGACGTCGGCGAGTACTGGCCCTTGGTCAGCCCGTAGATCTGGTTGTTGAACAGCAGGATCGTCAGGTTGATGTTGCGACGCAGCGCGTGGATCAGGTGGTTGCCGCCGATCGAGAGCATGTCGCCGTCGCCGCCGATGACCCAGATGTCGAGATCGGGACGGGCCATGGCGAGCCCGGTGGCGATCGCCGGCGCCCGACCGTGGATCGAGTGCATGCCGTAGGTGTTCATGTAGTACGGGAAGCGGCTGGCACAGCCGATGCCGGACACGAACACGGTCTCCTCACGCCGGACGCCCAGCTCGGGCATCAGCAGCTGTACGGCGGCGAGGATCGAGTAGTCCCCGCAGCCAGGGCACCAGCGAACCTCTTGGTCGCTGGACCAGTCCTTGCGGGTCGTCGGAGGTGCGACGTCGGTCATCGGTGGGACCTCGGATTTCGTCGTTCGTCGGGGCGGATCAGCGGTCGAGCTCGGCGAGGATCGCCTGCTCGAGCTCGCCGGCGGTGAAGGGCACGCCGCGCATCTTGTTCACGGAGCGGGCATCGACCAGGTACTCGGCACGCAGCAGCTTGGACAGCTGGCCGAGGTTCATCTCGGGGACGAGCACCTTCGGGTAGCGGTGCAGGACCTCGCCCAGGTTCTCGGGGAAGGGGCTCAGGTGGGTGATGTGCGCCTGGGCGACGCGCCGACCCTTGGCCCGGACCCGATCGACGGCTCCCGAGATGGCACCCCACGTGGATCCCCATCCGACGACGAGGATCTCGGCGTCCTCGTCCCCTCGGATCTCCTGGTGCGGGATGTCGTCGGCGATGCCTGCGATCTTGTCGGCCCGCAGGTGGGTCATGTGCTCGTGGTTCTCGGGCGAGTAGCTCACGTTGCCGGAGCCGTCGGCCTTCTCGAGTCCGCCGATGCGGTGCATGAGCTCGGGCGTGCCCGGCAAGGCCAGCGGACGCGCCAGGGTGTCGGGATCACGCAGGTAGGGCAGGTAGACGGGGTTGCCCTCGTCGTCGATGCCGTTCGGTCCGGTGGCGAACGCCATCGGGAACCGCGGCAGGTCGGCCGCGTCGGGGATGCGCCACGGCTCGGTGCCGTTGGCGAGGTACCCGTCGGTCAGCAGGATCACCGGGGTGCGGTACTTGAGCGCCAGGCGGGCCGCCTCGATCGTCATGTCGAAGCAGTTGGCCGGGCTGTACGCGGCGATGATCGGCAGCGGCGACTCCCCGTGGTGGCCGTAGAACGCCAGCATCAGGTCGGACTGCTCGGTCTTGGTGGGCAGCCCGGTCGACGGGCCACCGCGCTGCACGTCGACGATGATCAGCGGCAGCTCGAGGTTGATGGCCAGGCCGATCGTCTCCGCCTTGAGGTCCATGCCCGGCCCGCTGGTGGTGGTGACCGCCAGGTGCCCGCCGTACGCGGCGCCGAGGGCGGAGCCGATGCCGGCGATCTCGTCCTCGGCCTGCAGGGTGCGCACGCCGAAGTTCTTGTGCTTGGACAGCTCGTGGAGGATGTCGCTGGCGGGGGTGATCGGGTACGACCCCAAGAACAGCGGCAGCTCGCTCAGCTGGCTCGACGCGATGAGTCCCCAGGCCACGGCGACGTTGCCGGAGATGTTCGTGTAGGTACCCGGCGGAGGCTCTGCCGGCTTGACCACATAGGGATGGTCGAAGAGCTCGGCGGTCTCGCCGAAGGCGTGCCCAGCCTTGAAGGCGGCGATGTTGGCGTCGCGCACCAGCTCCTTGCCGGCGAACTTGGCGTTGATCCAGTCGATGGTGGGCTGCACGGGCCGGGTGTACATCCACGAGATCAGGCCCAGGGCGAAGAAGTTCTTGGACCGCTCGGCGTCGCGCGGCTTCACGCCGAGCGCCTCGCACGCACCCTTGGTGAGGCTCGTCATCGGCACCTCGTAGACGGTGTAGCCCTTGAGCGTCACACCGTCGGTGAGCGGGTTCTCGTCGTAGCCGGCCTTGGCGAGGTTGCGCTCCTCGAAGGCGTCGGTGTTGATGATCACCGTGCCGCCCGGCTCGAGCTTGTCGAGCTCGCTCATCAGCGCCGCAGGGTTCATGGCCACGAGGACGTTGGGCGAGTCGCCCGGCGTGGTGATGTCGTGATCGGAGATGTGCACCTGGAAGGCCGACACCCCGAACACGGTGCCGGCAGGGGCCCGGATCTCGGCGGGATACTCGGGCAGCGTGGCCAGGTCGTTGCCGAGCAACGCGCTGGCGCTGGTGAAGCGATCTCCGGTGAGCTGCATGCCGTCACCGGAGTCCCCGGCGAAGCGGATGATGACCCGGTCGAGCTCGACCGGTGTGCGCTCGGCGATGTCGGACACGCAAACCCCTTTGTCGTCGTGCCGTGTTGTTGTGGGGACCCGCCGCAGCTGTCCCCCGGGCCTCGTACCGAGGCCGTTCGCCACTCTATCGCCGCCGTCGCGCAGACCCGAACCACCCTCTGAACGCGACGGAGGGAGGCACGATGGCCTCCCTCCGTGTGCACGAGTCGCGTTCGCTCAGGCGATCGTCACGCCCTGGTCGAGGTAGACGTCCTGGATGGCGTGCAGGAGCTCGACACCCTCGTCGGTCGGCTTCTGGAACGCCTTGCGCCCCGAGATGAGCCCGCAACCGCCGGCGCGCTTGTTGATGACGGCGGTGCGCACCGCCTCCTCGAGATCGCCGGCGCCACTCGAGGCGCCGCCGCTGTTGATGAGGCCGATCTCGCCCATGTAGTTGTTCACGACCTGCCAACGGCACCAGTCGATCGGGTGCTCCTTCACGAGGTCGCCGTAGATCAACTTCGAGGTCTTGCCGAACTTGACGGCGTTGTAGCCGCCGTTGTGCGTCGGCTGCTTCTGCTTGATGATGTCGGCCTCGATGGTCACGCCGATGTGGTTGGCCTGGCCGGTGAGGTCGGCTGCGTCCTCGTAGTTGACGCCGTCGACCTTGAAGTCGCTGTTGCGCAGGTAGCACCAGAGCACGGTGAACATGCCGAGCTCGTGCGCCCGGTAGAAGGCCTCGGCGACCTCGACGATCTGGCGGCGGCTGTCCTCGGAGCCGAAGTAGATGGTGGCACCGACGCCGGCGGCGCCGAGGTCCCACGCCTGCTCGACGGAGCCGAACATCGTCTGCTCGTACTTCTCCGGGTAGGTCAGCAGCTCGTTGTGGTTCAGCTTCACGATGAACGGGATGCGGTGGGCATAGCGGCGCGAGGTCAGGCCCAGCACACCGAAGGTGGTGGCCACGGCGTTGCAGCCGCCCTCGATGGCGAGCTCGACGATGTTGCGCGGGTTGAACAGCTTCGGGTTGGGGGCGAACGACGCCGCACCCGAGTGCTCCAGGCCTTGGTCGACCGGCAGGATCGACAGGTAGCCCGTGTTGGCGAGGCGGCCGTGGCCGAACATCGACTGCAGGTTGCGCAGCACCTGCGGGGAGCGGTCGCTGCCGGCGTAGACCCGATCGATGATGTCGGGACCGGGCAGCGTGAGGTTGTCCTTGGTGACGCCCTCGCAGGTGTAGTCGAGCAGGGCGCTCGCGTCGTCACCGAGCAGCTTGGCGATGTCGGTCATTCGTCTCCTCGTTTCGCTTCGTTGCGGAACACCGGACCCTCACCCTAGGCGAGCATCCGAGGGTGCTCGGAACCCGCCGTCAGCGCAGCGCACGCGCCCGCTCGACCACGTCGGCGAGGTCGGGGTCTTCGGCCGCCAGCCAGGCGAACAGCTCGCGCGCACGCGGGACGGCGCCGGCGCGCTCATAGAGGTCGGCGAGGGCGTAGGCGCGCCGGAGATGATGCTCACGCGGCCGCTTCGGTCGGATGGTGCCGTGCTCGAGCGTCCGGAGCGCGCCGTCGAGATCGCCTCGGTCGGCAAGGCTGCCGGCGTAGACGATGCGACCTTCCATGACCAGCGCAGCGTCCGGCGACGCCTCGCGCAGCTCCTCCCACAGCTTGGCCACCGACGTCGGATGGCCGAGCGCCCGCTGGCAGTCCATCATCACCGGGTGCTGCTCGGTCGAGCCGGTGAGCTCGGCGAACGCTTGCAGCTCGGCGAGCGCCGGACGCCAACGGCCGAGGCGATACAGCGCGACGCCGAGCAGCTCCCGCGCGTCGGCGACCGACGGCGCTTCTTTGACGATGGGTCGCAGGATCTTGACGGTCTCGGCGAACCGGTCCTTGCGGAAGGCCCGGGAGGCATCCTTGATGCGACCCTCGAGCCGGGCCGCGCGCACGGAGCCGACCGCTTGGAGCAACGACGCCTCGAGCTGGCGCGCCTCGTCGGGATCGAGCACGTCGTCGACGATCAACGACGAGCCGGCACCGCGCGTGGCCTCCTTGGCCTTGTTGCCGGTGTTGCGGCCTCGGCCCGTGCTGCGGCTGCGACGCACGGCACCCTCGGCCTCACGTCGGGTGCTGTCCTCGTCGGGGACCAGGTCGTCGCCGGCGAAGCGCGCCGCCAGGTCACGGCCGCCACGGCCGGTCGGCCGCTTGGTCTCCGGATCGATGTCGAGCTTCGGCGGTTCCGACGGCGAACGCTCCCCCGTCACCTGGCTGTACGAGCGGCGCACCAGCGCGCCACCCTTGCCCGGCGGGACCGGGCGGCCACCTCGCGGCCCGTCCGGTCGTCGCGCTCGGTCGGAATCGCCGTCGCGCGATCGGCGGTCATCGCGATCCCGATCGGTGCGCGGCCGATCCGTGCGCGAGCGATCGGCGCGCGGGCGATCGTCGCGGGACCGACCTGGCCCGCGATCGTCACGACCGCCGGCTGCGCTGCGGCCCCGGCGATCGTCCCCGCCGCGTGGCCGGTCATCGCGTCGGCCTCGGTCATCACGCCGGTCGTCTCGCCGGTCATCACGCCGGTCGTCTCGTCGGTCGTCTCGGGCGCGCCCGTCACCGGAGGGACGCTGACGGCCCCCGGTCGGACGTGCGCCCCCGGAGGGCCGAGCACGGCTCGACGAGCGATCGTCGCTCCCGGCACGCGTCCGCCCACCGTCGGACCGGCTGCCCGTACCGGCACCCCCACGGCTCCCGCCACCCGACGGTCGACCGCGGCCAGCGCTCGCACCCCCCGAGCTCCGGGCGCCGCCGGTGCTGCGAGATCCGCCCGGGGAGCGCCCACCCTCAGACGCACCCGATCGCGAGGAGCCACCGCTGCGCTGCCCGGTACCGCTGCGTCCGGTACCCGAGCCCGACCGGGCCGCACCGGAGCCGGAACCCGACCTGCCCGCACCGGACCCGGACCGGCTTGCACCGGAACCGGGCCGGCTTCCGGACGACCGAGCACCCGACGACCGGCCACCGCTACCGCCGCTGCCGCCCGACGAGCGTCCGCCACTCGGACGACCACCGCCGCCGGCGGGGCGCGCGCCGCGTCCGGTGCCGCTCGATCGTCGGCCAGGGGTGTTCGAGGGGGTCACGGGCGCCGAGGCTACTGCTCGCCCCCCGGAGGTCCGCGATCGTGCAGGTCAGAGCTCCGGCGCTCGGGCGAGCGCCTGCCGGGTGAGGTCGTCCACACCCGCCAGCATCGGGCCGACCTCCTGTGCGATGGCGACCCACGCCTCCTCTGGGATCTCGACGCGCGGTCCGGTGCGAGGCATCGTCGTGGCGGCGCAGAGCTCGGCCAGCGACGGCACCCCGCCCGCGATGGCGCGGGGCGATCGGCGGTCGATGCGTGTCCGGCGCTGGCGCTCGGTCGCCGGCACCTCCGCTGCCCGCTGCGCCGCGATCTCGTGCAACGGCCGCGGATCTCCGCCGCGGGCGGCCTCCTGACACCGCCGCCCCACGACATCTTCCAGGGTCGCAACCTCCACCATGGACAGCACCGGGCCCGGACCCACCACCCCGCTTGCACGGCGCACGCCCTCGATCAAGGCGTGGTGGTGGGCTGGACCGGCCGACCGCACCGCGAACCAGACCACCGACACCACCGCCGACGCCAGCGCACGCGACATCCCGCGCCCCGAAACTACGGCCGGCGGCTCCAAGACGGCGCGGCCCGGGACATCCGGGCCCGGGGCCTCGTCGACCGCGAGCTTGCCGAACACCGAAGCGAGCCCCCGCCAGGACCGCAGACCGGCCTCGACCAGCAAGGAGTCGTAGGGGTCCCCGGCGCCTAGCCGTGCCGCCACCACCGCAACCAGCCCGACACGACCCTCCGGCCCGAGCGCACCCCATCGCAGGGCACCGACGCTGAGCATGGTCCGTCGGCGCAGGCCGGTGCGCAGACCAACGGCACGCCAGCCGGGCACCAGCAGCACGCCGGAGATGGGGCTGACCGACAAGGCCTGCGTGACACGGTCGAGCTCGTGGAACAGCGTCGGCGCTACGTCGGGCGTCAACACGAGATGTCGGAGGCGGCGCAGCCGAGGCTGCCATGGTCGGATCTGCCACGCCAGCCCGAGCACCACCGCCGCCAACAGCAGACCGACGACGGACGGCGACCAGCGCAGGACCGCCGCACCGCCCAGCACCAGCGCCACGAACAAGCCCACGATCACGATGGACACCAGCACCGCAGCGACCGGTCGTGCCGGGCGAGCCTTCGTTGCGCGCCGCATCGCCGTCGCCCCCGCCGCGGCGCCGTCGGGACCCCCGAGGTCCCAGCCGCAGGCAGCACACCAGGCCGGCCACTCGCCACCACCCACGAGCGGCGCACGACACGCCGGACAACCGCTCTGCACGGCGGGATCCTGCCGCACCAAGGCGCAGCATCGTCGGAAAACGACGAAGGGAGGAGGCTGATGCCTCCTCCCTTCGAGTGAGAAATCCGGCGGCGTCCTACTCTCCCAGGGCGTCTCCACCCAAGTACCATCGGCGCTGGCGGGCTTAACTTCCGTGTTCGGAATGGGAACGGGTGTGACCCCGCCGCTATGGCCACCGAAACCTGTTGTCAAGAACAGCGCCCCCAGATGGGGCGCTTCCTCGAGAATTCCACAGCGAACACGAGCGTCATTGTCAACCTAAGCCCTCGGGCGATTAGTACCGGTCGGCTGAACGAGTTACCTCGCTTACACCTCCGGCCTATCAACGTGGTGGTCTTCCACGGCCCTTACCTGGTTAACCCAGTGGGAGATCTCATCTTGGAACGGGCTTCGCACTTAGATGCTTTCAGCGCTTATCCGATCCAGACATAGCTACCCGGCGTTTACACCTGGCGGCATAACCGGTAAACCAGAGGTCTGTTCATCCCGGTCCTCTCGTACTAAGGACAACTCCCCGCAACTTTCTTACGCTCATAGCAGATAGGGACCGAACTG
>CAZYKR010000065.1:0-17531 GCA_964648005.1 uncultured Iamiaceae bacterium
GAGGCTGGGGTCGCCGGGACGGATGCCGGCGGCGAGCAGCTCCTCGTCGATCTGCCGCTCGCGCTCGGCGTCGCTCGACGGCTTGGCGATCGGGCCGCTGCCTCCCGCCAGGCGCAGGTCACCGGTCGCCTGGGCGAACAGCCCCGCCACCTGGTCCCAGGTCATGCCCGTCCCCTCGCCGCGCACCCGGCCGCTCGGACCGTCGACGTACACGAAGTACGGCGACCCGGGGACCCGGTAGGTGCTCCACGCCTGCGACGACCGCACGAGCTGTACGCCGGGAGGCGCCAGCGCCGCCAGCACGTCGGGGCTCTCGGCCTCGTCGCCCTTGGCCACGATCACGGGTCGGATGCCGTCGGGGACGGTCGCCTCGCCGGTGGCGAACGCCTCGAAGAACGTCTTGCACGTCAAGCAACCGCTCGACAGGAACGCCAGCAACGTGTCGTGGTCGGTGCCGACGACCCGTAGCGCCACGGCGTTCCCGTCGAGATCCACGCCGCCGAGGTCCGCCGCCTCGGCGAACCCGGGCTCGTCGCGCGGCGCCGGCACCTCCGGGCGGGTCTGGAAGCCGGGCCCGGCGGGCGCCGGGTCGCGACCCGACGGGTCGCCGATGCCCGCGCCGAGCTCGTGGAGCTTCTGGAGGATCAGCGCGTGGCTCCGCAGCAATCCGACGAGCAGCACGGCCTCGACCACGACCACGACGGCCAGCAGCGTCAGCACGGCGGCGCTCACGGGGCGCTCCGCAGCTCGCCCATCGCCAGCTGGAGCTCGGCACCGACGGTGAGCGCCGCCCGGACCAGCCCGCCGCCGACGAGCACCAGCAGCACGAACGCCGGCGCCTCCCAGCCCAGCGCACCCAGCGCGTCGACGAAGGGCACGACGGGAGCGACGATCGCCGCGGCCGCGACGGCGGCGGCGACGACGTTCACGGCGACGTGGACGCCCGTCACCGGTGCCGATGCCTCGCCGAAGCAGCCACACGAGGCGTCGCGCCCCGAGGAGCGGAGCAGCGCGGCGGCGAAGGCGGCAAAGGCGGCGTACAGGACGCAGGTCGCCGCAGCGCCGACCCGGCCACCGAAGGCGACCACGGTCGCCGCCGCCACCACCTCCGAGACGCCGACCAGCCGCACGAGCAGGGCCGATGCGGGCAGGCGCACGGCCCGCAGCGCCGGCACGGTGGCGTCGGGTCGGGCCAGCTTGGCGATGCCGGCCACGAACAGCACCACCGCCAGCGCGTCGAGGGGACCGGTGAGCACGGGCACGGCACGACTGTACTGCGCGCGCGACCACGTCCATTTCTGCTCAACCGAATGAACAGCGATGCCGAATCACCAGGCATGGGAGAAGGCGGGCGGCCGTGGCGGGCATGGAGCGCGCTCGGCGTCAGCGTGCTGGTCCTGGCGGCGTGCAGCTCCGGAACCGAGAGCAACAACGACGATGCGTCGCCGAGCACCGCCACCGGCGCCGGCGGTCAGCGCAGCGTCGAGTACCTGGCGCCCGAGCCGGGCACGCCGACTCCGGGGGGCACGTTGGCGTATGCCCTCGAGGCCGACGCCGACGGGTTCGATCCGACGACCGCTCGCTGGTCCGGGCCGGCCCTGATCATGGCCAACGCCGTGTTCGACCCGCTGGCCGCCTTCGACGCCGACGGCGCGGCGCGGCCATATCTTGCCGAGTCCATCGAACCGAACGACGACTACACCCGGTGGACGATCACGCTGCGCGACGGCGTCACCTTCCAGAACGGCGAGTCGCTCGACGCCGAGGCACTGGCGCTGTTCATCACCAAGATGCGCCAGTCCCCGCTGACCGGTCCGGCCATGGCGCCGGTCGACGAGATCACACCAGCGGTCGCCACCGGACCGATGACGGTGGAGGTCACCATGACCCAGCCGTGGGCCACCTACCCCGTGGCGCTCACCGGTCAGGGCGGTCTGGTGCCGGCCCCCGAGCAGCTCACCAACCCGGACGCCGCCTGGCGATCGGACAACCCCATCGGCACCGGACCGTTCGCCCTGCAGGAATGGGCGAAGGGGTCGCGGCTCACCCTCGACCGCAACGACGCCTACTGGCAGGACGGGCTCCCCTACCTCGACAGCGTGGAATTCGTCCCCATCTCGGACAACAACGCCCGAGACGATGCGCTGCTGCGTGGCGACGTCGACATGGAGTTCACCACCTTCTCCAGCTCGGTCCAGCGCCTCGAACCCTTGGCGCGAGCCGGCGAGATCCAGCTCGTGCTCGACAGCGGTGGTCGCGAGCAGCTCTTCTTGCTGATGAACAACGACAAGGCGCCCTTCGACGACGTCCGCATCCGTCGGGCCGTGGCGCTGGCCTTCGACTACGACACGTACCTGCAGGTGGCGAAGGAACCGGACGCCATCCGCAGCGAGGGGCCGTTCACCCAGTCGTCGGAGTGGTTCGTCGACACCGACTTCCCCACGTATGACCTCGAGGCGGCCAAGGCGCTCGTCGCCGAGTACGAGGCCGAGGTCGGACCGGCGGCCTTCGAGTTCCGCACGACCGACAACCCCGAGAACCAGGCCATCGGCCAGGCCATCGCTGACATGCTCACGGCGGCCGGGATGGACGTGACCACCACCTCCGAGTCCCAGACGTCCTACCCGACCTCGATCGTGTTCGGCGCCTACGAGCTCGCCTACGTGCGGTTGTTCGGCTCGCCCGATCCCGACGGGGACGCGCATTGGTTCCTGTCGGAGAACGCGCCGCCGGTCGGCCAGGGCACGATCGGGTTGAACCTGGCCCGCATGCGGGATGCGCAGGTCGACGAGGCCCTCATGCGCGGCCGCACCTCGACCGACCGGACCGAACGCGCCGAGGCCTACGCTGATCTGCAGCGCCGCCTCACCGAACTGGTCCCGTACGTGTGGATGAACGAGAGCCTCAAGTACCTCGCTGCCGACAACTCGGTGCACGACTTCTTGAACGGCCCGCTGCCCGACGGGACGCCGGCGATGCCCATCGTCGGCGGCGTGACCCGGCTCACCCACACCTGGAAGAGCTGACGCACCGGATCCGCACCGGCCTGGTGACGGCGCTGGCCCTGCTGGCGTCCGTGCTCGCCGGCGCGTGCGCCACCACGGCAGGCGACGTCGCAGGAGCGCCGGCCACCGGTCCGTCCGGCGAACCGCGCACCATCGTGCTGTTCTCGCGCACCGAGGGCTTCCGGCACAGCTCGATCGAGCCCGCCATCGAGGCCCTGCGCCCGCGCCTGACGGCCGAGGGGTTCGCCGTCGTCGCCACCGAGGACCCTGACGAGTTGCAGGCAGCCGTCGACGGGGGCGAGGCAGCGGCGGTCGTGTTCGTGTCGACGACCGGCGACGTGCTCGATCCCCCGCACGAGGCGGCGGTGGAGCAATTCGTGCGCGCCGGCGGCGGCTTCGCCGGTGTCCACGCCGCCGCCGACACCGAGTACGACTGGCCGTTCTACGGCGAGCTACTCGGCACCTGGTTCGCCGACCACCCGCCGGTGGCCCCGGGCGTCGTCGAGCGCACCGCCGTGACGCACCGGTCGACCGCCGGCCTCCCTGACCCGTGGGAGCGTGTCGATGAGTGGTACCGCTTCCGGTCCTCCCCGGCGAACCGTTCGGTGCTCCTGACCCATGGCGGCGAGCCGGTGGCGTGGTCGGGCACCGTCGACGACGGCGCCGTCTGGTACACGGCGCTCGGGCACACCGACGAGAGCTGGGCGGATCCCGTGTTCGTCGACCACGTCGTGGCCGGGATCACGTCGGTCACCTAGCGAGCCGGCGCCACCCCGGTCACAGGTCCGGCAGACCGAGCTCCAGGTTCGCCTCCTCGAGGCCGCCGTCGATCTCGAGGACCTTGCCCGTGACCCAACCGGCGGCGGGCGAAGCCAGGTACAGCGCGCCCAGCGCGATGTCGGTCGGGTCGCCGAGCCGGCGCAGCGGTGTGCGGCGCACCATCTCGGCGTGCATGGCCTGGTCCTCGAGGACGATGTCGAGCGCCGAGGTGGCGGTCGACCCGACGGCGATGGCGTTGACGCGCACCTTCGGCGCCAGATCGGCGGCGGCGAGCCGGGTCAGGTGCGTCAGCGCCGCCTTGGCCGTGCCGTAGGCCAGCATGCCGCGGTCACGCAGGCGGCCGATGGCTGACGAGATGTTGACGACCGAGCCCTGGTGCTCGAGCAGCTGCGGTGCCGAGGCCTTGATCAGCGCGAACGCCGTCGTGACGTTGAAGTGGAAGGCCCGTTCCAAGTACCCGGGCGACGTGTCGAGCAGCGGCCGGGGCATGGTGCCGCCGGCGTTGTTGACGACGACGTCGATGCGCCCGAGCTCGGCGACGGCGCGCTCGGCCAGGCCGGCGACGGCCTCGAGGTCGTTCACGTCGCACGGCACCACCACGGCTCGACGCCCGAACGCTCGCACCTCGTCGGCCACCAGCTCGAGGTGCTCGGCGGTGCGGGAGGCCACGACGACGTCGGCACCGGCCTCGGCGAAGGTGCGCGCTACCGCGGCGCCGATGCCGCGACTGGCACCCGTGACGATCGCCACCTTGCCGTCGAGCGCGAACTGCTGGAAGATCCCGGAATCTGACATGGCGTTAGATTGCCAGGCGGGAGGTGGGCATGGCGCACGAACCAGCACGCGAAGACGAGCTCCTCGTCGAGGTCCTCGAACCGAACCTGGAGTCCGTGGTCCCGCTCCCGGGAGGCCGGGCACTCGGCTACGCCGAGTTCGGCGACCCCGACGGCGATGCCGTGCTGTGGTTCCACGGCACCCCGGGCGCGCGCAAGCAGATCCCGCCGGACGTGCCCGAGCTCGCCCGTCGGCGCGGCTGGCGCATCGTCGCCGTCGAACGTCCCGGCACCGGCTACTCGACGCCGTACACCTACGGACGCGCCCTCGACTGGGTCGATGACCTGCGACGTGTGGTCGATCACCTGGCGATCGACCGCTTCGCCGTCGTCGGGCTCAGCGGCGGTGGACCGTACGTCCTGGCGGCGGCCTACGGACTGCCCGACCGGGTGACGGCTGCTGCCGTGCTCGGTGGCATCGGCCCGACGCGCGGTCCCGAGACCGCCCCGGGCATGACGCGCTTCCTCCCCCTGATCGAGCCGCTGCTGGCGGCGGCACGCATCCCGATCGGCGAGCTGCTCACCCACCTGATCCGGCCGATCCGCGCCGTCGCTGATCCGGGCTTCGACCTCTACACCCGCGTGGCGCCGGCGTCCGACCGGGCCGTGATGCGTGAGCCGGCCATGAAGGCGATGTTCATCAACGACCTCGTCACCGCCTGCGAGGGCGGCTTGCGGGCGCCGGCGACCGACCTCGTGGTGTTCGGGCGCGAGTGGGGCTTCTCGTTGCGGGATGTCACCGTGCCCACCCGGTTCTGGCACGGGGACGCCGACGGCATCGTCCCGCTCTCGCACGGCGAGTTCATGGCCGCCCTGGTGCCGGACGCCACCTTGGTGGTGACGCCCGGCGGTGGGCACTTCGCCGGCTTCGTCGTGGGTCCCGACGTGCTGGGCTTCGTCGACGAGGCCTGGACCGACCGTGCGCATCGTCCGGCGAAGCGGACGCGCACCCGCCGGGCCGCGGCCTCGAAGGCCTGACGGTCAGGCGCCGATCGGCGTCTCGGTGCGGTTGGACGTGCCGTCCGGGTTCACGATGTACCAGCCCTCGGCACCCTGACAGTTGGCATCGCCGGGCCCGTCGAGCGACATCGTGTAGAGCAGGCGCCCGCCGAGGGCGAGCTGGCTGCGGCCGTCGGGACGTTCGACGACGGTGAACGCGGCCGCGTCGACGCCGTCGAACGTCAGCGACGCCAGCTCGTCGACCTCGACGACCGGCCACTTCTCATCGCAGGGCATGCCGTCGGCCCCGATGCGGTCATGGGTGCACACCGGCGTGGTCGACGTCTCGGTGTCCCACGTGTAGACGACCTGCTCGCCCATGGCGATGGCCGGGCCGAAATCGGTGTCGATCACGGCCACGGTGTGGTCCATGGCCATGTCGTCCGCCATGTCGTCGGTCATGTCCGTGCCCATGGTGTCGTCCATGTCGTCGGTCATGTCCGTGCCCATGGTGTCGTCGGCCATGTCGGTCCCCATCGGCTCCGTACCCATCGGCTCGGAGCCGGCAGTGGTGCCGCCGGTCGTGGTCGTGTCGCTGCTCGAACACGCCGCCGTGGCGAGTGCCAGTGCGGCGATGGTCGTTGCGGCAACGCGCCGCGTCCAGGTCTGGTACATGGTGTCTCCTCCCGTAGACCTGCCGTTCCAACGTGCACGACCCCCGGGTGAGTTCCCTAGGCTGCGAGCGCGTCGCGACCAAGGGGGGACCACGTGGCCAGCACCATCGAGACCGAACAGGCGACCCGCACCGTCGTCCAGCAGCTCCCGGCGGCATTCATGCTCGCCATGGACACCTACAGCCGAGGCGGCGAGCTCGGGTTCATGGGCATGGACTTCTACACCTGCGGTCGGGGCGGGGCGCTGGGCGACGTGGACGCCGACGTCGTCGCCGCCGGCTTCGTCTTCTTCAATCCGGCGCTCGTGCGCGAGCAGTGGGAGCGCGGGGCCTCGGCGATGGACCGCCACGCTGCCGCCGAGGCCTTCATCGCCGTCGGCCACGAATGGGCGATCGAACACCTCGCCGACGGCGTCGACTACGCACGCCTCAACGATCTGCTCGGCCGCGTCGTCGCCGGTGCCAGCCCCGGTGCTGCACCGTTGTTCGCGGCGTGGCGGGCCATGCCGGTGCCGAGCGACGACAAGGCGCTGGCGCTGCACCGGCTCAACGTGCTGCGCGAGCTGCGCGGCGGGCTCCACGGCGCCTGCGTCGTCGCTGCTGGTCTGGTGCCGGCGCGTGCCGCGCAGCTGAACGACCCGATGATGGCGGGCATCTTCGGCTGGCCCGAGCCCCCGGCCGACATCGAGGACGATCGCGCCGCATGGGACGCCGCCGAGGCGGCGACGCGCGCCGCTGTGGCGGAGACGTTCGCCGTGCTCGACGATGCCGAGCGCGACGAGCTCATCGCGCTCAGCCGCGCCGCGAGAGGCTGACCGGCTTCGACACCTCGGCGAAGAAGTCGTTGCCCTTGTCGTCGACGACGATGAAGGCCGGGAAGTCCTCGACCTCGATCTTCCACACCGCCTCCATGCCAAGCTCGGGATACTCGAGGACCTCGACGTGGCGGATGCAGTCCTGGGCCAACCGGGCGGCCGGGCCGCCGATGGAGCCGAGATAGAAGCCGCCGAAAGCAGCACATGCCTGGGTCACCACCGAGGACCGGTTGCCCTTGGCCAGCATGATCAGGCTGCCGCCGGCCGCTTGGAACTGCTCGACGTAGGAGTCCATCCGGCCCGCCGTCGTGGGCCCGAACGACCCCGACGCGTAGCCCTCGGGTGTCTTGGCGGGACCGGCGTAGTAGACGCAGTGGTCCTTGAGGTACTGCGGCATGCCGTCGCCCGCGTCGAGACGTTCCTTGATCTTGGCGTGGGCGATGTCGCGGGCGACCACCATCGGGCCCGTCAGCAGCAGACGGGTCTTGACCGGATAGCGGCTCAGCTCGGCGCGGATCTCGTCCATCGGTCGGTTGAGGTCGATGCGCACCGGCTCGCCCACCAGGTCGTCCTCGTCGATCTCGGGCAAGAAGTGGGCGGGGTCGTGTTCGAGCTGTTCGATGAACGCGCCCTCGGCGGTGATCTTGGCCCGCGCCTGGCGGTCGGCCGAGCACGACACGGCGATGGCCACCGGGCAGGACGCGCCGTGCCGGGGCAGGCGGATGACCCGCACGTCGTGGCAGAAGTACTTGCCGCCGAACTGGGCGCCGATGCCGAACTGCTGGGTGAGCTCGAGCACCTGCGCCTCCAGCTCCGGGTCGCGGATGGCGTGGCCGGCGTCGGAGCCCTCCGTGGGCAACGTGTCGAGGTAGCGGGTCGACGCCAGCTTGGCGACCTCGAGGGCGTACTCCGCCGACGTGCCACCCAGCACCAACCCCAGGTGATACGGCGGGCAGGCCGCCGTCCCGAGCAGGCGCAGCTTCTCGTCGAGCCACGGGAACAACGCCTCGGGGTTCAGCAGCGCCTTCGTCTCCTGGAACAGGTAGCTCTTGTTGGCCGAGCCGCCGCCCTTGGCCATGAACAGGAACGAGTAGCTGTCGCCGTCCACCGACTCGATCTTGATCTCGGCCGGCAGGTTGGTCTTGGTGTTGACCTCGTCCCAGGTGGTGATGGGCGCCATCTGCGAGTAGCGCAGGTTGTCGTCTCGATAGGTCTCGTACACGCCGAGTGCCAGGGCCTGGCGGTCGCCACCGCCCGTCAGGACCCGCTCGCCCTTCTTGCCCTTCACGATGGCGGTGCCGGTGTCCTGGCACATGGGCAGCACGCCGCCGGCACTGATGTTGGCGTTGCGCAGCAGGTCGAGCGCCACGTACTTGTCGTTCGGCGATGCCTCCGGGTCGTCGAGGATCGACGCCAGCTGGGCGAGGTGGCCAGGTCGCAGATAGTGGGCGATCTCGTGCATCGCCTCTCGCGCCAGGCGGGTCAGCACGCCCGGCTCGACCTTGAGGTATTGCTCGCCGTCGACGGTGACCGTCGAGATGCCCTCGGTCGTGACCAGCCGGTACGTCGTGTCGTCGGGGCCGAGGGGCAGCAGCTCGGTGTAAGAGAACTCCGTCATGGCTCGATCATGCCACCATGGCCGAATGCCTCCGGACCCAGCGCACCCCTCCGTGTCCCCGACCGTGGCACCCACCGCGGCGCCGACCGCCGTCATGGAGCCCGAGACCACGCCGGTGCTCGACGACGGTGACCACGACCGGTTCAGCCACATCATCCGCAAGGACGATCAGATGAAGGGCTACGTCATGGGCGAGGCGGTCGAAGCCCTCTGCGGCAAGAAGTGGGTGCCGTCGCGCGATCCCGAGAAGTACCCGGTGTGCCCGACCTGCCTCGAGGTGCTCGGCCAGCTGCGCGCCGCCGGTTCGAACTAGCTTCGGCGACATGGCAGAGGCTCCGTCGTCCAACCCGTTCACCATCGTCTACTGGGTCTTGTTGGTCCTCGGGGTCGGGCTGTTGATCTTCGATTTCGCCACCCGCGATCAGGACCAGTGGATCGCCCTCGTGGCCGTGGCGCTCTTCGTCGCCGCGTCGCTGATCAACCGCAAGGTCATCAAGGGCCACGACGGCGCCTGAGCCTCAGCTGCTCGAGAGCATCGCCACCAGCTCGGCCTCGTGGCGGCCGGTCCACCACGAGGCCCAGCGGAAGCTGGAGAACCACATGGCGCCGCCGTAGACCGCCGCCGCCGGCACGGACACCCACAACCACGCGTCCCCGCTGAGGGCCGGCCACACGATGGCCAGCACGAGTGGGATCAGACCGACGATCGCCACCAGTTCGGCCACCAACGACTGCAGCATGCCGCCGGTCGACGACCCGGCCGCCCGGCGGGTGTCGGTCGCCGAGCCGGCCGCCGTGGCCAGGCGTACGGCGACGAGATGCGCCACGGCCGCCGTGATGCACCAACCGGCGGCGACCATCACCAGCGCGGGCACCACCATCACCCAGCCGTGCCAGACGACGGCGTACACCGCGACCGTCCCGACGAGCAGCGGACCGTCGACCACGAGCGCCGCCAGATCGCGACCGAGCACGTCGGCTCGTCGATTCCCAGGGCTGACGACATCCATCCAGTAGCCCGAGGCGTCGGCCCCGATCTCGTTGGCGCGGTGGATCGCCAGCGGGAACGTCAGGGCCAGCGCCGCGAAGGGCGCCCACGGCTGCGGGAGGTTGACGGCGGCGATGACGGAGAACAGCAGGCCGAACATCCCGACGAACAGGGCCCAGCTCGACAGGCGTCCCGGCGTGCGGACGAACAAGCGCAGGGACCGGGCCGCGATGGCGCCGGTGCGTCCGGACGGCAGCCGCCGGGCGAACCCGGCAAATGGGGAACCGACCCGTTCGCGAGCTCGGTCGGTGGAGCGGTCAGCCGTGACGAGGGTGCGAGCCACGACCGCCCGGCTGGCGACCGCAACCGCCGCCAGCAGCACCAGCAACCCTGCGCAGGCGGCCAGGGCCGGTCCGACCGCACCGCTGGCACCGTCGGCGATGCCGTCAGCGGCCCACCCGGTCGGCAGCCACGCCAACCAGCTCGGTGGTGGCGTAGCGGACGAGCCGACGCCGGCCTCGAGCGCCGGGTCGACGCTTCCCGCCCGCAGCAGCTCGAAGCTGGCGAGCGCCACGAGCAGTGCGGGCAGGGCCGACAGCGTGGCGACGAGTCGCCCGCGCGGCGCCAAGGCCAACAGGTCCAAGGCCAATCCGATCAGGCGGCCCAGGGCCACGGCGACCAGCACGAAGCACACCGCAACGGACGCAACGAGGACGCCACCGACGACGTCGTCGACGTACGCCGACACGATGTAGCCGACCAACGCCGCCGTGAGCAGCGGCCCGACGCCGACCATCCCGGCGACGAACAGCCCGAGCGCCAGCGGGGACGCACCGATCGGGAGCAGCACGAACTTGCGGACGGTCAGGTCGCGCCGAGCCGTCGTCGTGAACGGTGCGGCGATCCAGAACAGCACGACCATCGTCAAGATGACCGCCAGCTGCTCGCGGCCGGCGTCGGGCAGCTCGGGGAAGGCGCGTAGTCCTTCGATCGTCTCCAGGCCCGTCGCCACGTAGGTCCCGCCGGCGAACGCCACGACGACCAGCGCCAGCATGATCCGCTCCGGATGGCGGGCGGCAGCCGCGGCGCGGTTGCGCAGCAGCGCCACCTTCAGTCGGAGGAAGTGCCCAACCACGTGAGATCGCCCGTGTCCGCATCCTGCATGCCGATCAGCGCCATGAAGGCGTCTTCGAGCCGTTCGCCGCCGCGCACCTCGTCGATCGTGCCGCTGGCGCGCACGGTGCCGTGGTCGATCACCGCCAGCCGGTCGCACAGGCGCTCGACGACGTCGAGCACGTGCGACGAGAACAACACGGTTCCGCCGTGGTCGACGTGACGCCGCAGCACGGCTTCGATGGCCCGCGTCGACACCGGGTCGATCGCCTCGAACGGTTCGTCGAGGAACAGCACGGTCGGGCCGTGCAGCAGTGCGGCCGCCAGCACGATCTTCTTCGTCATGCCGTGGGAGTAGTCGGCGACGGTGCGCGACGCAGCGTCGGTGAGCTCCAACACGTCGAGGAGCTCGGTGCTGCGCTCGACGACGAGGTCGCGGTCCATGCCGCGCAACAGCCCGTTGTAGAGGAGCAGTTCGGCACCGGTGAGACGGTCGAACACGTCCATCGACTCGGGCATGACGCCCATGCGCTGCTTGGCGTGTTGCGCATCGGCCCAGACGTCGATGCCGTCGAGGAGGACGGTGCCGGCGTCGGGTCGCAGGAGCGCCGTGCACATCCGCAGCGTCGTGGTCTTGCCGGCGCCGTTGCGCCCGACGAGTCCGAAGAAGGAGCCCGCCGGCACCGTGAGATCGAGGTGATCGACGGCGACGAGGTCGCCGAACACCTTGTGCAGCCCATCGATCTCGAGTGCCGCGTCCGCTCCGCCCATCGGGCCGGAGCCTACGGCACGACGCTCACGCGGCGGCGTGTGGGAGGTGCAGCTGCGCCTCGGCGGCGTAGAGCAGGTCGAGCGCGTGGCGCCGCACCGGATCGAGGAACAGCGGATCGTCCACGCCCCCCGCCACCTGGTGGCGCGCCGCCTCGATGGCGGCGACGTCGCCGTTGGCGAGGCGAGCCAGCTCCGCCGCCTGCACCTCCACCGATCCGGGCCGCAGCCCGAAACGAAGCGCTCGTGCGGTGAGGATCCCGCTGCGACTGCGCGACTTCGGCTGGTGGGACATGGCCCCTCCTTCCGCCCGTTGGCGGAATTATCGGCGGATCTCCGCCCGCCCTTGACCAGTCCTACGCTTCTGAAGGCCTGAAAGTTCCCGGGTGCGACCGACGTCACCCGGCGAGGACGGACCTCACCCGGTGAAGTTCGGGCTGGCCGTCACCGCAGGCGCAGCCGTCGAGCTCGACGCCGTGGTCGACGTCGACGGTGCCGTCGTGGTGGTCGTCGGGCCCTGCAGCGGCTCGGCATCGACCGACCAGGTGAAGTCGGTGGACACCGTCGCCGTCGTCTGGCTCACCGTCGACACGACGCGGAAGTTGGCGTCCATGCGGTCACGGGTCAGCGACACGGTGACGTAGCCCCGCTCTTGGGCGTTGACGTAGCGCGCCCACGGCAGGGCACCGATCAGGGCCTCGGCCAGGTCGACCAGCTCGTCGTTGAACTGCGACGAGATCGACGTGCCGACGAGCTCGGTGGCGATGCGCGGGGTGGTCGGGTCCTCCCCCACCTGGTGCACGTCGGCGACGCCGGCGGCGTGGATGTCGCCGGTGATGATCAGCGGGTTGCGCACCTCGGGCCGGGCCAGCACGTCCACGACACGCTGGCGGGTCACGGGGTAGCCGTCCCACTGGTCGAAGTTGTACGCACCGGCGAAGGGCATGGCCGAGAAGACGACCTGCTGCGCCAGCACGTTCCAGATCGAGGTCGAGGCGCCGAGGCGGTCGAGCAGCCAGCCCTCCTGCGCCGCGCCGAGGATGGTGCGGTCGGGGTTCGACAGGTTGTCGCACACGGGGCCGATGTCGCCGAGCCCGGGCGCCGGCGGGCAGGCGTGGTCGTCGCGATACTGGCGGGTGTCGAGCGCCGAGAACGAGGCGAGGTCGCCCCAGTCGAAGCCACGGTAGATCGCCAGGTCCGGGCCGCTCGGCGGCGCCAGGCGCACCGGCTGATGCTCCCACCAGGCCTGGTAGGCGGCGGCGCGCCGGATCAGGAAGGTCGCCGGATCCGAGCCGTTCTCGTCGTACTGGCCGGCGTAGTTGTTCTCGACCTCGTGGTCGTCCCACACGACCACCCACGGGAAGGCGGCGCGGCTCTTCTGCAGCTCGGCGTCACCCGTGTAGAGGGCGTAGCGGTTGCGGTACAGCGGCAGCGTGGTGACCTCGGGGCTGTTGTGCGGGCGCAGACCCCCGCCGGCACCGCCCTCGTAGATGTAGTCGCCCAAGAAGAAGACGAGGTCGAGCGGCGCGGCGGCGAGATGGGTGTGGGCCGTGTAGTAGCCGCTGGTCCAGCTCTGGCAGGAGGCGAAGCCGAACGCCATGGCAGCCGGGGAGCTGCCGGCGGCAGGCAGCGTGCGGGTGCGGCCGACCGGGCTGTCGTAGCCGCCCGCCGAGAAGCGGTACCAGTACCAGCTGTCGGGCTCGAGGCCGGTGGCGTCGACGTGCACGCTGTGGGCGTACATGGCGCTGGCGGTGGCGGTGCCTGACGCCACGACGTCGGCGAAGCCCTCGTCGGTGGCGACCTCCCAGTCCACGGCCTCGTCGCCGGGGCCCATCCCGCCGTCGTTGAGCGGATCGGGTGCGAGGCGCGTCCACAGGATCACCGAGGTCGGGGTCGGGTCGCCGGAGGCGACGCCGAGGGTGAACGGCGCCGACGGGATGGCCGATGGTCCTGTCGGTGCCTGGTTCGGCAGCGCCGCCGCCCACCGGGGCAGCAGCAGCGCCCCGGCGCCACCCGCCACGGCCGTGCCGATGAAGTCGCGTCGTGAGATCCCCCGCATCCGGGCGATGGTAGACGGCCAGCGGTCCTCGTCAGGCGCAGCCGCCGACGGTGAGCTGCGCTGCGCTGGGCCACACCTTCGTCACCTCGGCGCACCGCTGCTTGCTGGTGTAGGGAGTCCACGGACCGACGCCGGGGCTCCGCCGCTCGACGCTCACGTCGACGGTGCCGCCACCACTGGTCGTGTAGGTACGCCGCTCGCTCGTCGTCTCGTCGATCCCGCCTCCGGGGAGGTCGGCGAAGGCGATGACGACGAACCGGGCCGGCACCCGTGCGTTGAAGCGGGCGATGAAGCAGTCGACCCCGTCCGCCGGCATCAGGAATGTCGTCGGATAGCCGGCGATCGGCACCACCTCGCCGCAGTCGCCGTTCGGGTCGCCGGGCAGCGCTGTCGAGGAGGTGGTCGGGCCGACGGTGGGAAGCGGGCCCTGCTGGATCGAGGTCGTCGTCTGCGGGAACGGCACCGTCGTGTTCGGCGCCGACGTCGTGGCCGTGGTCACCGGAGCGTTCGGCGCCCCCGAACTCGTCGTCGTGCCGGGGTCGGCGGTGCCCGGCACAACGACGGTCGACGACACAGCGAAGGTCGTCGATCCGAACGACGTGCCGGTGCCGTCGGCGAGCACCGTACGGGCCTCGTCGGACGGTGCGCGGGCCAGGCCCACGGCAATGGCGCCGACGATCAGCATCGAGGCGGCCGCTGCGAGGCCGGCGAGGCGGGCGCGGCGGCGGAGTGCGGCACGGGTGCGGATGGAGGTGAGGATGTCGTCTTCGGTCATCGGTCCTCCTCCCGGAGGTCGTCGAGCGCGGCGAGGCCGCGCGAGGCATGGGTCTTGACGGAGCCGGTGGAGATGCCGAGCGCGTCGGCGATCTGCTGCTCGGAGCAGTCGGCGACGAACCGCAACAGCAGCACCTCGCGCTGGCGCTGCGGCAGGCGGGCCACCCGGTCGAGCACCGCGTCGTGGCCGACGTTGGCCAACGCCGCCGACTCGGCCGACGGGGCTGCCGACGTGGCGTCGGCAGCGACGTCACGCTGGCGCACCTGGCGGCGGCGGAGGTGGCTGCGGGCGCTGTTGACCACGGCACGGCGCAGGTAGGCGTCCACACGATCGGGTCGGACGCGCCGCACCCGACCGAACACGTGGACGAAGGCGTCCTGGACGATCTCCTCGGCGTGATCCCGGTCGGCCAGGTAGGCGGCGAGGCGCACCAGGTCGCCGTACTGGGCGCGATAGCAGCGCTCCAGCAGGTCCCCCGAAAGCTCCACCGACGTCGCGTCCACCGTGCCGTCCTCCCCCGCCGCTGCGGTCATGCTCGCGCTCAGCATCGACTCCACGCCCCAACAGACGCCCCGGCCTCCGATCGCGTTGACACGCACCGCTCACCGGCGCGCCAGACTGCTCCTCGTGCGCTTGCTCCTGACGAACGACGACGGCATCGAATCGGAAGGCCTGCACGTGCTGGCCGCGGCCATGGCCGACGCCGGCCACGAGGTGGTGATCGCCGCGCCCGACCAGGACTACTCGGGCGCTGGGGCCTCGATCGGCCGGATCAGCACCGACGACACGATCTCGGTGCAGCGGGTCGAGGTGCCGGGCTGCGCCGGCATCCCGGCGTTCGCCATCGGCGGGCCGCCCGGGCTGTGCGTCGTCGCCGCTCGTCTCGGCGCCCTCGGCGACCTCGGGTTCCACGACCCGGCGCTCGAGCCGAAGGCGCCGCCGTGGTACGTGGTGTCGGGCACCAACGCCGGCGCCAACACCGCCCGATCGATCCTGCACTCCGGCACGGTCGGCGCCTGCCTGACCGCCCAGAACTTCGGCGTGTCGGGCCTGGCGGTGAGCGTGGCGTGGGCCGAGCCGTGGCAGTGGCACACCGCGGCACGGCTCGCGGTCGACGTGTTGCCGATGTTGGAGGACGCGCCCGACCGCACGGTGCTGAACCTGAACGTGCCCGCGCTCCCCTACGACGAGGTGCTCGGCATCCGGTGGGCGCGCCTCGCCCCGTTCGGGTCGGTGCGCTTCGCCGTGACCGAGCAGGGCCGCCAGACCTCGGGCACCAAGCTCGACCCCGGCGAGACCATCGGGCTCGAGCTCGAGCTGATCGCCACCGACTATCAGCCGCCGAGCGACACCGACCAGGCGATCATCCAGGCGGGCTACGCCGCACTGACGACGCTGGTGGGCGTGGCGGAGGCGTGGGATCCGGACCACGACGGTGTCGCCGGTGCGCTGGCCGACGACGTCGACCTGAGTGAGGTGACCGAGGAGTCGGCGCCCGCAGCGGACGAGCCGCCGGCGCACCTGCGCGGCCGGGTCGTGCCCGGTGCCTCGCTGCACCCGGTGCACCGCATCCCCGACGCCTCCGATCGCCGCACGCTGCACCGCCCTGAGGTGGCGAGCGATCCCATCGCGCCGCTCCCAAAGTGAGCGTTGCTCACCCGTTGCTACAGTCCCGCAGATGTCTGCCATCGCCGACCTGTTCGTCGACCTCCTCGGCCCTGACGCCGTCGAGGCCGGCGATATCAACGAGGACTACACCCACGACGAGGCGCTGACGGCGGCGCCGGTGGTGCCGGCGGCGGTCCTCAAGCCCTCGAGCACGGACGACGTGGCCGCCATCGCCCGCCTCGCCAACGAGCACGGCATCCCGCTGACGGCGCGGGGCGCCGGCACCGGCCTCTCCGGTGCCGCCATCGCCCGGCCCGACGGGGTGGTCGTCAGCTTCGAGCGGATGAACCGCATCCTCGAGATCGACACCGAGAACTTCGTCGCCGTGGTGCAGCCCGGGGTGCAGCTCGATGAGCTCGACGAGGCACTCGCCCCGCTCGGCCTCGTCTACCAGGTGTTCCCGGGCGAGTACTCGGCCAGCCTCGGCGGCAACGTCAACACCAACGCCGGTGGCATGCGCGCCGTCAAGTACGGCGTGACCCGCCACCACGTGCTCGGCCTCGAGGCCGTCCTCGCCACCGGCGAGGTCATCCGCACCGGCGGCAAGATCGTCAAGGTCTCGACCGGCTACGACCTCACCCAGCTCATCGTCGGGTCCGAAGGCACGTTGGCCATCACCACCGAGGCCACGCTGCGCCTGTACCCGCGTGCCAAGCACGGGGCGACGGTGCTGGCGCCGTTCGCCACGCTGGAGCAGGTCACCAACGCCGTGCCGCAGATCGTGGCGTCGGGCGTCGGGCCGCTCATCCTCGAGTACATCGACATGTTGACGATGGCGGCCACGTGCAGCTTCGTCGGCCTCGACCTCGGCATCCCCGACGACGTGCGCGACGCCGCCCTTGCCTATCTGGTGGTCGCCCTCGAGTCCCAGCACGAGGACCGCCTCGACGCCGACGTCGCCGCCGTCGCCGAACACCTCGCCGAGCTCGGCGCCATCGACGTCTACGTGCTGCCGTCGAACGCCGCCGCGCAGCTGATCGACGCCCGCGAGAAGGCGTTCTGGGTGGCGAAGGCCAACGGCGCCGACGACGTGGTCGACGTGGTCGTGCCCCGGGCGTCGATCCCGGCCTTCATGGAGAAGGTGTCGGCCATCGCCACCGAGCACGGCGCCTGGATCGCCGGCTGCGGGCACGCCGGCGACGGCAACGTGCACATGGGCGTGTTCCAGTCCGACCCCGAGGTGCGCGGCCAGGTGATGAAGGCGCTCTTCGCGGCGGGCGTGGAGCTCGGCGGCGCCATCTCGGGCGAGCACGGCCTCGGCACCGAGAAGAAGCAGTACTTCCTCGAGCTCGAGGACCCCACCAAGATCGAGCTCATGCGGCGCATCAAGGCCGCCTTCGACCCCAACGGGATCCTCAATCCCGGCAACGTCTTCGACTGATCGACGGGAGACCCCTTCCATGAACGGCGCCCAAGCCCTCATCCGCACCCTCGTCGACGCCGGCGGCGACGGGGGCGTCATGCACCCCCGCCCGGCGGGGATGCACTTCGTCGCCC
>CAZYKR010000066.1:0-17309 GCA_964648005.1 uncultured Iamiaceae bacterium
CATCGCCGCCATCGCCCAAGGCGTCGACGCACCATTCGGTCTCGCCCGCTACCAGCGGCCCCTGTGGCAGCAATGGGCAGCTTGCCGAGGTGTCGGCACCGGAGCGTTCTTCGCCAACGACTTCACCGAGGCCCGCCAGCTCTGCGCCGGCTGCCCCGTGCTCGGCACCTGCCTCGAGGACGCCCTCACCGACATCACCCGCGAAGGATGCTGGGCCGGCACCTCACCGAAGCAACGCCGCGCCATGCGCGCAGGCACCCTCAGCGTCTCCGGGTGGCTCGACCACCTCGAGCAGCTCGCTGGGGACCGGGCCGCGGCGTGAGGTCAAGCGTCTGGATCGCACCAAGGTGGACGCTCGGTTGTCCCCTCCGGCCTGTTCAGGTGGAGGCGGTTGGCGTATTGCCCCTCGAAGCCGAGCAGGCGAAGAACGATCAACTCGAAGTACCACATCGACAGCCACCATGCTTCGAAGCGGTGGTCGCTGTTGATCTCCCGCGGGTGCCTCGGATGCACCACGCAGTTGCGGACCCATGTCGCGCTCTCCGGCCCGGTGTTGTCGCCCCACCGGTTCTTGTTGCTGGGCACAAGCCGCAGCAGCTCGCCGAGGCTCCCGTGTTCGGTGGGGATCTCCGTTGGGATGTCTGCCCAATGGAGCAGCAGCGCCATTCGGTCGGCTTGCTCGAGCCGACTGAAACCCTTGGAACGGAGCCAGCCACTCGTCTCCACAATGATCGACCAGGCCAGCATCTCCAGGCCGATCGTCGCTGTCACCAGCCCTCGGTCGGTCGGCCCCTCGTTTGCAGCGACGTAGGTGCCGATCAGCTCATTCAGAGTCTCCGACCAGAACTCGT
Source organism: uncultured Iamiaceae bacterium (assembly GCA_964648005.1). GTDB lineage: Bacteria > Actinomycetota > Acidimicrobiia > Acidimicrobiales > Acidimicrobilacustridaceae > JAGQTE01. The sequence continues at coordinate 852 of CAZYKR010000066.1, forward strand.
GGCGCGACAGATCAAGGAACGCCGGCCAGACGTCTTCGAGGACCTCGGGATGATGCATCGGATACCAGCTCCGCATGTCGCTTCCACGGTCGACTCGCCAGCTCCACCAGGCTTCGAACACCCGTTGACCTTCGGGGCCGAAGCCTGTCGGAAGCGCGATGCCGGGTTGTCGTCCGCGGGTCAAGGCCAGGAACTGCCTGAAGGTGTCGAGGATGGGGCGAGCGTCGTCGAAGGAGAAGTCACGAGCTTCGACCTTGCTGAGGCGCGCACAATGAGTGATTCGGTGGCCGTTGCGCCGCAGCCGGTCAAGTGTCGCTTCATCGACGTCGCAAGAGGCACGGTCGAGGGTGAGTACCCAGTCTTCGGATCGGAGTTCGTGTCGCCCGAGGACTTCGGTGCCGTCGGCGTACCGGACGAGACGCGTCCCGATCTCAGCCCCCCAGTTGATGACGTAGAACCGCAGTTCCACGAGCCGGCTCGGGTCGCCCGTGGTGGTTGTGTGGTGTACGTCGAAGTCCTGCATGTGGAAGTCGGCAGGGATCGCGTCATCGACAGTCGATGCGTCGCCGGGCTCGAGCCTGAACTCGTAATCCTTGTGCCCAAGGAGCAGGTTGGCGATCTCATTGGATCGAGCGCTGAGGTCGAAGACGAGGCCGTCCTCGCTGGCCAGGTCGAGACGTACCAGTCCCGAACCAGCCAACCGGATGTTGGTCTTGAGTCCGGTGGCCACCAGTGGACCTTCGTGGATCACCAAGCCTTCAGCGATGTCACCTCGCAGCCCCTGGTGCCACGGTTCCACTGCTTCGTCGACGATCTGGTCACGCATGTCGTCCGCTCATGCCCGGTCGTCGTCACCGAAGCAGGCCCGCGCCATAGCAATCACAGCGTCTTCGTCGGGCCGGTTTGCCAGCTCGGCGATGACGCTGCCGTTAGGGCCATTGAGCCGCAAGAAGTAGTCATCGGGGCGCGGGTTCGGCTGTCGACCGCACCACGCCAGGACCTTCGAGACCACCGTCGCCATAGTCGTGCTCTCGTAGAAGGTCAGGTAGTTGGCGGCGAAGCCGAACACCTGGAGGACTGTGTCGACGTCGACGCCTCCGGCATCTGGCGGCAGCTCATGGTCCGACCGACGGGCCAGCCCCTCCGACTTGAACTCCTCGGCGAGCTCCAGCGGGATCCATGCATCCCACGTACCGTCATCGTTCCGCCGCATTGCCACGCCGACCTCCCATCGTCTGCGAGTGTCGCCAGCCTTCAGTCAGCGGCACACGCTACGCGCCGACCGGGACACGCGCTGCGAGGGCAACGAAATGAGTGGCGACCGGCAATCGCTTCCGACTGCGCTCCGTGTCGATCCTGCGGGGCCTCAGCGTATCTGGTGAGCTCAACCATCTCGCCGGCATGGTGCCGGATGCGGCGGCCGGAGAGCCGCAACGGGCGGCCTCTACTCAAGGAGGACATGTGCGTAGATGTCGGGGCGTACGGTAGAGAATCCGTCACCATGCAGCCCGTTGCCGGCGGCCGTGAAGAGTCGATCGCCAGTCCACGGTCGGAGCCGTTCCAAGAGTGCGACGTGATCCGCGTCAGGATCGTCACCACCGGTGACGTTCAGGAAGGCGATCGGCTTGGTCTGGATGAACTGGTTCTTGAGCAGTTCGATGAAGTTGTCCTCTGCTGCGCGCCAACCCACGGTGATTAGGCGCGAGATCGGCGGCATGCCGCGTAGGTGAATGCGATGCTCATCGGGCATAACGAACTCGTTCTTCCCGTGTAGGGGAAGCGCCAGCGCTGGTATTGACGCGGTTGGCCGGTCGTCGCCGAGTGGGGTCCAGCACGTTTCAATTCGCCCGCCGGTCCGCATCTCCGCATGCCCGATGACGTAGTTGGCTTTCGCCATTCGCGTTCTGCCTGACTCTGGGTCGCGAACCGGATAGCCCCAGTGCGCAGAGCCATGAGGCTTGAAGAGGCCGACATGATCATCTCTTATGTAGGACGCGATGTCATTTCGGTACTCCAGTCGCCAGATGGTGGAGCAGGCATGGTCTAGGAGATAGTCGTAGTTGAAGGAGACGAGGCACAGGTAGTTTCCGGTCCTCTTGGCCCAGTCCCATAGGTTGAGGACGAAGGCAACGTAGCTGGTCGCACCGCCCGACACGGGCACGCTCAGAGTGTACTCACTACACGCGATGAGAAGGTCCCTCAGATAGAAGCGGGTCGCCATGAGGTGGCGCATCCTGTCGGTATCACCCGCAAATGCCATTTCGGCATACTCTGCCAATACTTGCTCGAGCGAGTCGGTGGGATCGCCATCAAGGCGCTCGCGCAGCGTGGCGATCACAGGAACCGCGTCTGGGTAGTGGCCGAGGACCCAGTTCCGAAGATGGGACCATGCGGCGAGGTCTTTCGTGAGCGGCGGTTTGAGCAACCTCCACGGTTTCTCCGGTAGACCCGCGATGACAATGTCGGCCTCGGCTAGCTCGGATCTGTTCGGGATACAGTCGTGAGAAGCACCGGCTCCAAAGACGACGCATAGGGTCTCGCGTGCGCTCACCTCGGAAGCTCTCCTTTCCCTGGGGGGTCAGCCTGACGGTCCATCGGAGAACTTCAGAGCCGTAGGACGAGGTTCTCCTGGCTGCTCTGTTCTGGCACGCCAAGTGTCTCCCTGCCGATCTCGAGCTCGTAGAACTCGGACGTGCTGGCAACCTCGAACTCCATCTCGAAGCGGCAGACGAGCAGCCCATCTGCGCCAGTCTTGTGAATCTCGACCTTTCCCTCGGGCAGCGGCTCCTGGCCGACAATCTCCCCGGCGGCGTTTCGGATGACCACCTGCGCTCCGGTGATCATTTCGGAGTAGGGCGCGTACGAGTCGAGCAATGCGATGCGACCGCATGGTGCACCCGGCTCCTCGTCGCGCTCAGCGCCGAACCCTTTCGTCAGCGGAACCGCATCGGAAACGCTGATCCAGACCTCTACGGTCTCGGGACCACCTACGGTTGACGTCGGCTGCTCGGCGGATTCGGTGGGCGATGAAGTGCATCCTGCGGCGAGCGCAGCGGACACCGCTAGAGCCAGCCAGATGCGACGGATCATGTCTCGCAGGCGACGCCGTCGCCGTCACGGTCAAGCTCTGGCCGGTAACCGGGCTGGCCTCTGTAGAGCGGCGCAGCGCCGGCGGCTCTCGCCTCGGCGCAGTTCTTGTAGAAGACGCCCGACGATGACGGCGCCGCAGTCGTCGCGGTAATGATCGGTGCAGCGGAAGTCGTGGGAGCCGCCGTCGTCGTCGGCGCTGCCGTGGTCGTCGGTGCCTCGGTTGTCGTCGGGGCAGCGATAGTCGAGGTCGTGGACGGCGCTGCGGTCGTTGACGTTCCGTCGCGAGCTGGCCTCTCTGTCGTGGACGTTGCCGGCACTGAAGTGCCGACCTGGCCGTCGGGTTTGGACTTCGCCGAGCAACCCACCGAAACCGCAGCGACGGTCACAAGAACCAGAAGAGTCCGCTTCATGGCTTGACCTCCCACCTGTACCAACAAGCGCCGAGACGCTAGCAGCGGCCTGTGAAGCGTGCTGGAGCAGAGCGTGCTAGATACCTTCGACGTGGCCTGGGTTCCGCTGATCCTCATCCTCGTCGTCCCGGTTGTGGTCGCCCTGTTCGGGGAGTCGCGAAAGAAGTCTGCGCAACTGGCGACGAAGGCCGAGCGGCAGGCAGCGCGGGCGGACTACCAGCGACGGGAAGCTGAGGCCGAATCAAGGATGCGCGAGTTCGCAGCTGAATCGCGGCGACGGGCCGCCGAGAGCGAAGCGGCACGGCTTGAGCAGGCCAAGGCAGACGGTCGGCTCATCGAGGATTGGAGCATGGCGGAAAGGGTGATGGCCGAGTGCATGCGCAAGCTGGGCTTCCCTGACGCTGCTGTAACGGCTGGCGGAGCTGACGGGGGGATCGACATCGCTGCCAGCGCTGCGGCGGCCCAGGTCAAGTATCAGACAGCGAAGGTTGGACGACCACAGGTGCAACAACTTCGTGGTGCGGCCGGTGATCGCCTTCCTGTGTTCTTCGCCCTCACGTCCGCTGGGTACTCATCGTCTGCTCGAGAGTGGGCTGGTGCGAACGGTGTGGCTCTCTTCACCTATGACTTTGCCGGCGACCTGACAGCGTCGTCGCGCCTTGCTGTGGAACTACTCGAGCGTGCGTCGTTTGATCCGCCGACTGGAGCGGAACTCGAACGCGCGATGCGGCCGACACACACGGCCGGATCCCCTTGCGAATGCGGCGGCGTGCTGATGATTCGAAGGAACAAGCAGACGGGCCACGCCTTTCTCGGGTGCTCCGAATATCCGAAGTGCCGGTTCACGAGTCCTCGTTGACGGCGCGAAGCGGCCCCCCGTCGTGGCAGGGGGCCGCTTGCTGTGCCGGTTCGTCGGTGGGCGTCAGTTGTCGGCGCCCTCCGAGGCCGGGAGGCCGAACCGCTCGCGCTGCCACGGCGTGAGGTTCACCGACATGTCGTCGTACTCGATCGAGCCGATGAGGCCGCCGATCACCGAGGCCGAGTCGTGCACTCGGTCGTAGCCGGTCACCTTGTTGGTAGCGACGAACAGGTCGACCCCGTGCTCGTCGTGCACGCTGTCGCTGACCTTGGCCCGAACGTCCGCCATGCGCAGCGTCAACTCGTACGCGACCGGCACCAGGGCCTCGAGCGCGGCGCCGAGCTTGCTGGTCTCGATGATGTCGCCGTCCGTGATGCCGAACACGTCGAGGTTGAGCCACGCCGGCATGGCGACCGTCGCCACATCGTCGGCCCTCGCCGCGGCGCTCCCGCAGTCGTCGAGGTCGTCCGTGATGGTCTTGGCGACCTCGTACCAGTCGGCGAACAGGTAGCCCATGGCGGCGTTGTAGGCGTCGTCCGCCCCGGCGTAGGCCTCGCCGACCTCGAGGGCCATTTGGTGCTGCTCGGCCGCCACCAAGCGGACGAGCGCCGCCGCACCGGCGAGCACGGAAGCGAGTTGCTGCGCACGGTTGGTGATGCGACTGTGCTGCTCAGCGGACAGCGCGGTCAGGTAGTTGGTCTTGGTCTCGGTCATGGCTACTCCCTTGTCCCATCGGCGGCCGATTTGACCGCCTTACTTGGCAGCGATGGTTAGGGGTTCGTTGCTCTGGCCTGCGGTTATGCGTTCGAACTACAGCGCAAACGGTCGTCGCCCTTACAAGGAGGGGGTCGGGGGTTCGAGTCCCTCAGCGCCCACCCGTTCGAGGTTCGTCTCCGGCACCTCATCGATGCGGCGCGCGCGGCAACGGAGTTCGTTCAGGGGCGGGAACGCAGCCCACACCGGCCAAGCCTCGGGGCTCGAGCGGCCCGACTCAGCGGTCGCGCTGGTCATCGGGTTGCTGGGTCGCACCCAGTGTGCTCCGCTCTTCTCGCGAGCCGGTGAGCGCACGCGCCGCCGTGTCGGCGAGGAACGTGAGGCGGCGCCGGTAGGCCGCCGGGGAGGCAGGTCCTCCTCGATGGGGAAGGCGGGGGCAGTCGTGGTACGCAATGTAGCTACAATGCTGGCATGACAGTAGCTACATCTCGTGTCGAGGTCGGTGTGCGCGAGCTCAAGAACAACCTCAGCCGGTACCTGGACCGAGTCCAGGAGGGTGAGGAGGTCATCGTCACCGATCGCGGCCGGCCTGTGGCGCGGCTGTCGGCGCTCGATCACTCGACTGACCGGTTGGCTGAGCTGGTCGCCGCCGGCGCCGTGCGTCCCGCAAAGCGCACGGCCCGAACTCGCCCGGCTCGCCGGATCAAGCCCAAGGGCTCGGTCAGCGACCTCGTCGCCGAACAGCGGCGGTGATCACCTATGTCGACACGTCCTCGCTGCTGAAGCTGCTGATCGACGAGGACGGCTCGGAGCGAGCCGAGCTGATCTGGGACACGGCAGACGTGTTGGCCGGGTCGGCATTGATCGTCGTCGAAGCGCGAGCCGCTCTCGCTGCCGCCGAGCGAGGCGCAAGGCTCACCGCTGCGCAGCACCGCGAGGCCAAGGGAGCGCTCGCTGTGCTCGTCGACGAGTTGTCGATCGTCGAGGTCAGCGAGCAGCTGATCGCCGAAGCGGCCAACCTCGCCGAGCAGGAAGCGTTGCGCGGCTACGACGCCGTGCACCTTGCCTCAGCAATGTTGATCGAGGCGGAGCTCGTGACCAGCGCCGACGCAGCGCTGTGCGAAGCGGCGGCACGTCGAGGCCTTCACGTTGCCAACCCGCTCGATGCCTGATCAGGCGTACTCATCGAGGAGCATGCGGCGCCAGGTGTCGGCGAGCCAGTACTGATAACGATCCAGGGACCAGCCGCGTTCGTCGGTGAGGAGGACGAAGAGCTCGGAGCTGGCGGTGGCCCAGATGACATCAGCGGCTTCGTCGAGGCTGAGGTCGGGTCGTAGGGCGCTTTGGCCGAGGTTGGCGACCAGGCGGCGCATGTTGGCGGCCCGCCGTTCGCTGATCTGGTGCCACACCTCGTGCGCTTCGGGCTCGGTCGAGGCGGCATCACGCAGGGCGAGGAACAGCGGCGCGAGGCGCGTTTGGATCGCTCGAACGGCCCCGGCGTAGATGTCGAGCTGCCTCACGGGATCGGACTCCCGTTGCATGCGTTGCACGTAGTCCCGTTCCTCGGGGGCGATGGGCTGGTTCGTGCCGGAGATGGCGAGCTCGATGAGCTCCCGCAGGATTTCTGGCTTGCGTCCCACGAGGGCGTACAGCGTGTCGACGTGGACGTCGGCGTCGCGGGCGATCTGGGCCACCGTGGTGGCTCGGTACCCCTTGGCGACGATGAGCGCCCGCGCCGCGTCGAGGATGCGGCCCTTGGTCTGGTCGGACTGGGCCTGGCGTGCGGCGTTGTCGTAGGGCCGGTTGGCCCCCTTGACAGGTCGAGTCATGCGTCGCAGGATATCAATCCGAACACTATTCGGATGGAAATGAGGCTGACATGCCCTACGCGTTCACCCAGGACGTCCCGATCGACGCTGCGTTCTATGAGCGCATCCGCCAAGGGCTCGGTGACGATCTGCCACCGGGTCTGATCGTCCACTTCGCGGTCGAGAACCCCGACGGCGGGCTGCGCTACTACGACATCTGGGAGTCCGAGGAGGCCTGTGACCGCTTCGGTGAGGACAGACTCCACCCGGTCGTCCACGCACTGCTGGCCGAGGCCTTCGGCAGCGACCTGCCCGACGAACCAGCGCGCGTCGCCCTCCCGGTGGTCCACGTCTGGGGCAGCGGAGCGCGCTGATCGCCTTTGAGCCCCCCTCCGGTCCGAGGATTCGAAGGCGTCCGGCGGGACTCGAGCAGCACTACCCTCACACCGTGAGCGGAGCACCAGACGTTGTACTGGCATTCGTCGAGAGGTTCGCGGCCGGCGACCTCGAGGCGTTGGAGCGCCTCCTGCACGCGGACTTCGTGGGCCACGTCACGACCGCCGACGCCGGCGTGCGGACCGTCGGACGCGACGGCTACTTGGCGTCGGTGCGCGCCATGGACGTTGGGTCGGCGAACCTGCGTCTCGATGTACCGAACCTCGTCGAGATCGAGCCCGGCCGAGTGCTCGTCATGGTGGAGGTGCAGGCGGAGCGAAACGGGCGGAGCCTCCACAACTTCAGCGGACAGCTCCTGACGGTGGAGGACGGTCGCATCGTCGAGTCCTGGATGGTCGAGGCCCTCCCGGCCGAGAGCGATCAGTTCTGGTCCGCCTGATCCAGAGGCCCGTGGTGTGCCCGTGGCACTCAGCCCGGGTCCGGTGAGGTCGTCCCGACCAATGGGTCGTCGTCGAGCCGGCGCGCGACGCGGACGAGACCTTCGCGCACCGTGGTGCCGTAGCCGTCGTCGTCGAGGGCATCGACGCTGGCGAGGCCGGCCTCGACGTGGTGACGTGCCAGCTCGGTGTGCCCGAGGCGCCGATGGGCATCGGCGAGGTTCAGGTGCAGCGACGGCTGGAACGAGCGGGCGGTGCCCGGGACACCCGCGGCATGGACGCGGTCGTCCGTGAGCCCTTCGGCGGCGGCGAGCGCACGAAGGTCCCAGGCCAGCTCGTCCTCGAGGACGTCTTGGACATCGGCCATGGCGTGAGCGATCGCACATCGATGCAACGGGTCCCCGTCGTCACCGACCTCGGCCCAGAGGGCGGTGAAGGTCCTGCGCGCGAGGTCGCGATCGCCTCTCTGGCTAGCGGCGAGACCTTCGCCGAAGCGCTGCATGATCGGGTCAGGCTCGGTCATCGTCAGTCCTGATTCGGGCCGTCGCGGCGACGCATGCTGCGGCGGTGGGTTGGGTTTCGGCGCCGGTGATCGGGGGCGTGAGCCATGCTCGCCGAGGGTGTTGGTGATGCCTAGCCTTGGTTGAGCTCCGCTGCCAGCGCGGCTCGGATCGGTTCCGTGAGCCCTCGTGCGGTCGGCACCGAGATGTGGCCGCCATCTCGGTACACCCACTGGTCGCCCCGGAGCGCAGAGCAGAGGTCGTCCGGGCACACCGCGCTCGTCAGATCCACAAGGTCCAGTTCGCTCGCGGCGGCGACGTCAGCAACCAACTCCCGCCCGACGACGGCCGTGTCGTCGATCCCGGCGACCGAGAGCGGTTCGCCGGCGCATCCGCTCGTCGAAGCCAACTCGGCGATGAGAGAGCACTGGATGGGGTCCCAATCGAGGTGGGGGAGCGTCTGGAGGAGGATGACCGGGATGCCGGCGCTCTGAAGGGTGTGGATCGTCGACGCCAAGCCCTGCCCGCTGGCCTCGGCTCGGGAGCGCTCGTCTCCCGGATCCCGGGAACCGGGCAGGCGGGTGTCGAACGCGGTGCCGTCACCGGTGATGCCCCGCACATAGCGATCGGATGCATAGGCCATGACCACTGCACTCGGTGGGTCCTGGACCAGTGCCGCGATGGTCTCGTCGTAGAACCGGCGGCAGTCGTCCAGGGCCGAATCGGATTCGACCATGTGAATGGTCACGTCGATCGGCGGGCACCCGGAGTTGGTCACGACGGTGACGTCGTAGCCCATGTCGTTGGCGGCCTGGGTGACGGGTTCGGTGAACTGACCGGCGTTCGAGTCACCGAAGAGCACGACCTCACCGATCGCGTCGGGGACGCTCCACGCGCAGATGTCGGTGCGCTCGGCGATCGGGGCGTCGCTATCGCAGCCGCGTTCGACGTCGGCGTGCGCCGGACCGGCCTGTGCCTCGAGCGCATCGAGCGGCGTCGGGGCCAGGACGGTGAACGTCGGGTCGGCCAGGAGACAGGCAGCGATCGGGACGATCGTGCAGATCACGCCGAGCCGCAACGCATTGCGGCCGCGGATCGCCTTGTCGAATCGGAACCGCTGCTCGACCGCTCGATACGAGAGCCACGCCGGGAGCAGCGAGAGCGCGGCTGCCGCGGTGGCGACCCACGGCGCATCTGGAGCCATGGCGACCGCGAACACGATCAAGGGCCAGTGCCACAGGTACCAGCTGTACGAGAGGTTGCCGATCCACTGGGCGGGAGCGCTCGAGAGGAGGCGGTTCCGTGCCGTTGTTGACGATCCACCGGCGATGACGAGGATCGTGCCGATGACCGGGAGGAGAGTCAACGGTCCGGGCAGGTACCTCGCTCGTCGCCCGAGGATGGAGTCGAGGCCGGGCAGCGTCGAGGTGGCGTCGGCGGCGAACACCGGCACGAGGATCAGGCCTGCGCCGACGGCGATGAGGACCGCGGAGGCCCTCCGTCCCAGTCGCTCGAGGCGCCTGCCGAGCAAGACGAGCAACGCCCCGGCGATGAACTCCCACGCCCGGGCAAAGCTCCCGTAGAAGGCCAGCCGTTCGTTGTAGACCACCAGCAGCACCCACAGCGTGAAGCATCCAGCGCCGAGGGCACCCAGGCCGAGACCCACCCAACGGGTCCGGAGACCTCGTCGCCGCGCGACCACCAACAAGGCGGCGAGGATTGCGGGGAAGACGAAGTAGAACTGCTCCTCGACCGAGAGCGACCAGGTGTGGAGCAGCGCGTTCGACTCGGCCGGCGCGTCGAAGTAGCCAGACGGCGAGGCGAGCAGTTGGAAGTTGGCCGAGAACAGCGACGCGGCGATGCCGGTGGTCGTCGTGTCCTGTCGGGGCCCGATCGGGCTGAGGAAGAAGATCGACGCGATGGCGACGACCGAGGTCATCGTGGCGAGCGCAGGCAGGATCCGGCGAACGCGCCCGCTGTAGAAGTTGGCGAACCCGATCCGGTTGGCTCCGGCGTGCTCACGCAGGAGCTTGGCGGTGATGACGTAGCCCGAGATCACGAAGAAGACGTCGACCCCAGCGAAGCCGCCAGGGACCGGAAGGTCGGCGTGGAAGGCAACGACGAGCAGCACGGCGACGGCGCGCAGGCCTTGGATGTCGGCGCGAAACCCTCGGTCCGACGGAGGTGCAGAGGCGTTCGCCGGGTCCACCTCGCCCACCGCCGCAGCCACGCAGCGAGGCTACTGCCCCAATGAGACGAACCTCGTCGCAGGTCTCGCTGGTAGCGTCGGCCGATCCGAGGAGGGGTTGCCATGGAGACACAGGTGGATGAGGTCGCCGACGGGATCTACCGGATCTCGACCTTCGTCGAGATGGCCGGGCTTCGCTTCAATCAATACCTGGTCGATGCGGAAGAGCCTCTCTTGTTCCACACCGGTCAGCGCCACCTCTTCCCGCTGACCTCCGAGGCGTTCGCTCGCGTCCGGCCCGTCGAGGATCTCCGGTGGATCAGCTGGGGGCACCTGGAGTCCGACGAGAGCGGGGCGATGAACGAGTGGCTCGCTGCCGCACCCCGGGCCGAGATCGCCGTCGGGTTCATGGCCGGCATCCTCTCGGTGAACGACCTCGCCGACCGACCGCCGCGGCTGCTGGGCGACGATGAGGTCATGGAACTCGGCGGCAAGCGCGTGCGCTTCCTTGCGACCCCGCACGTCCCCCACGGTTGGGATGCAGGTGTGCTGTTCGAAGAGACCACAGGCACCCTGCTCTGTGGCGATCTGTTCACCCAACAGGGCGATGGTCCCGTGACCGACGACGGCGACATCGTCGGTCCGGCGATCGCGGCGGAGGACGCCTTCGGTGCGACGGCGCTCACCCCATCGACCGCCCCCACCATCGACGGGCTGGCCGCCCTGGAACCCACCACGTTGGCCCTGATGCACGGCCCGGCGTGGCAGGGAGACGGCGCCGGTGCCCTGCGCGGGCTCGCCGCCTTCTACGCCGAGCGTCTGGCGGCGACCACCGCCTGATGCGTCACAGTGGCGTCTGCTGGTGCAGCGCCAGTTGCCACGCTCCCTCGTTCTCCCACGGGTCACCGCGCATCGAGTCGACGACCACCATGCGCTGGCTCCTCAGCCGACTGGTGGCGTCTCTATCCCCGCATCCGGCACGAGATGCCGCGGGCGACGACCCGCCACCGCACCGAGGCGGCGGAGGTCGTCGCGCAGCGCCTCGGAGCGGTCACGGTGTGCGGGCAGGATCGTTGCGTACACCACTTCGAGCTTCGTTCCCTGGAGGACGTGGAAGCTCTGCTGGATGCGCGTGCCGTCGGCGTCGTCGGACAGACGGATCGTCCACTCGGTGCTGTCGGGGTACAGGCGGGTCGGCACGGTGCGCCAGACGATCTCGAAGGGAGCGCTGCTTGTGATCTCGCAGAGCCGACCCCAGCGGAACAGGCCTTGCTTGTTGCGTCCCCGGAACCGGGCGCCCGGTCGTGCCTCGGTGATCGGTCCGACCCACTCGGCCTCGACGCATTCGTGGCTCCATTCGCCGACGCGGGTGGGGTCCCGCACGACCTCCCACACGGCCTCGACGTCGGCGTCGACCACGACCGCTGTGGCGCAGTCGTGCAACAGGCCGCGCCGGCGCGGGCTCCAGCACGCTCGCTGCCGGCGCCGGTAGGCGGGCCCGAACCCGTGCACCAGCGCGACGCGCGCCAGCGGGGGGACGAGGCCGAGCACGCGCTCCCGGTCGGCCGGTGTGACACCGTCGATGAGCCAGTGACCTTCCAGGCCGAGTTGCGCCATGGACTTGCCATCGAGGTTGTGCTCCTGCTCGATCGCCGCCCACTCGGCGTTCGTGATGGCCTGGGACACGACGGGCATCACCTCGCGCTCCTCGCGCTCGAGGTGGGGGAGCAGCACGTCGCGCAGGTCGTCGACGGCGGCGACGATGGCGGCGGGCGTGCGGTGTGCCGGGTCGTCGGTGACGGCGCGCTCGAGAGCGGACACGGCCTCGGCCACCACCTCGTGGTCGCGGTGCATGTCGTCGAGCACGGCCGCCGCACCGGGATCTCGTTCCCGGACGAGCGGATAGAGGCCGACGTCCTCGGACCGATGGTGCGCGTCGAGGAACGTCATCATCCAGGCGAGGTGATCCGAGATGGCGGCGAGCTGGCGTTCATCGGAGAGCGGCTCGCGGGTGAGCACGGTGTGGGCCCGCTCCAGGTCGCGGCGCAGCGCGTTGTGGACGATGCGCATCATGTTCGTGTCCGCGGGTCCGGTCGGGTCGATCGGCATGGCCTGCTCCTCGTGGTTCAGCTGGTGGGCAGCACGGCTTCCAACGTGGCCGACAGCCATCGCTCGTACGCGTCGAGCGGCCATCCCGACGCGTCGGTCAGCAGGAGGTAGACCTCGGGGCTCACGATCGCCCAGACGCCGTCGCGCTCGGCGGGCGTGGGCGGACGTCCCAGGATCAGCGAGACGCCGGCGGCGACGTCGGTGCGCTGCCGCTCGCGGGCGGCGCGCAGCACCTCGGCCAGCTCGGCGTCGGACGCCGCCGCCTCGCGGATCACCGCCGCCAAGCGCCCCGTCCGGTCGTTGATGGCGGCGACCACGGCTGCTGCGGCCTCGACGCGCCGGCTGCGTGGACCCTCGCCCATCGCCCGGAACTCGGGTCGGTCGGCGACAGTGACCGGTGCCGCGTCACCGGCAGCCGCACGGTCGACGACGGCGTCGAGCAGCTTCCGCTTCGATGCGAAGTGCTTGTAGAGCGTCTCGACGGCGACACCGGCGTCTCGAGCGATGTCGCGCATGCCTGTGCTCGCCCAACCGTCGGTGGTGAACCGTCGGGTGGCGGCGTGGATGAGGGCGTCGCGCGTCTCCTCGGCTCGCTTGGCCCGAAGCGGTGAGGCGTAGGGGCGACGGGTGGACGTCGTGGCTCCCGACACCTGCTCCCGGGTGGTGCGGTTGGCGGCCATGGCAGAAACGTAGACCAAGACCATATTTAGTACAAGCGCGTTCTAGTGAAGCGCGCGGATGGAGACACGACGTTCGGCGAGTCGGCCGGTCGGCGAGTCGGTCGCCCAGCCGGCCGGTCGTTCAGAGGTTCGTGCGGTAGTCGAGCGCAACGCCGGCTGCCAGCGCCGTCGAGCTGACGAGGCGGCGAGCGACCTTGGCGCCGGCGCCGGCGCCGGCGTCGGTGTTGCGTCGCACGTGGTCGGCCCAGATCTTCGCCGCCCGCGGCAGCGTGCCCTCGGCGACATGGCGATCCGGGTTCCAGAGGTCGGCCGCGATCAGGGCCGGCTCGCTGCGTCGCTCGACGTGTGCGATGTCGATGACGAGCGCCGCCTTCGGCGTCCGGTCGCGTAGGCGCATCGACGCCAGCAATGCCTCGTCCGTGCAAACCCGAGCCGTCCCGCGGACTTCGACGACGTCGTTGCTCCCCGGCACCAGGGCGAGCAAGGCGATGCGCGGGTCGCCCATCAGGTTGTGCAGGGTGTCGGTGCGACGGTTGCCGGGACGATCGGCGATGGCGATCGTGGACTCGTCGATCCGGCGGATCAGACCGCTCGGGTCGCCCTTGGGACTGGCGTCGGCGTGCCCGCCGGCATCGGTGGACACGAGCACCACGAACGGCGACTCGGCAAGCAACGCCGTCACACCCGACGCCGTCGGGTCGTCGGCAGGAGCCGGGGTGTCGGGCGCCGCCCACAGCTCGGACCGCAGGATCGCCTTGGCGCAGTGCAGCAGGGCTTCTTGCACTTCGATCGTTGCGACGCCGTCGCTGACGCGAAGCCGACCGTTGATCCGCAACGTCTCGCCGTAGCCGGGGACGAAGGCGATGACGCCGGCCGGGGCGCCGTCGACCACAGGGCGGTCGCCCACTTCGCCGAGCTCGAGCAGCGTGTCCGAGCGAAGCGTCGTGAACCCGGGCGCGCCGCCCAATGCCATCGCCTGGAGCGAACCGCCGTCGGTCGCCGTGCCAACGACGACGAACGGTGCGCAGGCGAGGAACTGCTCGCAGTGCTCGTCGAGATACCGGATCGACTTGAGCATGACCGCGCCAGGGCGTGATCCGACGACGTCCTCCAGGTCAGCGTCGCAGGTCACGAAGGCGGAGGCGTCGAACATCGATGCCGACGGTAGTCGGCGGGTCGGGGCACCACCCCGGAGCGGGCCCACCAGGGTCGTCCATCAGCTACCTGGTCGGGTGCGCCGCGTCGAACGCCGCCGCGAGGTCGCGGGGAATGCGTCCTTCGGCGCGATCGCCCGGCCGTTGGCGACCGCCCATGCCCGGATCTTGGCGGCGGTGGCGGGTGCGGCCGGCACCGGACCAGCCGCCGTCGCGCTCCACCGCATAGTCGCCCGCCGTTAGCGCTTGGCGTCGAGTCGTGGCCTGCTGGGCCGAGAACCGCCAGCCGTAGCGCTCGTGGCTGTCGACGAGGATCTCGAGCACCTGCCCAAAGGCGCGCGACGTTGGCACGGCGACATTGGGTCGGGCCCTGGCGAGCGGTGCGAGCGCTCTGCCAGAAGATGACCTCGCGTCCGCGAGCACGGGCGAAGACGAACTGCGAGCGGTTCTCCCGTCAGCGGTCGAGCACGAGATCGATCGCCGCGTCGCGGCGGACGCAGGACCGAACGGCGACGCGTTCGATGATGTCGGGCTCGTCGGGCCAGTCGGTCGACGGATGGCAGTAGACCTTCGCCGTGCGCGGCCAGGTGTCACGCACGTTCAGCACGATGCCGCCGGTGCGCAGTGGGAGCCGCACGAGAAAGGGCAGCGTCGAGTCCTCGTCGGGGTTCCGAGCGATGAGGAAGTCGTCCACGCCGCTCATCTTGGCGTGTCGTCAGTGTCGTCGAGACGATCGAGCAGCCAGGTGGGTCCGACGACGTCGGCGCCGACGGCACGGACACGATCGGCCAGCGCCCGGTCGGCGGTGACGACGGTGCAGCCGGAGTGCTCGGCGGCGACGGCGGCGATCGTCTCGTCGCCCTCGCCCGGGGCGTGTACGACCTCGACGCCGTCGGCGGTGCCCTCGTCCGCGCCGCGGCGGCTCTGCCCTTCGAGGATGACGATCACCACGTCGGCGAGCGCGCCGGAGCGCACCGCGGCCCGCAGCTGTGCGGTGAACGTGCGCGCCGCGCCGGGCCGGTCACGCCACCAGCCCGTCGGGCGGGAGCCGATGACGTTGGCGGCGTCGACCACGAGCACGTTGCGGACGTCTGGATCGCGCACCAACGGTGTCACCCGGTGAATGCCGGCACCACAGCTGCGGTGTCCGCAGGCACCGCCGTGGTCGATGCCGTGGGGGATGAGGCGGGAGGTGCAGGGAGCTGCGGCCATGCGGCCAGCGTGCACGTCGTGCCCTCGGGTGCCTGGACGGCAGTGAGCGAGCGGGTCGCCAGTTCGACCGGGAGGGCGAGATCCCCGAAGGTCACAGTGACGGTCGCCGCGTCACCCGGGTTCCACACGATGGCTGCCGGTTGCCCGTCGGGGCTACACACCGCGGTGGCCTCGACCTCGCCGGTGACGGCGGTGGCGAGCGCGCCCGACCCCTGCGGGCCGAACCGCGCCACGGTGGCGAGGACGTCGTAGTCGACCTCGGGTGTCCACGAGTCGCTGGCCGGATCGACCGTCACGACGCCGCGGCACGTGTCGCAGCCGCCGAGGTGCGGGCCGTGGGTCGGATCGAGCGCAAGGTTCCACAGCAGTGTGGCGTTCGACCAGTGGTTGCGGTCGCGCACGAGCAGCCGTGCCGTGTCGCCGAAGGGGTCGGCCTGCCAGGTGCCGCCCGAGCACTCGGTGTGCCACAGCTGCAGACCGGGGCTCGCAGCGTGGACGAGCTCGTTGGCCGCCGCCTGGTTCCCTCCGTAGCAGTGGAATGCCGTGCCGCCGAGGGGGTACCTGCCGCCCGTGCCGGCGAGCACGTCGAGCGGGAAGGGCGTCGGTTCGGTCCCGACACAGCCACCGGGCGGACGAGCGTCGCACCAGTTGTGGTCCCAACTCAGCACCCGGGTCGCGACACCTGCATTGGCCAGCAGGGGGCCGAGGTGATCGCGCACGAGCCGTGCCTGCTGGTCGGCGAGCATCACCATCGACGGGTAGCTGGCCTGGACCGCTGACGGTTCGTTCTGCAGCGTCAGCCAGTCGACGGTGACGCCCTCGTCCCGGTAGGCCTCGACGAACGCCACGAGGTAGCGGGCATAGGCCGCCTCGTAGCGCTCCTCGAGGCCACCCCAGGCAT
>CAZYKR010000067.1:0-17062 GCA_964648005.1 uncultured Iamiaceae bacterium
CCGTGCAGGATCTGCTCCAGACCGGACTGGAGGTCGAGGCCAAGATCGACGCCATCGACGCCCGCCTCGCCGCCATCGAGACCGACGTGGCGTCGCTCGACACGCAGATCGCTGCGGCAGGCTCGGACGAGGAGCGGGCTGCCCTCGAAGCGCAGCGCCGGAGCCTCGTCGCCCGCACCGATGTCGAGCGCGAGAACCTCGCCGACCAGCGCGGCACCTACGTCGACCAGCAGGATCGTCTCCAGGCGGCGTCGACCGTGTCGATGCGCGGCGGTCCCGAGGTGCTCACGCCCGCCGTCGCGCCCGCATCGCCGGCATCACCCGATCCGGTGCGCAACCTCGCCGTCGCAGGTCTGCTCGGACTGCTCGTCGGCATCGCCCTGGCGTTCGTGCGCGACAACGTGGACGACACGCTGCGGACGAAGGCCGACGTCGAACGTGCGGTGGCCGACCTGGCGGTGCTGGGCCTCATCCCCGGCGACGAGCATCCCGAGCGCCACGGTGGCAGGTCCGGGATCGAGGACCGCCTGGTACGCATCGCCGATCCGCACTCGGCCGAGGCCGAATCGATCCGCATGGTGCGCACGGCGATCCAGTTCCTCGAGGTCGGCGGGCATCCGGTGCGCACGCTGCAGGTGACGAGCGCGGAGCCGGCCGACGGCAAGACGACGACGGCTGCCAACCTGGCGGCGTCGTTCGCCAGTGCGGGCATGCGCGTCGTGGCGGTGTGCTGCGACTGGCGCCAACCCCGACTGCACGATTCGTTCGATCTCGACAACCGGATCGGCTTCACCTCGGTGCTCGTCGGCGACGTGCCCCTCAGCGAGGCGGTCCGTCGGGTGGCGGCGCAGCCGAACCTGCTCGTGCTGCCGGCGGGACCTGCACCGCCGAACCCGGCGGAGCTGCTGGCGTCGCGCCGCACGGCCGACGTGCTCGACGCGCTGCGCGCCGACGCCGACCTGGTGATCGTCGACACCCCACCGGTGCTGGCCGTCTCCGATGCGATGGTGCTGGCGCCGTCGATGGATGGCGTCCTGCTCGTCGCCCGCGCCGGCAAGACCGCGGCGTCGGGACTGGCGCGCACCGTCGAGCTGCTCGATCGGGTCGACGCGCCGCTGCTGGGCGTCGTCGTGGTCGACGCCGACCGTCGCGAGTCCTATGGCGGGCTGTACGGCGACTACGGCTACGCCGGCTACGTCCGCCGCACCGACGACGGCTCGTCCGAAGCGACCGTGCGGCGCGCCTCGCGGCGGGGTCGGGGCACCACGGCCGCCGACGGGACGCGCTCGGCCCGCTCGGGCTGAGCCGGACCCGCGACAGGGCGCCGCGTCGTGCGGGTGCTGCTCGTGCACAACCGCTACCGGTCGGCGTCGCCGTCGGGCGAGAACCGCGTCGTCGATCGCGACGCCGCCTGGCTGACCGACGCCGGGGTCGAGGTCGTGCGCTACGAGCGCAACAGCGACGACATCGCGGCGATGGGTCCGGCGGCGAGGCTCGGGTTGGCGGTGCGCCCGATCGCGTCGCCGTCGGACTGGCGGGCGATGGACGAGCTGATCGCCTGTCGACGTCCGGACGTGGTGCACCTGCACAACCCCTACCCGCTGGTCTCGCCCGCCGTCATCCGCCTGGCGCACCGGCGTGGCGTGCCCGTCGTGCAGACGGTCCACAACTATCGCCATGTCTGCCCCGCCGGGACGCACCTGCGCGACGGCGCCATCTGCGAGGCATGTACGGGTCGCCGCGTGGCGACGAGCGCCGTTCGTCATGGGTGCTACCGGGACTCGCGGGCGCAGAGCGCCGTGATGGCCGGTTCGCTGGCGCTGCACGCCGGCACCTGGCGGTCGGTCGATCGCCTGCTGCCGGTGAGCGGCTTCGTCGCCGAGCGGCTCGTGCAGGCAGGCTTCGCTGCCGACCGGATCGTGGTGCACCCCAACGCCGTCGACGATCCCGGGCCGCCGACGCCGCCCGGCGACCACGTGCTGTTCCTCGGGAGGCTGGAGCAGGCCAAGGGCGTCGGGCTGCTGCTCGACGCCTGGCACCGGGCCGACCTGCCGGCCGACGCCCGGCTCGTCCTTGCCGGAGACGGCCCTGACCGACCGCTGGTCGAGGCCGCCGTCGCCGGCGACGCCCGCGTCGACTATCGAGGGCAGGTGCCGGCGACCGAGGCGCGCCGGCTGATCGAGGGCGCGCGCGTCGTCGTCGTGCCCTCGGTGTGGTTCGAGGCGATGCCGTTGACGGTCATCGAGGCCTTCGCCGCCGGACGGCCGGTGCTGGCGACACGCGTCGGCGCGTTGGCGACCCTGGTCGACGACACGACCGGATGGACGGCGGCGCCCACGGTGGACGCCCTTGCCGACGCGCTCGGCGCCGCGCTGCGCACCGATCCGCAGGCGAAGGGGTTGGCCGCCCGCGCCACCTACCGGCGCCACCACACGCCGGCGGCGCGGGTGGCGGCGGCGATCGACGTCTACCGCGACGTGGTGGACAGCCCGGTCTGACCATGCCGGCGACGTGTCATGTCGCGCGTCGCCCGTGCATGGCTCCGGGGCGGCAACGACGCCGCCCGCGCCTCGAGGTTCGGCGCCACGGTGACCCCGAGGCACACGAGCACCAGCATCCACCACGTGCTCTCGTTCATCGACGGGTTGATGCAGGACGCGCCGACGCACACGGCGAGCAGCACGAGCGCCGTCGTGGCGTCGCCGTGCCCCCGGCGGCGGGCCCGCCACAACGCCCGTCCCGTCGCCACGACGAACCCCGCCAGGAGGACCACGCCGAGGAGCCCGAGGTCGATGCCGACATCGATCCAGGCGTTGTCCGTGGTGGTGTTCAAGGCACCCTCGGTGGCGGTGAGTGCGCCGAACCGGTGCCCGGTGTAGTAGCCGTGCCCCCACAGCGGCCGCTCCAGCGCCACCGACACGGCGTGACCCCACTCGTCGAGCCGGCCGGTGAGGCCCGTCACCTGCTCGCTGGTCTGACCGCGCGCCACGAACCCGGCGACCTCCACGCCGGCGAGCAACGCCACGACGGCAGCCATCGCCAGCACCGTGGGCACGAGCACCACCGCACGACGACGCATCGCCGGGTGCAGCACCACCGCCACGACCGCGCCCAGCACGAGGAGCACGAGAGCGCTGCGGGTGCGCGTGGCCATCAGGACGGCCACCTCGACGCCGACGACACCGAGGCGCACCCCCCAGCGCCGTCCGGCGCGACCGAGCCCGAGCCCGGCGACGGCGCACACGATGCCGATGACGGCCAGGAAGGCGAGCGCGTTGGGATGCACGGAGACGATGGCGCCCTTGAGACGTCCGATGGTGATGGTCGCTCCAGGGATCGGCGCCAGCGCCGCGCCGGGAGCCACGACGAGTCCCACGAGCGCCGTGGCGATGACGACGTGCACCGCCGTGGCCAGGTCGCGTAGCGGGTCGGCACCGTCGGCCTCCTGCGCTCGTGCGAGCGCCACGATCGTGGCGTAGGACGCGCCGAGCACGACGGCGCGCAGCAGGGTCAACGACGGCGCGGTGGACCACGCCCCGCTGACGACGGCGCAGGCGGCGAAGGCGCCGAGCCATCGCTCCGAGCGCGACAGCGGAAGGAGGCGGACCCGTCCCGCCAGCAGCACGCACGCGCCGACGACGCCGGCGCCCAGGACGCCGACGGCCAGCCCGTTCTCCAGGGTGAGTGGCCGCGTGGCGACCTCGTCCGCCGTGCGCCGGCCGACCTTGAGGCCGAGCGAGGCGATGAGCACGGCCCACAGCAGGACGCGGGCGACGGTGGCCGGTCGGCCGGACGCCAGACCGATCGTCACGACGGCCATGCCGACGAGGGCGACGGCGGTGCACGCCACGATGTCGGTGCCGAGGGTGGCGATGCCCCCGGCGGTCACGGCAGCGGCGATGGCGACCGTCGTCACGACGAGGTTCGGGTGGCGGGCGACGCTCATCGGGTGCTCGCCAACGATGGGTCGGCAGCGGGGGACGAGCCGGGCCAGCGGGGGTACCCGTACCGGGCGGTGAGGGGGAGCCCGAAGGCGCTGGCCACCGCACGGTCGCGTCGCGACATGGTCCGGGTCCACTCGTCGTCGATGCGCACCGAGACGGTGCCCTGGCGAAAGCGTGACGGGTTGCCGCCGACGGTGTGGTTCGGGCGGACGACCAGCCCGCCTCGGTCGTCGGTGGCGCAGCGGGCGTCGACGCCGATCCGCGACAGCAGGGTGTCGAGCGTGGTCGCGGGCGCGGCGACCAGGTCCTCGTAGCGCAGGAACGTCGAACGTTCCGGACCGAAGGCGCGAGTCACCAGGTGCCCGATGGCGTTGAGCTCGAGCCAGACGCCGCTGGCGACCACCACGGGACGCGTGGGCATGGCCTCGACCCGTCCGTCGGGCGCGTCCGGTTCGGGTCGGCGACGCTGCCACGAGTGGGCGACGGCGCGCGGGTCGCGCACCAGGTGCACGACGTAGGGGTCGATGCCCTCGATCAGCCGCAGCAGGGCCGCGTCGGAGGGCCGCTTCGACGAGTCGATCACCACCGAGGCACCCGTCACCTCGGCGATGCGGCGATACAGCGCCGCTTGCACCTCGAGGTAGGCCGTGCGGTCGGGGGAGCCGGGGGCCGCCGGGTCGG
Source organism: uncultured Iamiaceae bacterium (assembly GCA_964648005.1). GTDB lineage: Bacteria > Actinomycetota > Acidimicrobiia > Acidimicrobiales > Acidimicrobilacustridaceae > JAGQTE01. The sequence goes on from CAZYKR010000067.1 coordinate 4,626, forward strand.
CGCGCAGCAGCTCGTAGGTGTGGCGCGTGCGCGCGAAGCGTCGCTGCCACGCCAGGACGTCGTCGGGTTCCACGCTGGTCAGATCGGCCGCCTCGCCGGGCTGGCCGAACACCTGCCGCCACACGTCGCACCGAGGGATGGGCGTCCCGCAGCCGCATCGGCGACCCTCGATCAGGCCGCGCTGCCACACGTCGCGCAGCTCGCCCGTCGAGAAGCAGCCGTCGACCGAGCCGAGCAGGGTGTCGAGCAAGGTCGACCCGGCACGTCCGGCGCCCATGATGGCGACGACGGTGAGCGGTGGCGCCATGGTCATCGGGCCCCGTCGGCGGCATCGGCCAACGCCGGGGGCCCGGGCTCGTGCACGGCGATCGACCAGCCGGTGCGTCGCGCCAGCGCCGATGCGGCGAGCACCGCGGCGAGCAGGTCGGCGCCAGCCATGCCCCAGGCGGCGCCGTCGATCCCGACGGTGGCGCCGAGGACCACGGCACCGACGAGGCTGACGACTCCGCGTGCAGCCCCGATCCGCAGGGTGGCTCCGGCGGCGCCGATCGCCTGGAGGCCGATCGACGCGCTGAGCGCGACGGCGGCGGCGAGGTTGCGCACGGCGAGCGGCGCCAGCAGCGCCCGCCCCGCCTCCCAACTGGTGCCGAACACCGCGGTGCCGACGGCGTCGGGCACGACGGCGAGGACGACGACGAGCAAGGTTGTGCCGGCGAGCAGCATCGAGGCTGTGGCGACGACGGTGCGGCGCACGGCGTGCAGCGATCGGCCTCGGCTGCGGCTGGCCTCGGGCATCGCCACCAGCGGCACCGCCTGCTGGAGCACGTTCGTCGGGCTCAACAGCACCTGCCCGGCGCGCAGCGCGCCGAGCGAGGCGAGCGGGACGATGGCCGAGAGCGTGACGAGACCGAGCTGGTTCGCACCCTGGGAGAGGAGGTGCTCGCCCAGCATCGGCCCCGCCAACGCTCGGTTCCCGCGCACGAACGCCGCCGCGGCGCGCGGGTTGGGGGTGCGGCGCTGCCACAGGCAGGTGCCGACGGCGGTGAGGGTGCCGGTCAGCACCCAGACGGCCAGGAAGGCGACGGCGGAGGCCCGACCGGTTGCGACGACGACGCCGAAGCCGGTGAGTTGGAGGACGGTCCACGTGGTGTCGATGGCGGCGGCGCGGCGTGGCGTGCCGTCGGCGACGAAGGCGAAGCGCCAGGCATCGTGCACGAGCAACCCGGGCAGCCCGACCGCGACGACGAGCAGCGGCCCCGCCACGGGTGCGCCGACGATGACGGCGCCGACGGCCACCGCCATGCCGACGGCGACCCCGACGGCGAGGGCCAGACCGGTGAGTGCCCCGGCGTCGCGCCGGTGTGCGCCCGGCGCTGCGGTGGCCGTGGCGCCGAAGGTCTTGCCGCCGAAGGCGCGCACGGCCCCGAGGGTGAACAGACCGACGGCGGAGGCGATGGCGTAGGCCCCGAGCTGATCGAGATCGACGGACCGCAGCACGACGAGGCCGAGCACGAAGTTCCCGAGGCTCGAGCACGCCTGCGCCGCGACCCCCCAGCTGACGCGCGATCGGCGCGAGGAGCTCATGCGGCGTCGGTCCCGAGCAGGTCGCGCACGACGCCGCGCGCCTCGGCCAGCCGCTCGGCGGTGCCGGGCGCCGCCAGACGGACGCGCACCAGGGCGCCGGCGTCGGCGCGTGCCGCCGAGGGCCGGGCCACCGCGACCTCGGTGACGGTGCCGTAGCGGCGGCGGTTGCGCTCCTCGATGGCGGCGAAGACGCGCGCCTCGTCGTCGGGGGTGTGGGCGAACGGTGCGAAGCGGCGACCGAACCGCTGGTTGACCTCCTCGAGCAGACCGCCGAGGTCGTGCCGGACCCGGCCGAAGGGGGCCACCACCAGTTGGGGGCGCAACGGCGTCACGCGGCGGTGGAACGCGATGTGGTCCTCGAGGATCTCGTCGAGCGTGCGCGACGGCCAGCGGAGGTGGACCGACACGGCGACCTCGCCCGGATCGCGCACCAACAGCATTGCCGGGACGCCCCAGCGCGTCGCCCAGACGAACTGCGTCGGCGAGTGGGTGTGGTGGGCGACGGCGATGTGCGGGTTGGCGTCGAGCACGGCGGTGGTAGCGAACGTGTTTCCCGAACGTTCGAACCCATCGACGACGAGGTCGGTGTCGCGGCGGACGAAGGCGCGCCCCCCGTCGTCGTTGCGCAGCGTGACGATCGCCCGGTACAGGTGCGTGCGGTTGCGGGTGAACCTCCACACCTGCGAGCGGGTGCGGCTGCGTTCCCGCAGCGGGCTGGTCATCGTCGACGATGCGCTCACGACGCGGCGGCGATCGGTCGGGGCGGACGCCGCACGATGCGAGCGGCGAAGCCGGGGTTGTTCACCAGGTAGCGCTTCCCGAGTCGCCGCGGCTCCTGCGCCAGACGAAACGCCCACTCCAGCCCGCGCGCCTGCATCCAGGCCGGCGCCTGCGGCACGAGCCCGGCGTGGAGATCGAACGCCGCGCCGACGCCGAGCAGCACGGGCGCCTCCAGCCGGTCGCGCATCGCCGCCATCCACCGCTCCTGCTTCGGGGTGGAGAGCCCGACCCAGACGAGATCGGGGGCGGCGGCGTCGATGTCGTCGATCACGGCCCGCTCCTCGTCGCTGGTCAGTGGCCGAAACGGCGGGCACCAGGTGCCCGCGACCTCGAGGCCTGGGAAGCGCTCGGCCAACCGGGCGGCCAGGCGGTCGGCCACGCCCGGGGCGCCGCCGTAGAAGTAGTGCCGCCAGCCGAAGGGGACGCCGTGGGCGCACAACGCCAGCAGGAGGTCGGGACCATAGACACGCTCACACCCGGCGATGCCGGCCCAGTGCGCCGCCCACACCATCGGCATCCCGTCGGGACACGTCAGGTCGGCGCGGTTGTGGATCGCCAGCAGCTCGGTCGAGCGTTGGGCCTCCATCACGCCGTGGACGCCGGTGAGCGTCACGTAGGTACGCCGCCGCTCCGCCACGAAGCGGTCGATCGTTGCGACGGCGTCGTTGAAGGCGACGGCCGAGATCCCGACGCCCAGCACGTCGACGCGCGCCGGCGTGGCCTGCGGCCGGGCGTCAGGCATGGGCGAGGCGTCGTGGGCGGGTGCGTTCGACCTGATCGAAGACCCAGTTGTAGGTGTCGGTGAGCCCCTCGCGCAGGGTGATCGACGGCTCCCAGCCGAGCGCGGCGCGCAGCGCCGTGTTGTCGCTGTTGCGCCCCCGCACGCCCTGGGGTGCCGTCAGGTCGTAGCGGCGCTCGAGGGTCACGCCGGCGATGTCGGACACGAGGTCGACCAGCCCGTCGATCGTGACGAGCTCAGCGCTGCCCAGGTTCAGCGGCTCGCCGGCGTCGGACGCCGTCAGCGCCCGGGTGCCGGTGATGCAGTCGTCGACGTACATGAAGCTGCGCGTCTGGCGCCCGTCGCCCCAGATGTCGATGTGGTGGTCACCGGTGAGCACGGCGGTCGCCACCTTGCGGCAGATGGCGGCCGGCGCCTTCTCCCGACCGCCGGTCCAGGTGCCGTGGGGGCCGTACACGTTGTGGTACCGGGCGACCCGGGTCTCGAGGCCGAAGTCCTCGGCGAAGTGCCGGCACAGCCGCTCGCCGAAGAGCTTCTCCCAGCCGTACCCGTCCTCGGGCATGGCCGGGTAAGCGTCGGCCTCACGCAGCGGCACCACCTCGGGGGATTGCTGATGCTCGGCGGCGTAGACACAGGCAGACGAGGCGTAGAAGAAGCGCTGCACTCCGGCGTCTCGCGCCGCGAGGAGCAGGTGGGTCGTGATGAGCACCGACAGCATGCATCGGGCCTTGTTGGCCTCGATGAACCCCATGCCTCCCATGTCGGCGGCGAGGTTGTACACCGCGGTGGCGCCATCGGTGGCGGCGTGGCACGCACCGAGGAGGCTGAGGTCGGCGACGAGGTTCTCGGCGTCGGGGTGCACCTGGTGCCACTCCGAGAGGGGTTTGCAGTCGACGGCGCGGACCGCCACGCCGTCGTCGAGCAGGGAGCGGACGAGATGCCCGCCGATGAAGCCGCCGCCGCCGGCAACGAGGACCAACATGACCTTCGGTCTCCTTGGGATCAGCTGCCGGTGGCGGCGAGCGCCGGCTCGGGATCGGGGACTGCCGCCGGCCGCGACGCGGCCGCTGGGGGGAGGTCGATCACCACGACGTCGCCGTCGGCGACATCGGCGGCACCGAACACGGACGTGCGGGGCACCGCGCTGCCGCGCAGCGCCCACAGCGGGGGGTGCACGACGCGAGGTCGGCGGCCGAGCAGCTGGCAGCACACCGTCTGGGCCAGCAGCCACACGTCGAGTCGCACGGATCGATGGGCCAGGTAGAACAGGTCGAACTCGGGGTGCTCGCCGATCAGGCCGCTGGCGGCCGGCGAGATCTGCCAGTAGCCGGTGCAGCCCGGGCGCACCACGGTCCGGACGGCGCCGAACGCCGGGTCGATCGTGGTGGCGGCGAGCTCGGGCAGCTCGGGTCGCGGGCCGACCAAGCTCATCCGGCCGAAGACCACGAGCCACAGCTGCGGCAGCTCGTCGAGGTGGGTGCGCCGGACGAACGACCCGAACCGGGTCGTCCCGGCGGCGGCCACCGCGTACTTGTCGGCGTCGGTGGGCACCGACGTCGGCAGCGAGCGGATCTTGACGATGCGGAACAGCTGTCCGTCCCGCCCGATGCGCTGCTGGACGAAGAACGGCTGGGCGTGCAGCGAGAGCGCCGACGACAGCGCCAGCACGGCCACGACCGGCAGCGTGAGGATCGCCAATGGCACGGCGACGGCGAGGTCGAGGGCGCGCGCCGCGGCGCGCTGGCGGCGGGTCGGCTCGCTCATCGCCGTCGACCCTCGGCGAAGGCGGTCAGTGTCGGCGAGACCGTCGTACCGGCGATGCCGGCCCGTGGCGGCAGCAGCGCGCGGAGCTCACCACGGGAGAGCAGTCGGGTGAACTCGTTGCGCTGCCGCCGCCAGGCCGGCAACCAGTGGCGGAAGAGCGCCCTGGTGTGCGCTTCGACCGGGAACCACCGGTTCGGCGTGGTGAGCGCCCACGTGCGGCCCACGCGGGAGTGCTCGGTGATCAAGGCCGCCTGGTCGGCGACGCCGCCGACGTGCTCGATGACGGCGTTCGAGAACACGAGGTCGACCGCACCCGTGCGGAACGGCAGGGCGCGGGCGTCGCACACGACGTACGGGGTCAGGTCGTCGCGCCGCTCGATCCCGCACCACACGGCGAGGTCGGCGTCGGCGGCGATGGCGCGCTCGACCTGGTTCTCCCACGGTCGGTCGGCCCCGCCGGCGCCGACCAACAGCACGGTCCGCACCTGATGGCGATGCCCGTACTCGTCCATGAACCGGGACTTGCGCGCCCGGTTCCGGGCGTGGCCGAGGTCCAGGATCCGGCGGGCGAAGCTCACGGTCGGAACGTACCGACGCCCCGAAAACCCCCCGTGGCCACCAGGTGAACGACCGGGGACGCAGAGCGGAAAGCTCGGGGCCCGGCCGAACGACCCGGGACGCGATCGGGGGCCCGGCCGGGTGGGCGGGCCCCCGAGGCGTGTGCTCACGACGGGCTGCCGCGAGCGGGTTCTCGACGCTCAGGCGGCGTCAGGCGACACCCAGTCGGTGGTGGTGCACCGGTTGAGGGCGGGGTTGCTGGTGAGCGGGATGAACCCGTTCGCCGACATGATGCTCTCGACCTCCTGGGCGTAGTTCTTCGACGCCAGGCTGCGCTCGATGCCGGGGCCGGCGTCCCCGGTCGGCTTGGAGTGGGCGTCGAGCTTCTTGCACAGGTAGCCGCTGGCACCGAGGAAGTTCAGCGAGTCGTTCGAGGCGGTCGGGCCGACCGAGCCGACGCGGATCACGTTGTACATGAACCGGCTGAACGGGAAGGTGCCGTTCTGGATGGTGGTCGGGGTCGGCGCGATGCCGGCGACCGAGCCGAGGTAACCGTCCGGGCCGTGGTAGGTCGGGTTGCCGTTCCACGTACCGACGCCCGAGTAGTAGATCGAGTACTTCTCCTGCGAGCAGGTCGTGGTCTCGACCGGGGTCATCACGTGCTCACGCACGACGCGCTCCCCGGGGCAGGCGACGGGCGTGGTGGTGTTGCCGTCCTTGTACTCGGCCGGGATGCAGTTGTCGCTCGGGCCTCCGATGAACGAGTCCCACGTCGACCGCGAGCCCGAGCCGGGGATGGCGGCCCAGGTGACGATCGGTTGGTTCTCGCCGCCGATCTGGTTCCAGTTGTTGATCGTGCAGTCCACGAAGATGTCGTTGAGCTGCGACTGGGTCAGGTTGGTGGTCGGAGCGGGGGCCTGGCCGTTCCAGCCGACCCAGGTCAGGGCGTCCTTGGCGAACGCCACGAACCGGAAGGTCGGGTTGGTGTTGCCGAGGCCGGGCAGGTCGCACTGGAACCCGATGTCGGGCGCCGACGACGAGCGTGCGGCGTCGACCAGCGGCACGCCCGCCGGACGAGCGGCGGGACCCTGGCTGCAGAGCTGACGCCGACCGGCGTTCGACCCCTGCGGGAAGTAGTTGACGACGAGGTCGTGGTCGTAGTTCTCGGACTCGACGACGCCCGACGGCTGGGACACCTGGCAGATGTGCTCCGTGCCGGCCTCGGGGTACGAGACGTTCGTGAGCGTGCAGCCCTCGCTCTCCATGTAGGCGTTGGCGAGATCGTTCATGACGAAGTACGTCGTGTCCGACCCGGAAATGAACACGCGGCCCACCTTGCCGTTCGTCGTCGACGGTGGCGCGGCCTCCGCCGGGGCGATCGCCATGACGCCTGCCATCACGGCGGCACCGGCGAGCGCACATCGTGCTAGTCGCTTCATCGCTTCTCCTTGTTCGGGTTCCGCCGGGCAGTCGCTCGTCGGCGCCCCATGAACTACCAACCGGACATGACGTGGCCACCCCTGCCGGGTGACGCGGACGCGAACAGTTCGGGTCGCCGAACCGAACCTCGCCACGGTCACCGAAGGTTCACCCGTGCGCCATGCCCGGTTCGTGTTGGCGTCCCGTCGACGTCGGTCGGCACTGTGACCATGCGGGGCGATGGACCATCTCGATGCCGACCACTCATCGCGCCCTCGACGCGCTGTTCCCCGGCGGGCCTGCGTAGCGCTCGTGGCGCTGATCGCCGTCGCTGCCGCCTCGGGGTGCGGTGGCGAGTCGTCCGCCGAGGTCGACGCCACCGTCACCTCGTGGTCGCTGTCGACCGAAGACTCGATCGCCCTCGCCGAGGACGACAAGTACGTGACGCCGGCCGACGAGTTCCAGATCGGTCAGACCTTGACCCTGACGGACGCCGGTCCGGTGCCGCGCACCCTCGTCGTGATCCGCGAGCGCGAGCTGACGATCCGCAACGACGGGACTTCGCCCCGGACGCTGACCTTCGTGAATGCGTCGGTCGACGGCGCCGACCAGCGCACCCTGGGCCCGATCGAGCCCGGCGGGTCGATGACCTACGTGCCGACGGTGCCGATCAGCATGGCGTACGACCTCGACGGAGACGGTGCGGTCGACGGAACGCTGCAGGTCGACACCGGCGAGTTCAGCGGATGAAGGTGCGCCGCTCGCGCCTGTTCGGCTGCGGCGTCGTCGTGCTGGCGGCGACGGCGTGGGCGTGCGGCGCACCGAGCGACGGCGAGGCGGCAGTCTGCGCCACGCTGCAGGAGGTCGTCGACGAGCTCGCCGCCGGTCGTTCGCAGGAGGCGCTCGACACGTTCGGCGCCCTGCGCTCGCAGGCCGACGCCAGCGGCAACGCCAACCTCCAGCGCGAGGCGACCGCGCTGTGGTCGGTGCTCGACACGCCGGTCACCAACGCCGGCGATCTCACGATCGCCGAGTCGGCCGAGGTCGGCAACCAGGCGCTCGCCGCCAGCGCCGGGTACCTCGGCGCTATCGGTGACGAGTGTGCCCGGATCGGCCTCGCCGTCGAGGTCAGTCCGCAGCTCGGCGCCGGTTCCTGATCACCAGCGGCACCAGCCGCCGTTCGTCACGGTGCTGAGGCGACGTCGCCCGATGGGCAGGCGTCAGCGGGGGCCGCGAGCGTCGCGCCGCCGTGCGGCGGCGAGCGCTCCGACGCCGCCGACGATCAGCACGCCGCCGACGATGGCCGGCGCGATCGGTGCGCCGCCGGTGACGGGAAGCGTCGTCCCCGAGCCGGTCGTGGCGCCGGCAACGGTCAGCACCGCCGTGGCCGTCTCGCCGGCGCACGACACGGTCACCTGATAGGTGCCGGCACCGCCGGGCGCGGTCAGCGACACCTGATAGGCGCCACCGTCGCCAGCGGTCGTCGAGGCCTGCGCACCGCCGACCGAGACGGCCACCGGGGTGCCGGGCGTGCCACAGCCAGCACCTGCGACGGTGACGTCACCGCCGGGCGCCACGGTGGACGGGGCCACGGTCACGGTGACGCCGGGTGCGTACTGCGCCGTCGCCGGCGCCGCGGCCAGCGCCAGGGCGCCACCGACGAGCGCGACCCCGGCGAACGCCACTCCGGCGCGGCGAGCGGCCCCAAGGCGAGCGTCGGCGGCGCGGGTTCGGGTGATCGGGCTGGTTCGCTGCGACATGGTCGGGCTCCTCGCTCGCGCGTCGGGATCAGTCTCGGGGTTCGGGGGTGCCTTCGCCGTGCGGGGTGCGCACGATGCTCTCGTCCTCGCAGGCGATGCCGTCGCCGTCGGGGTCGAGTCCGTACGGGTCGCCCAGCACGACCTCGATGTTGACCGCGCCGAGCTCGGCGCAGCCTGCCCCGCCCGGGGGTACGCAGGTGCCGGCGTAGTTGGCATCGCACCCGTTCTCGTCGACACCCGCCGAGGCCACGCCGTTGGGGGTCGGGTCGTCGAAGTCTCCGCCGAGGTACGTCGGGTAGGCGCCCTGCGGTGCCCCGGTAGGCAGGAACCGCCCCTCGGCGTCGCGGGCGAACGTCGTCGGTGTCGTGTCGGCGGGAGCGGCTGGTGCGCCGGTCGTCTCCGTTGCCGATGGGTCGGCGGCGTCCGTCGCCGTGTCGAGGGCGGCCGGTCCGTCGGTGGAGGCGCCGGCGGTGGTGGTCGTCGACTCGCCGGCGGCGGTCGCCGACGAGCCGGTGGTGCCGCCCTGGCGCGCGAGCAGCGCGAAGCCGACGATCGCCAGGGCGACGACGGCGATGATGCTGAGTAGCGAGGACGTGCGGGACCGGGACATGGGCGGGGCTCCTAGAGCGTTGCGGGCAGCAGGCGGTTGACCGACTCGAAGGTCAGCAGGCCGAGGGCGACGACGATGGGGGTCATCACCAGCCAGACCGAGCTTCGGGCCCAGGCCCCGCGCAGCAGGCGGACGGTGACGACGATGGCGATGAGCAGCAGCTCGAACCAGAGCAGGAACGGACCCCAGGCGGTGGCGTCGCTGGCAAGACCCTTCTCATCGGGCGTGAGCACGATCGCCTCGCCGACGGCCTCGGCTTCGGGATCGATGCCGGCGCCGAGCGGGTCGCCGTCGAGCTCGGCGACGACGACCAGTCGTTCCGTCGCCTGATACCGCGGGCTCGAGGTGACCAGGGTCAGCAGGTTCTCCTCCGACGGGCCGAGGACGTCGGTGTCGCCTTCGGCGACGACGCGGCGCTCGCGCACGGTGTAGGTGAACTCGGCGCCGAGCGTCGTGACGTTGATGGTGGCGCCGGGTTCGAGCTGGTCGAGCTGCCCGAACGGCGCGCCGTAGGTCGAGCGCCGGCCGAAGATCACGGCGTTGCCGGGTTCGCCGGGCAGGACCGAGTCGCGATAGTGGCCCGGACCCTGCATCAGCTCGGTGCTGGTCGTCCCCTCGACGACGATGGCCGACAGCCCGATGGCGTCGATGGAGAGCGAGGCGACCGGCGAGCCGGGGGCGAGGGTCGAGACGAAGACCGTGACCTCGGCGCCGGCGTCCTGACGCGCGTCGGTCGGTGGATCCGTGCGCGTGACCAAGCCCGGCACGAGCTCGCGCGACTGCTCCGGCGCGCGGGTCACCGTGAAGCCGAGCTCGACGAGCTGCGCCTCGGCGTCGCTCGGCAGCTGGCCGACCAGGTCGGGGATCTGTGGGTGCTCGAGGTCGAGATCGCCGAAGTTCCCGATCGTGCTGCCGAGCCCGGTGCTCGCCGAGCCGGTCGCCAGCGCCGCCGCAGTGTCGATGCGCTCACCGAGCTCGCCGGCCAGCTCCCGCTGCGCCCGCGAGGCGATCATCGGGGTGACCAGCAACTGGAACAGCACGTAGGCGATGAGCACGCCACCGCCGATGCTCAGCACCGTTGCGGCGATGCCGCGCCCGTCGATGCGGCGCCCCGCGGCCGCCGGGGCAGTGGCGGACGGATCCGCCGAGCGGGTCTCCGGAGCAGGGGGTGCCTCGGCCAAGGGCGTGGGCGGTGCAGGATCGTCGGCCCGGTCGTCACGGTCGGCGATGATCGTGGTCACGGCGTCGTCTCCGTTGTGGCACCGCTGCGACGGCGCAGGACCTGGCCGGCGATGGCGGCACCGACACCGAGCGCCAGCAGCATCGGAAGGCCGACGATGGTCCCGACCGAGCCGAACACGGCACGGATCGGCGACGCCCCCAGCACCTCCTCCTCGGGGGTGGGCTCGGCAGAGGCACCCCCGTCGGCGCCGGCCGTGCCGGTGTCGCTGTAGCCGGTGTCCGAGTAGCCGCCCGTGTCGCCCGCGGCGGTGTCGTCGAACGACGAGCCGTAGTCGTCGTAGAAGGTTGACGCGTAGTCGTCGAAGCCCCCGAGCAGCTCATCGAAGAACGTCGGTTCCTCGGGGACCTCCGTCGGCGGGGGCGGCGGCTCCTCACCGCCGGTCGTGCCGATCTTGGCGATCGTCGCCGTGGCCTCGGCCTGCAGCGCGGTGGGCAGCGGCACGTACCCGAAGGCCTGCGCCCGTGCCTGGCCCTGCGACGAGGTCATGTAGGTGAGGAAGGTCTTGAGGTCGTCGACGTTCTCCTGGGTGAACGTGTCCGTGACGTTCGTCTGCACCACGGCGTAGTAGACGGTCGGCATCGGGTAGGCGCCCGGCACCGTCGTGTCGACGTCGGGGACGAAGAAGGTCCCGGGCTCGTGGGTGGTCTCGATCGCCTTGCGGATGGCGTCATCGGTGGGCTGGACGTACTCGCCGGCACCGTTGCGCAGCCCGGCCTGGGTCAGGCCGAACTCCCGGGCGTAGCTGCGGTCGACGAACCCGACCCGCCCGGCCGCCGAGTTGGTGGCGTGGTCGATCTTGAGGTCACCGAAGGCGATGAAGTCGGCCAGCTCGGCGGCCGACGGGCGGCCGTAGACCTGCGAGTCGTTGATGGGCATGTTCAGGCCGGATCCGAGCTCCCACGTCGGCGCCTCGGCGGCGAGCCACTCGGTGAACACCTTGTTGGCGGACGACACGTCGCCGCGGAAGCTGGCGACCGGGTAGCGGCGCCCGTCCATCTGCACGCCGCAGCCGCCGTTGCCCTCGACGACGGCAGGCTCGTTCCAGTCGCCGATCTGCGTCCACGTGTCGCCCTGCTCGGGTGCGTGGTAGATGCGGCTGAGCACGTCGGCGGTGAAGTTCGCCTGCTCCGACTCGATGCCGTTGACGTGCAGCTGCTGACCCACGGTGAGCGCGCTGGCAGCGATGGGCACGTAGGCGACGTCGCGCCCGTCCTCGTCGAGCGCCTCGAGCTGGTCGGCGTCGGGGCCGAGCGACGTGATCGCCACCTCGGCCGATCCGCCGACGAACTGCTCGAGAGCGTTGGGCGAGTTCTGCAGGAGCAGGTCGATGTTCAGCTCGTAGGGCGCGGCTTGTGCCGTGAAGGCGGCGTCGCTGACGAACAGCTGGGCTGAGCCGGTGTACGCGGTCGGGATCGGGTCGGCGTCGACCGGTGGGTTCGTCGGGATCGTGCTCGTGGTGGTGGCGAAGCCTGTGGTCGTGGTCACCGCCGGGTTCTCACCGCCCGGCGTGAAGCCGATGCCGGCGCCGGCGGCGCGGTCGCTGTCGATGTCGAACTGGCACTCGGAGACGACGACCTTGCACGGGAACTGCGAGTTGCACGGGATGCCGAAGTTGCGGGAGCCCACCACTGGGATCTGCGGGAGCGGGACGCCTCGCCAGATCGGGAACTGCACCGAACCGGTGCCGTCGGGGCCTGTCGTGCCCTTGACGTAGCTGACCTCGGCGCACTGGGCCCACCGGGTGGCGTCCGACGAGCACTCGTAGAGGTACACCGGCCCGGGCGTGAAGCCGGACCACGACACGGTCGTGGTGTCGCCGGCCTTGAGGCCCGTCGCCGGGGACAGCGAGACGCTTCGTCCGTCGGCGGACGACGACGGCGCGGCCGTGCTGAAGGCGGCGACGCACACGGCGATGGCGAGCACCATCGCCGCGCCGAGGGCCCGCCGACGGCCGGTGCCCTGGGGAGCGCGCCGACGCCC
>CAZYKR010000068.1:0-17027 GCA_964648005.1 uncultured Iamiaceae bacterium
CTCGTTGGCCGATCTGACCCCGCAGCTGCTCTGGCTGGTCGCGGTCTCGCTCGCCCGCGGCCTCGTCGACGCCGGCTTCGAGGCGGGCGGCCGGCGCGGGGCGGCGCGGGTGATGGCCGAGCTGCGCTCGCGCTTGGTCCGCCACCTGCTCTTGGTGCGGCCAGGGGCGTTGCAGTCCGAGCGCTCCGGCGAGCTGGCGGGCCACGCGTGGCGCCTGCTCGAGGCCCCGCCCGGCGCCGCGGCGCAGTCCGTGACGTTCCTCATCGGTGCCGAGCCGTGGCAGCTCACCTACACGCGGGCGGCGGACGACCACCCGCTGGAGCGCAAGCGACGTGCCTCCGGCTCCGGCGAGCCGACGAACCTCTTCGAGGTGGCGATCAGCGGCCCCGACGGCACGTACGCGACCCTGGTCGAGCTCGAACGTCTCGACGCCGGTGCGGTCACCCCAGGCCCGTCGACCTGGATGGTCCACGCCGGCCGGCGCGGCCAACAGGTCGAGGTGTGCCGCTACGACGACACGTGGTTCGTGAACTCGGCGCTCGGCGAGACCTGTGCCCGCGAGCTGGCACGCTTCGAGCCGCTCGACGGTGAGGACGGGACGGGCGGCGTCGTCGCCCCGCTCCCCGGCCGCGTGGTCGCCGTGCTGGTGGCGGCCGGCGACACGGTGGCACCCGGCGACGAGCTGATCGTGCTCGAGGCCATGAAGGTGGAGCACCGCCTGCACGCGCCGAGCGCCGGTGTCGTCAGCGCCGTGCTGGTGGCGGTGGGCGACACCGTCGATGCCCACGCGCCGCTGGTGCACCTCGCCGCCGAACCCACCGACGCCGAGCCGACCGGCGCCGAACCCACCGATACCGGGCCGAGCGACATCGGGCCGGCGACGACGATCCCACCACAGGAGCGCCCCGATGAGTCGTGACCCCGTCCGCATCGCCAACTGCTCGGGGTTCTACGGCGATCGGTTGAGCGCCGCCGCCGAGATGGTCGCCGGCGGACCGATCGACGTGCTCACCGGTGACTGGTTGGCCGAGCTCACGATGTTGATCCTTGCCAAGGACCGGATGCGCAACCCCGACGGCGGGTACGCCAAGACGTTCCTGGCGCAGCTGCGCGACGTGCTGGCGACCTGTGCCGAGCGCGGCATCCGCATCGTGTCCAACGCCGGCGGACTCAACCCGGCCGGCTGCGCCACGGCGGTGGAGGCGCTCGCCGCCGAGTTGGGGGTGACCGTCCGGGTGGCGGCGGTCGTCGGCGACGACCTCCTCGGCGACCTCGCCGACCTGCGCGCCGCCGGCGAGACCCTGACCAACCTCGACACGGGTGAGGCCTTCGCCGACCTCGGCGTCGAGGCGGTCACCGCCAACGCCTACCTCGGCGGATGGGGCATCGCCGAGGCGCTGCGGCGCGACGCGGACATCGTGATCACCGGCCGGGTGACGGACGCTGCGCTCATCGTCGGCGCCGGCGCCTGGTGGCACGGCTGGGAGCGCACCGACTGGGACGAGCTCGCCGGCGCCGTCGTCGCCGGCCACATCATCGAGTGCGGCACGCAGTGCACCGGCGGCAACTTCGCGTTCTTCGACGAGGTGCCGGACCTCTCCCGCCCCGGCTTCCCCATCGCCGAGTTGGCCGGCGACGGCAGCTGCGTGATCACCAAGCACCCCGGCACCGGGGGCGCCGTGACGGTCGACACGATCACGGCGCAGCTGCTCTACGAGATCCAGGGGCTGCAGTACCTCAACCCCGACGCCGCGGTGTGGTTGAACTCGATCCACCTGCGCCAGGAGGGCCCCGACCGCGTCCTCGTGCACGATGTCCGGGGCGCTCCCGGCCCCGAGCGGCTCAAGGTGTGCATCAACTACCTCGGCGGCTTCCGCAACTCGATGACCTTCGCCATCACCGGACTCGACGTCGAGGCCAAGGCGGCGTTGGCGCTCGACGCGCTGTGGGGCCTCGTCGACGGCGGGCGCGAGGCGTTCGCCGATGTCGACGAGACCCTCATCCGGTCCGACCGCGAGGATCCGGCGACCAACGACGACGCCATCGCCCGGCTGCGGGTGACGGTCATGGATCCGGACGAGTCCAAGGTCGGGCGTTCGTTCTCCAACAAGGCGATCGAGCTCGTGCTGGCGAACTACCCGGGCCTGTTCACGACCACGCCGCCGAGCGGGGCCTCGTCGTTCGGCGTGTACTGGCCGACGACCGTGCCGGCCGACGCCGTGGACCACGCCGTGCTGCTCGACGGCGAGCGCCTGGCGATCGGTCCGGCGCCGCGCCCTCCGGCGATGACCGCACGGCGCACGCCGAAGGAGCGCGGCGAGGGGCTGGGCGCGGCGGCGACGCCGGTGCTGGCAGCGACGGACGCCGAGGGGTTGCAGACGCTGCTGGGCGACATCGCCCGGCAGCGCACGACCACCAGCGCCGACGACACGCCGTGGTGGGACGAGGTGGAGACCACCGTCGCGCCGCTCGGTCGGGTGCTCGGCGCACGCTCCGGCGACAAGGGCGGCAACGCCAACATCGGTGTGTGGGCGCGCACCGACGACGCCTACGACTGGCTCGCCTGGTTCCTGACCGTCGACCGCCTGCGCAGGCTGCTGCCGGCCGAGACCACCGGCCTGGAGGTCGAGCGCTTCGAGCTGCCGAACCTGCGGGCGCTGAACTTCGTAGTGCACGGCCTGTTGGGACGCGGCGTCGCCGCGTGCACGCGCACCGATCCCCAGGCGAAGGGCCTCGGCGAGTACCTGCGTGCCAAGCACGCAGCGGTGCCCACGACCGTGCTCGGCGCCACCGAGCTGGCCCGACTCGAGCGGAGCGACTCATGATCTTCACCGACGAGCACGAGCAGTTCCGCGCCACCGTGCGCGAGGTGATCGACCGGCACATCAACCCGTTCGCCGACGACTGGGAGGCGGCGGGCATCTTCCCCGCCCACGACCTGTTCCCGAAGCTGGGCGCCGCCGGCATCTTCGGCCTGGAGTACGACCCGGCGGACGGTGGCCAAGGGGCGGACCACTCCTTCACGGTGGTGTACGGCGAGGAGTTCGGGCGCTGTGCCACGGGGGGCGTCGCCATGGCCGTGTCGGTGCAGACCGACATGGCGACACCGTCGCTCGCCCGGTTCGGTTCGCCCGAGCTCAAGGAGCGGTTCCTGCGCCCGGCCATCGCCGGCACCGCCGTGGCCGCCATCGCCGTCACCGAGCCCGATGCCGGCAGCGACGTCGCGGGTCTGCGCACCCGGGCCGTGCGCGACGGCGACGAGTGGGTCATCAACGGCACGAAGCTCTACATCACCAACGGTGTGCAGGCGGATTGGCTCTGCTTGCTGGCGCGCACCTCCGACGTCGGTGGCCATCGGGGCATGAGCCAGATCGTCGTACCGACCGACACGCCCGGGCTCGAGGTCAGCCGCAAGCTCGACAAGCTGGGCCAGCGATCGTCGGACACCGCCGAGCTGTCCTTCGTCGACGTGCGCGTCCCGATCGAGCACACGATCGGCACCGTCGATCGTGGGTTCCAGCAACAGATGGAGCAGTTCCAGAACGAACGCCTCATCGCCGCCTACATGGCAACCGGCCAGATGGCGCTCGCCGTCGAACGCACCGCCGCCTACGCCCGGGAGCGCCACACGTTCGGGCGGCCCCTCCTCGACAACCAGTACCTGGCGTTCCGGCTCGCCGAGCTGAGCGCCGAGGTCGACCTCCTGCGGCACTACACCTACGCCTGCGCCGAGCAGATCGTCCACGGCGCCGATCTCGTCACCGTCACCCGCATGGCGTCGATCGCCAAGCTCAAGGCGGGACGGCTCCAGCGCGAGGTCGCCGATGCCTGCATGCAGATCCACGGCGGCATCGGCTACATGGAAGAGACCTGGACCGCCCGCTACTTCCGCGACGGACGCCTCTTGTCGATCGGCGGTGGCGCCGACGAGATCATGCTGCGGATCATCGCCGACCTCTCCGGTTGGGGTCGCTCCTAGGAGGACTCGAACTCGTCGTCGTCGAAGGTCTCGAGCGTGCCCCGGCGACGGCCGGGATCGAACGATGACGGGAGTCGGTCCGCCGGCGGCCGGCCGGACACCGGTGGCGACGGCGCCGGCGGTGGGGTCGGCAGGTCCGGTGCTGCCAGGGGTGGCGGTGGCGCCGGTGGCGGCGCCGGTGGGGCCGCAGGCACCATGCGCGCTGCCAGGGCGCCGGCGAGCCGATCGCCGCTCGCCACCGGGGGCGGCGCCAGCGGCCGACCGTCCGCATCCTGGCGCTCGACGGGGCCGCGCAGGTCGACCACCTCCCCGTCGACGAGCAGCACCAACGGCTCACCCGGCGCCATGGTGCACCGGCACCGCGCATCGCGCTCGGTCAGGCCCTCGGCCACCGTGCGCCGGCGCCCGTCGACGATGGCCGCGACGCCGCACCGGGCATCCGTCGGTGGCGCCACCGCCCGGAACAGGTCCGGATCCGACTCCTCGAGCAACCACCGATCGGCCATCGGGACGCCGAGATGGCGCAGGGCGTGGTCGACGTCGGGCGCATCGAGGAAGCCGCTCAGGCGCTGCGTGAGCTGGTCGAACTGGAGGCCCATCACCAACCCGCACCCGTAGGTGAGGTCCCAGAAGAAGGTGGGGTGCCCGGCGCCGAGTGCCGGGACGCTCTCGCCCGATGGCGCGCCGAGTGCCGCCAGCAGGTCCACCTCGCTCACCGTGCCGGCGAAGAGCTCACGCTCGATCAGGAGGTCTCGGGGGAACGCGGCGAGCTTCACGGGCCCCGACGGATCGTGCACGCCGCCAGTGTACGAAACGCCGGCGCGGCCGTCCCGGGCGTCTCGACGACGCGAGGACCCAGCGGCAGCGCGCACCGGGTCCGGCACTCACCCCCCGTCGAGGGCGGCGCGCACCTTGGCCACGAACCGAGCGGCACCGTCGGGGCCCTCCCCCGCCAGGAGCCGATCGACCAGCGCCGAGCCGATGACCACGCCGTCGGCGACGGTGCACGCCTGGCGCGCTTGGGCGGCGTCGGAGACGCCCACACCCACGAGGACCGGCCGGTCGGTGACCGCCTTGCAGCGGCCGGCGATCTCGGTGGCAGTGGCGGCCAGCGCCGTCCGGGCGCCGGTCACGCCGAGCAACCCGACGGCGTAGACGAAGCCGCGCGCTCGGGCACAGATGCGCTCGAGGCGTGCATCGGATGCCGTCGGCGCCGCCAGGAGCACGGTCTCCACGGCGGCGGCGTCGGCGGCCGCCGTCCAGGGACCGACCTCCTCGAGCGGCACGTCGGGAAGGATCGCCGCGCACACGCCGGCCTCCGTGAGCTCGCTGGCGAAGCGCTCCAGCCCCCAGTGGTCGGCGATGTTGTAGTAGGTCATCACCGCCAGCGGCACACCGGCGTCGCTGCCGTGGAGCTGGTCGAGGATCGATCCGGGCGTGGCGCCCGCCGCCAGCGCCAGCTCGGACGCCCGCTGGATCGTGGGACCGTCCATCACGGGATCGGAGAAGGGGATGCCCACCTCGATGGCGTCCGCGCCAGCGTCGGCGACGGCGCGCACGACATCGACCCAGTCGCCGCCGTAGCCGCCCGTCACGTACGGCACCAGCAGCTTGCGGCCCGCAGCGCGCCGGCTGCGCAGGTGAGCCTCGAGCTGGGCACCGATGGCGTCGGGTGCCGTCGGGGTGCGCGTCACGGGCGCTCCCCGGCGAGGCGATCGGCGAGGACGTCCATCATCTGGCCGACGTCCTTGTCACCGCGTCCCGAGAGGTTCAACAGCACCGTGCGGCCGGACAGCTCGTCGCTCGCCCGGAGGATCCAGGCGAGGGCGTGCGCCGGCTCGAGCGCCGGGATGATGCCCTCGGTCCGGCTCAAGACCTGGAACGCCTCGATGACCTCGGCGTCGGTGACCTGCTCGTACCGGGCGCGTCCGACGTCGGCGAGCCACGAGTGCTCGGGACCGACGCCCGGGTAGTCGAGACCAGCGGAGATCGATTCGGCCTCGAGGACCTGGCCCCACTCGTCCTGGAGCAGGTACGAGCGGGAGCCGTGCACCACCCCCGGGACGCCGCGCCCGACCGCGGCGCCGCCGGCGGGCTCGACCCCGACCAGCTCGGCACGGGTGTCGACGAAGCCCGAGAAGATACCGATGGCGTTGGAGCCACCGCCGACGCACGCGGTGACCACGTCCGGCACGCCGTCACCGTCGGTGCCGAGCAGGGCGGCGCACTGCGCGCGGGCCTCGTCACCGATCACCCGGTGCAGCTCGCGCACCATCCACGGGTACGGGTGCGGCCCCATGACCGACCCGAGGCAGTAGTGGGTGTCGCCGACCGTCGCCACCCAATCCCGCATCGCCTCGTTCACCGCGTCCTTGAGCGTCCGGCTGCCCGACGACGCCGGGCGCACCTCGGCCCCGAGCAACCGCATGCGGAACACGTTGAGCGCTTGGCGCTCGATGTCGACCTCGCCCATGTAGACGGTGCAGGTCATGCCGAGCAGTGCGGCGGCGGTGGCGGTGGCGACGCCGTGCTGGCCGGCGCCCGTCTCGGCCACCAGACGCGCCTTGCCCATGCGCCGGGCGAGTAGCGCCTGGCCGAGCACGTTGTTGATCTTGTGCGACCCGGTGTGGTTCAGGTCCTCGCGCTTGAGCAGCAGCCGCAGGCCCAGCTGCTCGGAGAGCCGGTGGCACTCGGTGAGCGGCGACGGACGCCCGGCGTAGTCCCGCAACAGGTCGTCGAGCTCACGGCGGAACGCCGCATCGACCCACGCCGACCGAAAGGCAGCTTCGAGCTCCTGGCAGGCGGGCACGAGCGTCTCGGGCACGTACCGACCGCCGAAGTCGCCGAATCGGCCCGCATCACCGGGATCGGTGAGCCGGACCGTGGGGTCCGCCATGTCAGCCTCCGGCCAGCTCGAGGTCGTCGTACTCGTAGTCGAACGGCATGAGCAGCTCGTCGCCGTCGAAGTACGGGCGCTCGAACCGGTCGCCGGCGGCCTTGGCACGGCTGACGAACCGGTACACCAGGCGGGCGTCCTTGTGCCCCGGCACGGCTTCCACCCCGCTGGCGACATCGACACCCCACGGCTGGGTCCGCTCGATGGCTTCTCCCACGTTGTCGGGCGTCAGACCGCCGGCCAGGATGATCCGACGGTTGAGCGGCAGCGCCTCGACGATGCTCCAGTCGAACACCTCGCCCGACCCGGGCACGCCCGAGTCCATCAGGATGGCGTCGACGGTGTCGTACTCGTTGATGCGCTCGACCAGGTGGTCACCGGCGCCGAACGCCTTGATGACCAGCGGCACACGCTCGCGGACCCAGGCGCACTCGGCGGGGGCCTCATGACCGTGCAGCTGCACGGCGCTCAGGCCGCAGGTGTTCGTGATCTCCACGACCCGCTGCGCCGACTCGTCCCGGAACACGCCGACGGTGAGCACCTCGGCCGGCAGGCGCCGCACGACGTCTCGCACCAGCGCCGGCTGCACCTGGCGGGGCGACGGCGCGAAGACGAACCCGATGGCGTCGGCACCCATGGCCGTCGCGAACAGCGCGTCGGACTCGCTCGTGATCCCGCAGATCTTGACGAACATGGCCGATGACCCTACCGGAGCACTCAGCGCGTTCCGTGGTCCGTTTCGAGCGCCGGGACGGCACACGTCCGCAGCGCGTGCACGGCGCCCGCCCGGTCCCCCGCCGTCACGACCGACTCCCCCACGAGCACGGCGTGGTAGCCGGCGCCGGCGAGCACCGCGGCGTCGTCGCGCCCCCGCACCCCGGACTCCGCCACGCGCACCACGTCGTCGGGCAGCACCGACGCCACCCGCACCGCACGCTCGGTGTCGACGGCGAAGGACACCAGGTCGCGCTGGTTGACACCGATCAGCGTGGCGCCCACGGCGACGGCGCGCGCCGCTTCCGCCTCGTCGTGCACCTCGACCAGCACGTCCAGCCCGAGGCGCGTGCCGAGGTCGTGCAGCTCCGCCAGCTCGCCGGCGTCGAGGGCGGCGACGATGAGCAGCACGGCATCGGCGCCCATGATGCGGGCGTCGCACACGTCGGCGGCGCAGACGGTGAAGTCCTTGCGCAGCACCGGCAGGTCGCAGGCGGCGCGCGCCGCCACCAGGTCGGCGATCGATCCGCCGAAGAAGGCCTCGTCGGTCAGCACGGACAGGCAGGAGGCTCCGCCGGAGGCGTACGCCGCCGCCACCACGGCCGGGTCGAGATCGACGGCGAGGTCTCCTTTGGACGGGCTGCGACGCTTCACCTCGGCGATGACGGCCAGGCCCGTGGCGGCGTCGGATCGGAGGCGGTCGGCGAACCCTCGCGTGGGCCCGGCGGCCTCGGCCTCGGCGATCAGGTCGTCGAGCGGCCGAGGGTCGGCGGCCGCCGCCGCTCGGTGCGCCGCCAGGATGGCATCGAGGTAGGTCGGCATCAGATGGCGAGGCCCTTGGCGTCGGTCGGCGTGGCGAAGACCATGGTCGGCGCGTCGGCCAGCAGGCCGGCGAGCGCACCGAGCAGCTCCTTCATCCCGTCGCTCGAGCTGTGCGCGTCCAGGGCTTCGGTGTCCCGGTAGAGCTCGAACACCCACACGGCGTTCTCGTCGGCCTGGTCGAGATGGAACGAGTAGACCTCGGTACCCGGCTCGTCGGCGACGACCGGCAGCATCGCTCGCAGGGCGTCGAGCATCTCGGGTCGCCGGCCGGGCTGCGCGGTGAGCTTCACGAACGCGGACACCTTCGCCATGGCGTCGGAGCGTATCCGGGCGCTCGGCGCGCCCACCGCATCGTTGCGGCGGACCGTCACCGGTGGCGGCGGCGCGGGCGGCCCAACCGGGACGCCCATGATCGCCGAGGTCAGCCGGTGCGCCCCGACGCTCGGGCGACGGCGACGATCGGCACCGCCACGAAGGCCACGAGGGCGAGGATGCCCGCCGCGATGCCGACGCCGACCAGTTCGGGCAGCGACGTCATGAACCCGATGACGAGGGCACCGAACGCCACCGCCGCCAGCGCCGCGGGCAGCACCTGCACCAGGCGCGGCATGGGGCGTCCCGGACCGTCGGCGAACTCGTCGGCGTCGTCGGCCGCACCCCCGAACGCACCGCCATCGGACCCGTCGTCGGAGCCGTCGTCGTACGGGACGAAGGCAGGGTTCGCCCCGCCGTCGGGACGCCACCGGGGCGGAGCGGGTGGCGCCATCGCGGCGAGCGCCGCGTCGTAGGCAGCGCGACGTCCCGGGTCGCCGAGCACCGCCCAGGCCCGGTTCACCTGCTGCATCCGGGCCTCGCTGCGCCGGCGCGTGGTCGCATCGGCGCCGGCCTGCCGATCCGGGTGGTGCGCACGCGCTCGTCGCAGGTAGGCGGCGCGGATCTCCCGGTCGGAGGCGGTGGGCCTCACCCCGAGCACGGCGTAGCAGTCGAGATCGCCGTCCGTCGTCACGCCGTGCATCGTAGGAGTGCTCATCGTCTCCTCACCTGCGTCTCACCTCCTCCTCACCCGCGACGGTGACCATGGCGCGCCATGGCCGAGACCCCGGGAGGGCCGATCCGTCCCGCACCGGTGCGCGACGATGACGCCGTCATGCACACCGACCAACGCACGATCGTCGTCGTCGAGGACGATCCGAGCATCGCCGACCTCATCGATCTGTACCTGCGGCGCGCCGGCTGGCGTGTGCTGCTCGCCTCGGACGGGGCACACGGGCTGGACCTCGTGCGCCGACACACGCCTGATCTCGTCGTGCTCGACGTCGGCCTCCCCGGGGACCTCGACGGTTTCGACGTGTGCCGAACGATCCGCACGATGTCGTCGGTGCCCGTCGTGATGCTGACGGCCCGCGACGGCGAGATCGACCGTGTGCTGGGTCTGGAGCTGGGAGCCGACGACTACGTCACCAAGCCCTTCAGCCCGCGCGAGCTCGTGGCGCGCGTCAAGGCGATCCTGCGACGGACGACGGCGGCACCATCCGTCGCCGAGGTGCTCGTGCTCGGCGACCTCGAGGTCGATTCGGCGCGACGCGAGGCGCGCGTCGGCGGCGTCCCCGTGGCCTTGGCGAGCCGGGAGTTCGACCTGTTGGCGTACCTGGCGGCCCATCCCGGACTGGCCCTGTCGCGCCGGCAGCTGCTCGACGGGGTGTGGGGCGCGGCGTGGGTCGGCGACGAGCGGACCGTCGACGTGCACGTGCGCCAGCTCCGCAAGAAGCTCGGCGACGCCTTCGTCCTCACCACCGTGTGGGGCGTCGGCTACCGCCTGGAAGGTCCCGGGTGAAACGACGCCTGCGGTTGGCGATCGTGGGCTCGGTGGCGGCGGCCCTGCTGGTGGCGGGTGTCGGCACACTCGGCCTTGTGCGGATCGGGGCGGCGGAGCGCACCGAGACCGACCTGCGGGCACAGGCGCAGGCGACGGCGCAGCTCATCGCCAGCGCCACCAGCGGGTTCGCCCGCCTCGGCGATGCGGAGACCCGCGCCCTCGTCGCCCAGATCTGCGACGCGGCGCTGCCCGAGGACGATGTGGCGCGAGCTACGAGCGAACGCATCCGCGCCGCCGTGTGCGACGGCGGTCTCGACAGCGTGCCTGCAGCGTCGGCCCGCATCTGTTCGGCGACCTGGGACGGCCTCGACCGGGTGTTCGCGCCCTCGGTGGAGGCGGCGCGCGCCACCTTCTGCGCCGGCCCGGATGCCGAACAGCTGGAGCGGTTCCGTCGTGTCCTGTGCGATGCCGAGGTGGTGAACACCAACGCCGCCGTGCGCCGGCAGATGCTCAACGCACGAGAGGCGCTGTGTCGCTCGATCGTTCGCCGTGACCTGCAGCGTGTGGCCCTCCAGGAGACCCTCGTCGACGAAGCGATCGGTCTCGTGGTGCTCGACGGCGACGGCCGGCTCGCGTCGGGGCAGCTGCCGTCCGGCGTCGCCGCCGAGGACCTCGACCTCGCCGCCCTGGCCGGCGGCGCCACCGAGTCGGGCCTGACGAACGGCGTCGCCTGGGCCGTGGCGCCGATCAGCACCGACGGGGACGTCAGTGCCGTCGTCCTCGAGCGCGAGGTGACCGCCGTCGGGCAGGCGCTGCCGTTCTTCCTCCTCGCCGCCGGCGTCACCCTCCTGCTCGGCGCGGTCGTCGCCGACCGGGTCAGCGCCCGGCTGACCGCGCCGTTGCACGACGCCATCGCGGCGGCGGAGCGGGTGGCGGAGGGCGACCTGACCGTCCGCCTGCCCGAGCACCATGACCGGGCTGCGCCCGACGAGCTCGACGAGCTCGGGCGCGCCATCAACACGATGACGGCGGCGCTGGATCGCGCCCAGGGACTCGAGCAGCAGTTCCTGCTCTCGATCAGCCACGATCTCCGGACGCCGTTGACCTCGATCCAGGGCTACGCCGAGGCCATCGCCGATGGCGCCGTCGACGACCCGGCCATCGCAGCAGGCGTGATCCAGGCCGAAGGGCGACGGCTGGAGCGCCTCGTCGGCGACCTGCTGCTGCTCGCCACCCTCGACGCCCGCAGCTTCGGGTTCACGATCGGTCCCGTCGACCTGCGGGCGATCGTCCGCGACGCCGCCGAGGGCTGCGCGCCCTCGTGCGATGCCGCCGGCCTGCGCCTCGACGTGCACGTCCCGCCCGAGCCGGTGTGGGTCGCCGCCGATGCCGATCGCCTGCGGCAGGTGCTGGCGAACCTGGTCGAGAACGCCGCCAAGTTCGCCGCCGGCACGATCTCCATGGTGGTCGATCCCGCCGTCCCCGCCGTCGTGGTGGACGACGACGGCCCAGGCATCGCTGCCGCCGACCTGCCCCACGTGTTCGAACGCCTCTACGTCTCCGCCCACGAGCCGGTACGAGCCGAGACCGGTTCGGGCCTCGGCCTGGCCATCGTGCGGGAGCTGGTCGAGGGCATGGGCGGCGCCGTCACCGCCACGGCGGCCCCCGGCGGGGGCACACGGATGGTGGTCAGCCTTGCGGCGGGGCCACCGCCACCAACGGCAGCGCCGTGACCTCGGCGTCCACGACCGTCTCGCCGCGCACGGCGACCACGGCGCCGGGTTCGACCGTGCGGTGGACGAACGCCAGCGCCACGGCCCGGCCGAGCGCCGTCGAGGCTGCCGCGCTCGTGACGTGACCGACGGGCTCACCGTCGCGCTCGACGACGTCACCCGACGCCATGGGGCCGTCGGCGACCAGTCCCCGGAGCGGGCGCGGGACGTTGCCGCCACGGCTGTCGACGCGAGCCACGAGCTCCTGACCCGTGAAGCAGCCCTTGGTGAAGCTCACGCTGGCATCGACGACCCACTGGCCGAGCTCGGCAGGGATGATCACGTCGGTGATCTCTGCACCCATCGCCGGGATGCCGCGCTCCACCCGCCAGGCGGTGTGCGCCGCGTCGGGATCGTGCAGGATGGCCGGGCGCGCCAACTCGACCTCGATCGCCGCGTCGACCCGCAGGAAGAAGCGCCGCAGCCGGGCCTCGAGCAGCGCACCGAAGCCGGCGTCGATGTCGAGCCCGAAGCTGTCGGCGCCGCGACGCCAGACCCGGCACCAGGCATCGACCTTGCCCTGGGGTTGCAGCACGAAGGACCACGCCGAGGACCCGACGTCGAGGTCGGCGACCGCCTGGCTGAGCTGGCCGTCCAGGAACGACGTGGCATCGGGACCGGCGACGCGCACCTCGTCGCGGACCACGGCGTCGGCGTAGCGGTCCGCCGCGGCGGCCAGGGCGGACGGCAGCGGGGCGGCCGGCGTCATGCCGGCTCGTCGATCGACGTGCCGGCGAGGGCGGCGCGGCGCTGTGCGGTCATCCGTCGGGCGCCGGTGACGGCGCTCAGGAGGGCGCGCGCCTTGTTGTGGCACTCGAGGTCTTCGTGCGCCGCCACGCTGTCCGCGACGATGCCCGCGCCCGCCTGGACCGAGGCGCGCCCGTTGCGGTCGATCACCAGGGTGCGGATGGCGATGGCCGTGTCGATGTTGCCGGAGAAGTCCAGGTACCCGACGACGCCGGCGTAGGGACCGCGCTTGGTGGGCTCGAGATCGTCGATGATCTCCATGGCCCGGACCTTCGGCGCTCCCGAGACCGTGCCGGCCGGCAGCGTGGCGCGCAGCACGTCGATCGGCGTCCGGCCCTCGGCCAGCTCGCCCGACACCTGCGACGTGAGGTGCATGACGTGGCTGTAGCGCTCGAGCACCATCGTCTCGTCGACCCGCTCCGTCCCGAACGTGACGACACGGCCGACGTCGTTGCGGGCCAGGTCGATCAGCATCACGTGCTCGGCCCGCTCCTTGGGGTGCTCGGAGAGCTCGGCCCCGAGGCGACGATCCTCCTCCTCGGTGCGACCCCGCCGACGGGTCCCGGCGATCGGCCGGCTGATCACGCGGCCGTCGATGAGCTTGACCATCGGTTCGGGCGAGGAGCCGACCAGCACGACCTCAGGGTGACGGACGAGGTACATGTACGGGCTGGGGTTGATCTGGCGCAGCACCCGGTACGCGTCGAACGGATCGGCCTCGAGGTCGAACGAGAACCGCTGCGCCAGCACGACCTGGAAGATGTCGCCGGCCAAGATGTGCTCGCGCGCCACCTCGACGGCCCCCTGGTAGGCCTCGGCACCCATCGACGAGACGACCTCGGGGAGCGGCGCGTCGCGCTCGGGCGGCTCGACGAGCGGCTCGTCGAGCGGCGCGGCGCCGTCGCGGGCCAGCACCTCGAGCCGGGCGATCGCCTCGTCGTAGGCCAGGTCGATCGCCTCGTCGTCGGCATCGGGCTCGACGAACGCGTTCGCCACCAGGGTCACCCGCTGGCGGAAGTGGTCGAAGGCGGCGAGCTCGCCGATGATGCTGAGCACGGCATCGGGGAGGTCGGCGTCATCGGCCGGCACGGCCGGGAGCTGCTCGACCTCGCGCACCACGTCGTAGCCGAGGTAGCCGACCAGACCGCCGTGCAGGGGCGGGAGCTCGTCGATCTGCGGGGAGCGGTAGTGCGCCAGCAGGTCCTCGACGGCGACGAGGATGCCCTGGTCGAGCCGGACGTCGATCGGGAGGCGCCCGCCCTCGACCACGACCTGGCGACCTCGCGCCACCAGCGTGGCCGCAGGGTTGCGGCCGACGAACGACCAGCGGCTCCAGCGCTCGCCGTGCTCGACGGACTCGAACAGGAACGCCGGGCGGTCATCTCGGCACAGCCGGGCGAAGGCGGCCACCGGCGTCACCAGGTCGGCGACGAGCTCTCGCCACACCGGGACGACCGTGTGGTCGCGCGCCAGCGAGCGGAAGGTGTCGCGCGACGGCTGGATCACGGGGCCTCGTCGCCGAAGGCCCGGTAGAAGCAGCTGAACTCCCCGGTGTGGCAGGCGCCGCGCCCTTCCTGCTCGACGACGAACAGCAGCGTGTCGCCGTCGCAGTCGTAGTACGCCTCGCGGATGTACTGCCGGTCGCCGGAGGTCTCGCCCTTGCACCAGTACTCCTGGCGCGAACGGCTCCAGAACCAGGTGCGGCCGGTCTCGAGGGTCTTGGCGAGCGACTCGGCGTTCATCCAGGCCATCATCAGCACAAGGCCGGTGCCGTCCTCCTGGACGATGGCGGGCACGAGGCCGTCGCCGTTGTAGGTGACAGCGGCGAGCTGGTCGGGGGTGGCGGTGATGGGCGTGATGTCGGGCATGGTCCGGTCATGCTACGGCCGGCGCGTCAGGCTCCGGAAACCACTTGGCCCGACGGCGGCAGCCCCGAATCAGAGATACAGACCGGTCGAACCCTCTTCGAGGCGCCTGGCGGCCACGGCGTGCACGTCGCGCTCGCGCAGGATGATGTGGTCCTCGCCCTGGAGGTCGACCTCGTAGCGGTCCTCGGGGTTGAACAGCACCTGATCGCCGGGCTCCATGGCTCGCACGTTGGGGCCGACGGCGACCACCTCGGCCCAGATCAGCCGTTTGCCCATCTGCGCCGTGGCGGGGATGAGGATGCCGCCGGTCGAGCGGCGCTCACCGTCGACCCGCCCCGACGACACCAGGATGCGGTCGTTGAGCATCTGGATCGGCAGCTTGTCGACGCGACCGAGGCGCTCGCTGCGTCGCGGCTCGCCGGCGGGTGGCATGGCGTCGGCCGCCACGTCGGCGGCCGAGGCAGTGGTGGGATCCTCCGTCACCGGGGAGACGGTACCGTCTCGCCTCGTGAGCGACGACATCCCGATCGAGGCCTGCACGTTGCGCGCCGACGACGGCGTCGAGCTCGAAGCGGAGTGCCGGTTGCCCGACGATGCCACCGGCGCCGTGCTGCTGGCCCATCCCCATCCGCTGTTCGGTGGGTCGATGCGCTCCCTCGTCACCAGCGAGCTGTTCCGGCTGCTCCCGGCAGCGGGGCTGGCGGCGCTGCGGTTCAACTTCCGTGGCGTCGAGGGCTCGGGCGGTACGCACGGCGGAGGACGGACCGAGGCGCTCGACGTCGTGGTCGGCATCGCCGCCCTCGCCGCCCGGGCACCCGACGTGGCCCTCGTCGCGGTCGGCTGGTCGTTCGGTGCGGACGTCTCGATCTCGGTCACCGACGAGCGCATCGCCGGGTGGTGCCTGATCGCTCCCCCGATGCGGATCCTGCCGCCCGGCGAGCTCCGCGGGGCCCACGACCCGCGCCCGAAGCTGCTCCTCGTCCCCGAGCACGACGAGTTCAACCCGCCCGACGCCGCCGCCGAGCGCAGCAGCGACTGGTCGAACACCACGCTGGAGGTGGTGCGCGGCGCCGACCACTACCTGGCGGGCCGCACGGCGCTGGTGGCCGAAGCGGTGCAGCGCTTCGTCGCCGACCGCGCCACCGAGCGCTCGGGTTAGGCAAGGCGCCGGCTCGAGGCCGCGGTCGGCGGACTCGGGCGACGGGCCGAGCGCGGCCAAGATCAGCAGTCGGGTTCGTCGGCCGTGTCGGCGTCGTCGCGCAGGTCGATCACCCCGCGCCAGTCGACGGGCGGCGTCGGCCGGGCGGGACGCCAGGCGTGCCGGCGTGGCGCGGTGACGTAGAACAGCGAGACGGGCAAGCCGACGAAGCCGTCCGCTACGGGACGGGTGCGTGTCGGTGGCATCGGAGAACCTCCGATTGATGAGGGGTGACAGGAAGCAAGCCGGGGCGCTGCGACGATCCGGTCCGGCATCCACGGTCGGTCAGGTCCCGACTAGGCCATCGGCACTATGTGCAGTCGAACTTGAGGAAGTACCCACGGTAGGTGGTCGGCTTCGGACGCGAGCCGTGGCAGACGCCGGTCACGCGGGCCGCACGGCGACGCCGGCGGCGGCGAGGTGGGCCTTCGCCTCGGCGACCGTGTGCTCGCCGAAGTGGAAGATCGACGCCGCCAGCACGGCGTCAGCGTGGCCGTCGACGACGCCGCCCACGAGATGCTCGAGGGTGCCGACCCCACCGGAGGCGATGACCGGGATGCCCGTCGCCGCCACGACGGCACTCGTCAACTCCACGTCGAAGCTGTCGCGCGTGCCGTCGCGGTCCATCGACGTGAGCAGGATCTCGCCGGCGCCGAGCTGCTCCGCCCGCGCCGCCCACGCCACGGCGTCGAGCTCGGTCGGCGTGCGCCCACCGTGGGTGTAGACGCGAAAGCCCGACGGCGTCGGGGACTCCCCCGTGTCGGTGTGCACGCGTCGGGCGTCGATGGCCACCACGCAGCACTGCGTGCCGAACTCGTCGGCGATCTCACCGATCAGCTCGGGACGGTCGACGGCCGCCGTGTTGATCGAGACCTTGTCCGCCCCCGCACGCAGCAGTCGCCGGGCGTCGTCCACCGAGCGGATGCCGCCACCGATCGTGAAGGGGATGAAGACCTGCTCGGCCGTCCGGGCCACGACATCGACGATGGTGTCGCGGTCGTCGGAGGAGGCCGTGATGTCCAAGAACACGAGCTCGTCGGCGCCTTCGGCGTCATAGCGGGCCGCCAGCTCGACCGGGTCGCCTGCGTCGCGCAGGTCCACGAAGTTCACGCCCTTGACCACGCGGCCGGCGTCGACGTCGAGACACGGGATCACGCGAGCGGTGCGCACGGCGGGCGACCCTACCCCGCCGATCCGCCGCGGCGAACCCGGACG
>CAZYKR010000069.1:0-17000 GCA_964648005.1 uncultured Iamiaceae bacterium
TCACGATCACCAGCGCCAGCGGCGCCACCTGATTGGTGGCGACGCGCGAGCGCCACTCCACCCGCAGGTCCCGCCCGGCGATCAGCAGGGCGTCACGCAGCACCCGGGGCCTCCTCGTCGCGCACGATGCCGCCCGACACCACCACCTGCCGCGCCGCCAGGGCGCCGGCGCGCTCGAGCTCGTGCGAGGCGACCAGCACCGTGGCGCCGGCGGCCGCGGCGTCGCGCACCAGGCCGTCGAGCAGGTCCCGGGCGTCGTTGTCGAGCCCGGCGTGCGGCTCGTCGAGCAGCCACAGCTCCGGACGCCGGGCCAGCAGCACGGCCAGCGCCACCCGGCGCCGCTGGCCGGAGCTGAGCTTGGCGACGTCGACGCCGGCGAGGCGACCGTCGAGGCCGAGCACCGCCATGGCGGCGTCGGCGTCGGCCTGGTCAGCGCCGGCGGCGCGGGTCCAGAACCGGACGTTGTCGGCGACGGTCAGCTCGTCGTAGAGGCCACCGTGGAACGACAGCAGCCCGACGCGAGGCCGGTGCCGCACCCGATCGCGCCGCAGGTCGTGGCCGAGCACCGTGGCGTCGCCCGACGTGAAGGGCACCAGACCGGCCAACGCCCGCAGCAGCGTGGTCTTGCCGGCGCCGTTCGGGCCCCGGACCAGGATGATCTCCCCCGCCGTGACGTCGAGGTCGACGCCAGCGAGCGCCGGGAACCGGCCCAGGAGGGCGACCGCCCCGCGGAGGTGGATGACGGTCTCCATGCGACCGGGCAAGGCTACCGTGGCCGCCGTGTTGGCCAAGATCCTCGGCGTCATCGGGCGTCTCATGATCGGCGCGGGCGTGCTGATCCTGCTGTTCGTCGCCTACCAGCTGTGGGGCACCGGCCTGCAGACCCAAGCAGCGCAGAACGACCTGCGCACCGAGTTCGACCAGCAGCTGGCCGAGGCCCGGGCCCAGGCGGATGCCGCCGGATCCACGACATCGACGGCCGCGCCCGAGCCGACGGTGCCGGCCCCGGTGTCGACCCTGCCCGACGGCACCGCCGAGAACCCGGGAGACCTGGGCCGTCCGGCGGAGGAGGCCGACCTCGGCATCCAGTGGGGTGACCCGATCGGGCGCATCCTGATCGACAAGATCGGCGTGGACTTCGTGTACATCGAGGGCGTCGAGCTCTCGTTGCTCCAGGACGGACCCGGCCACTTCCCCGAGACGAGCTTCCCCGGCCAGCCGGGCAACGCGGCGCTGGCCGGCCACCGCACGACCTTCATGGCGCCGTTCAACCGCATCGACGAGCTCTCGGCCGGCGACCTGGTGCAGGTCGAAACCGTGCAGGGCACCTTCACCTACGAGGTGATGGCCCAACCCGACGGCCTCGGCCACCGCATCGTGGGCCCGGACGCCATCGAGATCACCGAGGACAAGGGCGACGACCGCCTGACGCTCATGGCGTGCCACCCCAAGTACTCGGCGGCGCAGCGCATCGTCGTGGAGGCCAAGCTCGTCGGCAACCCCGCCGCCAAGACGAAGGCGTCCGAGCCCGGCGACCGCACCGAGCTCCCGTCGCTGGGCGAGGGCGGAGACGCCGAAGCGCAGCAGCTGCTGGCCTCGGGCGACCCCGCCGCCCGCCTGCCGGCGCTGCTGTGGTCGGCGGCCGCGCTCGCCGCCATCTTCGTCGCCTGGCTGATCGGTCACCTCTGGCGCAAGGCGCGGTGGCCGGTGTACCTGGTGTCGCTCCCCATCGTCGGCCTGCTGTTGTGGCACGCGTTCGAGTGGATCAACCGAGCCCTGCCCGGGGCCTACTGATGCGCCGCGCCTCGGCTCTGGTGGTGGCGATCGGCGCGCTGATCGGCGCAAGCGCCTGTTCGAGCGGCGACACGGCGTCGCCGACGTCCAGCACCGTCACCACCGCCGCACCCGATGGCACCGCCCCGCCGACGACCGATGTCCCGCTCGACGCCGGCGAGCAGATCTACGTGTATCTGCCCGAGCCCGGCGACTGCTGGGAGCGGCGCCGCACCGACGAGAACGCCGCCGGCGGCGCCGGGCAGCCGATCATCCTGGACCTGTCGTGCGACCTCCCGCACGACCACGAGACCTTCGGCGTGGTCGACGTCCCCGACGAGTCGTTCCCCGGCGACGGGCGCCTGCAGGAGCTCGGCAAGGAGGAGTGCCCGGCGCAGTTCGAGGACTTCGTCGGCACCGTCTACGAGCTTTCCGAGCTCGAGATCGGCGTGTGGGCGCCGTCGCAGGTCGACTGGAACCAGACCTACACCCACACGCTGGCCTGTTACGTGTACCTGCCCGACGGCGAGAAGCTGACGGGCTCCGTGCGCGGCACCGGCCGTTGACCGACGCCGGCTCGCCTCAACGGCCGGTGAACGTCGGGCGCCGCTTCTCGGTGAAGGCGGCGATGCCCTCGGCGAGGTCCTCGCTGGACCACGCTCGCCGGTAGGCCTCGGCGTACGCCTCCGACGTGCCGAGGTCCTCGAGCACGTTGAGGCCCACCTTGTGGCCGGCGAGGCTGAGCGGCGCCAGCTCGGCGAGCTCGGCGCCCCATGCCAGGGCCACGTCGAGCCCGCCCTGGCGCTGGCAGAGCCCCAGCTCGATCGCCTGCGCCCCCGAGGCCTGGATGCCGCCGAGGAACATGGCGCGGGCGTGGGTCTGACCGAGCAGGCTCACGACGCGCCGGATCGTCCACTCCGGCACCATGATCCCGAGCTTGGCGGCGGGCACGCCGATGGTGGCGTCCGGGGTGACGGTGCGCAGGTCGCAGGCCACGGCGAGCTGGACGCCGGCGCCGAGCACGAAGCCCTCGAGAGCGGCGATGGTCGGGCAGGGGCAGTCGCGCACGGCCACCAGCGTCTGCTCGAGCTCGGCGACGAAGCCGTCGTCGCGCACCGTGTTGAGGTCGGCGCCCGAGCAGAAGTGCCCGCCACTGCCGCCGACGACGATGATGCGGGCACCCCGGTCGAGGGCGGCGGCCAGCTCCAGGCGCAGATCGATCAGCCCCTGGGTGTGCAGGGCGTTGCGGCGCTCGGGCCGGTCCAGCACCAGCGCCGTCACGGCGCCGTGGTCGGTCACCTCGATCATCGTCCCCTCCACTCCGGTCGGCGCTTCTCGGCGAACGCCGCCAACCCCTCGGCCGCGTCCTCGGTGCTCGTCGCCACGGTCAGCATCGGGTGCAGGTACCGCAACGCCTCGTCGGCCGCCTGGTCGACCACGGCGTAGAAGGCGTCCCGCCCCATGCGCAGCAGCACCGGCGACTTCGACGCCAGGTCGGCGGCGAGCGCATCGACCTCGGCGTCGAGCTCGTCGACCGGCACCACCCGGTTGACGATGCCGAGCCGGTCGGCCTCGGCGGCGTCGATGCGCCGGCCGGTCATCATCAGCTCCAGCGCCTTGCGCGGCGACAGCGACCGCAGCAGCGGCACGGTGATCATGAACGGCCACAGGCCCACGTTGATCTCCGGGGTGCCGAACTGCGCGTCGTCGGCGGCCACGACGAGGTCGCACGCCAGCGCCAGGCCCATGCCGCCGGCCAGGGCATAGCCCCGCACCCGGGCGATCGTGGGCCTGCCGAGGTCCCACAGGTCCCGGAACAGCTCGGCGAGCTCGCCGCGCGCCTCGTGCAACGCCAGGTGCCCGGCACCCTCGGCCATGCCCCCGAGGTCGGCCCCGGCGCAGAAGGCCTGATCGCCGGCGCCGGTCAGCACGACGACCCGGACACCGTCGTCGGCCTTGCACGCGGCCACGGCGGCGCGCAGCTCGGCGACCACCGTCCAGGACAAGGCGTTGCGCCGCTCCGGCCGATTGATCATGATGCGGGCGATGCCGCCCGCGACCTCGACGAGCACCTCTTCCGACGCCATCGTCGGGACCCTAGTGGAGGTCCCCCACCGCCGAGAGCCGAGGTCGTAGCGTTTTGCCGATGTTCGCTGCCGAGTTGAACCTGGGTGCCGCCTTCCTCGCCTTGGCGATCGGCGGCACGCTCCTGGCCATCGTGTGGGTGCTCGACCGCAAGGCGCTGCGGCGCGAGCTCGAAGTCGACGAGGAGCTCGAGGCCGTCGAGCAGCTCCACGACGAGCTGCTGGCCGAGGCCATCGTCGTCGACGACATCGCCCTGGACCCCGGCGCCTCGAGCGTCCGGGTCCTCGGACCGATGAAGGCGACCGACCGCCGACCCGTCGTCGAGCCCGAGCCCGTCGTGCTCGCGGCGCCCGAGCCGGAGCTCGAGCCGGAACCGGAACCGGAACCGGAGCTCGAGCCGGAACCGGAGCTCGAGCCCGTGGCCGCCGAGCCGCGCCGGTCGCTCCCCAAGGGCGCCGAGGCCGTGCTGGCGGCGCTGACCGAGGTGCTGCCCGACCCGCGCAACACGACCGTGTTCGTCCGGGACCCCACCGCCGAGATCACCGTGCACCGGGTCGAGCCGGTGGCGGAGGAGCGCTCGCTCGACGAGCTGTGGGAGACGCCGATCGAACCGTCCGGCGCCGAGCTCATCGCCCGGCAGGCTGACCGCTCCACGCCGACGACGCACTGACGACCGCCGCCAGCGCCGCCCACGACTGCGGCACGGCGCCTCGTGGCGCTCCGGTGTCGGGGTGCCAGAACTCGGCGAACCCCGACATCCACGCCCCGCGGACCAGGGCGTCCCCGAGCTGGCGCGCCTCGTCGTCCATCCCGGCGCGGCGGGCGGCCACCCAGCACAGGTAGGTCAGCTGCGGCCAGGCCGACCCGCGCCAGTAGGTGGTCGGGTCGTACGAGGGCTCGGCACGGTGCACGGCCGCCGGCCCGCAGGCGCCACCGAAGGCTCCGTCCCAGCACACGACGCGCAGCTGCCCGGCGATGACCCGCGTCGGTGTCGACTCGGCGGCCAGCACGCCGAGCATGGCGTCGAGCGTGCGGACCCCCGACGACGACCGGTACGGCTCGGACCAGTCGTGCTCGCAACCGAGCTCGTCGTCCCAGCGTGTCGAGGTGGCGGCGCGCACGTCGGCGGCGATCGACCGCAAGGCTGTGGCGACACCCGCATCGGCCACGACCGTGGCCAGCTCGGCGCAGTTGAACGCCACCAGGGCGTTCCAGCCGACCGAGCCCACGACGAAGGCGTCGCTGCCGCACGGTGACCCGGTGCGGGGGTCGAACCGCAGCGCGCCGACCAGGTCGCCCTTGGTCTGCTTCCAGCCCGGCGCCGTCCAGCCGCCGGGGCACCAGCTGTCCCAGCGCGGCGAGTCGTCACAGCCCGACTCCCACGGGTGCAGGATCGGCACCATCCCGTCGCCGCCGATGCTGCGGCGCTCGGCCAGGTGCTCGAGCCCGGCGACGGCACGCGCCACCAGGTCTGCCGGGGGCGTGTGCCCGTGCCGCACCAGCTCGGCCAGCGCGTGGCCGTACATCGGCGGTTGCGTGATGGCCGACGTCGTGCGGCGGCCCCAGAACGCGGCGTGCTGGTCTGGCGCGTCCCAGTAGGTCATGTGGGGCACGAAGCCGTCGTCGGCCTGGTGCGCCAGGGCGCGCTCGAGCTCGGACACGGCACGGCCCGGCGCGCCGAGCACGGTCCACACGATGGCGTGGAAGCACGAGTCCCACAGCCACTGGTGGGGGTAGACGGCGTCGTTCGGCACGGTGTACCCGAGGGGCCGCCAGTGCGCCTCGAGGATGGCGCGCGACCGTTCGGCCACCGCGTCGGGCGCCGGTAGCGTGGTCACGCTCCGCTCCCGCGAGCACACACGCCCATGACCACCTGCGCCATCGTCTCGTTCCGCCTCGGCCTGACCGACGGCGTGTCGATCGTCGCCGGCACGTGGGGCGATGCGCTGGAGGCGTTCGGCTTCGACGTCGTGACCGTGGCCGGCGACGGGCCGGTCGACCGACTGGTGCCCGGCCTGGCCATCGACGCCGCCGCCCCGCCGCCGCTCGGCGAGGTCGAGGATGCGCTGGCCGACGCCGACCTGGTCGTGGTGGAGAACCTGTGCACGATCCCGCTCAACCTACCGGCGGCGCGCGCCGTGGCCGGGACGCTGCGCGGCCGTCCGGCGATCCTGCACCACCACGATCCGGCCTGGCAGCGGCCGCACCTGGCGCACCTCACGGAGCTCCCGCCGACCGATCCGGCGTGGCGGCACGTCACGATCAACGACCTCACCGTCGCCGAGTTGGCGGACCGTGGCATCGAGGCGGTGCGCATCTACAACGGGTTCGACACGACGCCGCAGCCCGGTGACCGAACCGGTGTGCGGGCGCGCCTCGGCGTCGCCGACGACGAGCTGCTGCTGGCGCACCCGGTGCGCGCCATCGAGCGCAAGGGCGTGCCGGCGGCGTTGGCGCTGTGCGAGGCGCTCGACGCCACGTACTGGCTGCTCGGCGATGCCGAGGACGGGTACGGGCCCGAGCTCGAGCGCCTACTGGCGGCGGCGCGCTGCCGGGTGGTGCGCCACGCCCTCCCCCACGGACCCGACATCTACGCCGCGCCCGACGCCATCGTGTTCCCCTCGACGTGGGAGGGCTTCGGGAACCCGCCGATCGAGGCGGCGATCGCCCGACTGCCGGTGGCGGTCGGCGACTACCCGGTCGGGCGCGAGCTGCGCGCCCTCGGCTTCGAGTGGTTCGACGCCGACGACGCCAGCCAGCTCGGCACCTTCCTCGCTGCGCCCGACCCGGCGTTGCTCGACGCCAACGCCGCTGTCGCCGCCGCGCACTTCTCGCTCGAGCGCATGGCCGAATCGCTGCGCGACCTGCTCGACGCGGCAGGCTGGTTGCCGTGACGGACCCCATCCTCGCCAAACGCGCCAAGGTCGCCCGGCTCACCTCGCTCGGCCAGCGCATCGGCTACGCCCTGTTCGGGGTCGCCCTCGTGGGCTTCTTCATCGGACTGGTGACGGGGTTCCCCGACGGGATCATCGTCGTGATCACCATCGGACTCATCGCCGGGTCGATCGTGTTGGCCCCGGCGATCGTGTTCTCGTACGCCGTGAAGGCCGCCGACCGGGCCGACCGTGAGGACGACTGGCGCTAGGCGGTTAGCATCCGCCAGCGACCACGACACAGGGGGACAGGTTCATGGCTACTGCTGCAGTGCTGACGGGGGTCGGCGCGCCGCTCGAGGTGCGCGACGACGTCGAGGTGGCGCCGCCCGGTCCGGGCGAGGTGCGCGTCAAGACCGGGGCCTCGGGAGTGTGCCACTCCGACCTGTCCGTACAGAACGGCACCATCCCCCTGCCCACCCCGATCGTGCTGGGCCACGAGGGCGCCGGCACCGTGCTCGAGGTCGGCGACGGCGTGACGGGCGTGGCACCCGGCGACCGGGTCGTGCTCTCGTTCGTCCCGCAGTGCCAGGAGTGCTACTTCTGCAAGCGCGGCCAGGGCTTCCTGTGCGAGAAGTCGGCCATGGCAGCCATGGGCGGCATGCTCGACGGCAGCACGCGGCTCACCTCGCAGGGCGGCGCGCTGCACCAGATGGCGATGTGCGGGACCTACTCGTCGGAGCTCATCGCCCCCGAGATCTCGATGGTCAAGATCGCCGACGACGTGCCGTTGAAGGTCGCCGCGCTCATCGGCTGCGGCGTGCTCACCGGGGTCGGTGCCGCGCTGAACACCGCCGACATCCACGAGGGCGACACCGTCGCCGTCATCGGCTGCGGCGGCGTGGGCCTCAACGTGATCCAGGGCGCCAAGCTGGCCGGCGCCGCCAACATCGTCGCCATCGACATGTTCGACCACAAGCTCGAGCTGGCCACCCAGTTCGGCGCCACGCACTGCGTCAAGGCCGGCGAGCAGGATGCGACCGGCGTCATCAGCGGCGCCACCGGCGGTCGCCTCGCCGACTCCGTGTTCGAGGTCATCGGCCTGGAGCAGACGATGAACCAGGCCATCGACCTGTGCCGTCAGGGCGGCGAGGTCGTACTGGTCGGCGTGCCGCGCATGGACGTCATGATGCACCTGCCGGCGGCGTTCACCTTCCTGTACCTCAACAAGTCGATCAAGGGCTGCTGGTACGGCTCGGCCAACGTCAACACCGACGTGCCGAAGCTCCTCGGCCTCTACAGCGACGGCAAGCTCATGCTCGACGAGCTGATCTCGGCGGAGATCGACCAGGACGGCATCAACGGCGCCTTCGAGGCGATGGGCACCGGCGAGGTGGCCCGCTCCGTCGTCGTCTACGAGTGAGCTGAGCTCGGCCGCCGGGAGGCGGATGCCAGGGCGCACCGGACGGTTTGTTACCGTGCGGTAACCATGAGCGCCCGCCTCCCCGCCGCCGAACGCCGCCAGCAGCTGCTGGACGTCGCCCTCGAGGTGTTCTCGCGCGAGGGCTTCCACCAGACGTCGATGAACGACATCGCCGAGGCCGCCGGCGTGACCAAGCCCGTGCTCTACCAGCACTTCGGCTCCAAGCGCGACCTCTTCGGCGAGCTGCTGCGCGAGGTCGGCGACCGCATGCGCGTCGAGATCGGCAAGGCCACCGCCGGGGCGGCCGGGCCGCGCGAGCAGGTGGTCGAGGGCATGCGCGCCTACTTCCACTGGGTCGACCGGCACCGGGCGGGCTTCGACATCCTCTTCGCCGGCGAGACGCGCCGGGACCCGGAGTTCTTGAAGGAGGCCGGCCGGGTCGAGCGCGACATGGCCGCCACCGTGGGCTCGCTCATCGTGGTCGACGGCCTCGACACCGAACGGCAACGGCTGCTGGGCCAGGCGATCGTCGGCATGGCCGAGGCCGTGTGCCGCTACTGGATCGCCTCCGGCAAGGACCTCCCCGTCGACGAGCTCGCCGAGCAGGTCGCCGAGCTGGCCTGGAAGGGCCTGCGCGGCCTACGCCCCGCCTCCTGAGCGGTCGAGGTAGACGGCGGCCTGGTAGTCGCGCTCGGCGAGGTCCTGCAGGCGGGCGATGTCGGCCTCGCTGACACCGGCGGCCCGCAGGTCGGGGAACGCCCCGTCGACCTGTCCGGATGCGGCGACGAGCTCGGTGACCCGGGCCCGCAGGGCGTCGGCCTCGGCCCGCTCGGCGGGGGTGAGGTTGTCGAAGGTGCCGAGCAGGTCGACGTCGGGCAGCTGCATGTCCGCGGCGCCGGCGCCCGTGGCGACGATGAGGCGCGCCGTGCCGTCGGCCTGCGGGTCACGCTCGGCCCGACGGTTGCCCCAGATGCGACGGTTCGCCGCGTCGTCGACGACGGCCAGCGGATGGCCGCGCCGCTCGAGCTCGTAGGCGATCCCACCACCGAGTTGGCCGATGTCGTCGCCCACCGTCGCGAAGGTGATCGGCTGCCCCGGCTCGAGCGCCGCCTCCGCCGGACCGATCAGCGCCGCCACCGCATCGGACGCGGCCCGGTCGGGCGGATCGGCACCCCATGCCGGCACGGCGACCACGACACCCAGCGCCACGACGGCGCCGACGGCGGCGGCGGGCACCCAACTCGTCAGCGGCCGCCCCACCCGCGCCCACACGGTGGACCCGATCGCCCACGCCAGGGCGATCCAGGCGAACGCACCGACCACCCAGGTCCAGCGGAACAGGTAACCGGCCGGCAGGTCGCGCACCCCGGCCAGCGCCACCACCGTCGCCCCGACCGCCACCAGCGCCGTCACCGCCAGGCGCGTCACCGGATCGCACGCCCGCCCATCCTCGGGTGCCAGGCGTCGGCGCACGACCACCACGGCGGCGAGCGCCACGGCCAGCACCGCGCTCCAGCCCGACCACGCCGGCTGCACGCCGATGAACTCGGGCTCGTCGCCGGTCAGCCACGGCCCGATCGGAAGCAGCTCGCGCCCGGCGATGCCCAGCGCCTGGCTCAGCGGCAGCCGCTCCCCCGCCGCCGCGTCGGCGCCACCGGTGAAGAACGCCGCGATCGCCGACAGGTTCGGCGTCTCGGCGGTGAACTGATCGACGAACGGCAACAGCCAGCACACGAGCCCGGCGCCAGCCGCCACGCCCACTGGCACGAGCCAGGCGCCGGTGCGGCGCTCGGCGACGACGAGCGCCGCCGTCGCCCACACGACGAGCGCGCCGACGAGCACCGCCGTGCCCACGTGCGCCTGGACCACGAAGCTCCCGGCGACGACCAACGCCGTCATGGCCCACCGGCTGCCGCTCGAGGCCGCCCACGCCGCCACGAGGCACAGCAGCACCGGACCCAGCAGCACGAACGGGTTCCAGGGGTCGCGCAGCACCTCGGGGCCGATGGCGCGCATCGCCACGAGCGCCATGGTCGCCGCCGCCAGGCCACCGGGAAGACCCGCCACGCCGAGTGCCAGCCACACCGCCAGTGCAGCCGAGACGCCAGCGATGATCAGCGTGCCGGCGAGCAGCGAGTGGGGCTGCTCGCCCGACACCTCGTAGGGAACCGAGAGCACCACGTTCGCCATCGGCCCCGGATGGTTGAAGGCATAGCGGCTGTAGGCGCCGGTCAGGGGCAGGTCGCCGCCCCACACATCGGCGGTGCGCGCCGCGATGACGGCGCGGTCCGTGTGGGGATGCCACGGGCTGCGTGCCGCCGCCACGATGCCGACCACCGCCGGCGCCAGCACGGCGCACAGCAGCGCGATCCGCATCCAGCGGGCCACGCCGGGGTGGTCGTCGGGCACGAACCGAACCTAGCGCGAGCCGCCGATAGCCTCGGGGACGAGCCATGACCGCCGTAGCCCCGTCGGGGGGCCGATCGACTGCCGACGCCCCCAGCGGACGGCTCGCCTACCAGCCCGCCCTGGACGGTCTGCGCGCCCTGGCGCTGCTGGCCATCTTCTTCTTCCATGCCGGGTTCTCGTGGGCGCCCGGCGCCTTCTTGTCGGTCAGCACGTTCTTCACGCTCTCGGGGTTCCTGATCGCGTCGCTGCTGCTGGCCGAGCATCGGACGACCGATCGCGTCGCCCTCGGCACCTTCTGGCGCCGCCGCTTCCGTCGGCTGCTCCCGGCGTCGTTGCTGACCATCGCCGGCATCACCGTCGCCTCGGCCTTCCTGGCCGACGCCTCGCAGCTGTTCCGACTGCGCGGCGACGGCCTGGCGTCGCTGTTCTACGTGGCGAACTGGCGCTTCATCGCCGTCGGCGACAGCTACGGCGCGCTGTTCACCACCGAGTCGCCGTTCCAGCACTTCTGGACCCTGGCCATCGAGGAGCAGTACTACCTGCTGTTCCCCCCGCTGCTGGTCGGGCTGCTGGTGCTGGGCAAGGGCGCCACACGACCGATCGCCATCGGCCTCGCCGCCGTCATCGCTGCCTCGATCGGCGCCGGCTGGTGGCTGTCGTCGAACGGCGCCACCATCGACCGCCTGTACTTCGGCACCGATGTGCGCGCGGCGGAGCTGGTGATCGGCGCCGTCGCCGCGCTGTGGTGGTCGCGACGCCGCACACCGCTGACGCCCACGGCGTCGCGCGCCGCGGCCGGGCTCGGCGCGGCGGCTCTGGTCGCCATGGTGGCGCTGTGGACGACGGCACATCTCGATCACGAGTGGTGGTACCGCGGCGGGCTGTCGCTGTACGCGCTGCTGACCGTGGCCGTCATCGTCGCCGCCGTCCAGCCGGCCGGGCCGGTGCGGCAGGCACTGGCGTGGAAACCCATCGTTGCGCTCGGCCTGATCTCCTATGGCGGGTACCTCATTCACTGGCCGGTGTTCATCTGGCTCGACGAGGAGGCGACGGGTCTCAGCCAGTGGCCGCTATTCGCGCTGCGCTTCGCCGTCACCATCGGCTTGGCGGTGGCGTCGTACCTGCTGCTGGAGCAGCCGATCCGCCACCGCAAGGCACTGCTCGGTTGGCACGCTCCGGTCGCGGCGCTCGTGGCCATGGCCGCCATCGTCGTCGGGTTGTTCGCCGTCACCGCCGACGCCAAGGACCCCGGCATCGACTTCGAAGGTGCCCAGGCGGACTTCGAGGCCCTGGCCGCCCTCGGCACGGGCGAGCTCCCCCCACCGGCGTTCGACCCGTCGATCGACTGGGAGGCGCTGGGGCAGGCCAACCGGGTGCAGTCCGACGCGCCGCGCATCGCCGTGTTCGGAGATTCGACGGCACTGATGACCGGCACCGGCCTCGGCTACTGGGCCCTCGACCACCTCGACGTGCTCGATCCGACCGGAGGCGGTTGGGCGCATCTCGGCTGCGGGACCATCGGCGACGGCCAGCGGCGCCTGCGGGGCGAGGAGGTACCGCCGCCGGACTACTGCGCCGACTGGCAGCAGCACTGGATCGAGTCGATCCCCGCCGGCGATCCCGACGCGGCGCTGATCCAGCTCGGCGGCTGGGACGTCACCGACACCAAGCTGCCCGGCGACGACACCTTCCGGTCGATCGAGGATCCCGTCCTCTACGACGAGATGCAGCGTCGCCTCGCCGAGACGGTGGACGAGCTCACCGCGAGAGGCATCGCCGTCGTACTGGTGCTGTCGCCACCGATCGAGGCCGGCCGGGTCGACGGCGTGTCGCCGTCGCAGGCGCAACCCGAGTCGGACCCCGCCCGCATGGCGCTGTGGAACCAGCTCCTCGAAGAGATCGCCGCGTCACGCCCGACCGTGACGACCGTGGACCTCGCCGGCTACGTGGCGTCGCGCACCGACGACGCCCGCCTGCGCCCCGACGGGATCCACTTCACCGACGAGACGGCGCTCGAGGTGGCCGAGTGGCTCGGTCCCGAGGTCGCTCGGGTGCTCGCCGAGCTCGGCATCCAGACGCCGGTCACCCACGTGGAGCGCTGACCGGCCGCTTGACCGCGGCGCGCACCACCTTGCCCATGTTGAGCTCCGAGATCGTCTCGGTGATGAGCTCGGGCAGGTTCAGCTGCACGATCACCCGCCGCACGACCGGCTCGAGGTCGAGGCGGTGGATGACCTGCTCGACGATCGGCATGAGGTCGAGGTTGTCGATGACCTGCTGCACCGCCGGCTCGAGGTCGAGGTCCTTGATGATGTCCTGGGCGATCGGGCCGAGCTGCGTCTGGACCTCGGTGAGGATCGGGGTGACGTCGACGTCGGCGACGACCGCCGAGCCGACCGCCCGGGTGTCGAGCGCCCCGGCGACACGGGCTGCCACCGCTTCGGCGTCGAGCGAGTCGATGACCCGGTCGGTCACTGCCGACAGGTCGATCTGGTCGAGCACCGCTCGCGCCACGCCGTCGATGACGGGCGACACGAGGCCGAGCACACCGCCCACGCTGCGGTGGACCGTGGTGCGGACGAACCCGGCGACCGCCATCACTCCACCAGGTCCGGTTCGG
This sequence comes from uncultured Iamiaceae bacterium, assembly GCA_964648005.1. GTDB lineage: Bacteria > Actinomycetota > Acidimicrobiia > Acidimicrobiales > Acidimicrobilacustridaceae > JAGQTE01. The sequence continues at coordinate 13,184 of CAZYKR010000069.1, forward strand.
CGCGGATGATCTGCTCGTAGAGCGGCTGGAAGCTGAACCAACCGATGCCGTGCGAGCCCACCTGGGAGGCGGTCAGGCGCGCCGTCTCGTCGTCGATCGGCACCGGGTCCCCCGCCGCCATGGCCAGCAGTTGCGCCTGACATGAGCGCTCCATGGTGATGAACCAGAACGCCGCCTCGTCGACGGTGTGGCCCACGGTGAGCAGGCCGTGGTTGCGCAGGATCGCCGCCTTTTTGTCGCCGAGTGCGTGGGCGATGCGCTTGCCCTCCTCGGGGTCCAGCACGACGCCCGTGTAGTCCTCGAACACGACGTGGTCCTCGAAGAAGGCACAGGCGTCTTGGGTCAGCGGCGCGAGCGGCAGGTGCAACGACGAGAAGGCCTTGCCGTGCACCGAGTGGGCGTGGGCGGCGGCCACGACGTCGGGCCGAGCGGCGTGGATGGCCGAGTGGATGGCGAAGGCCGCCTGGTTCACGGCGACATCGCCCTCGACGATCTCGCCGGCGTGGTTCACCAGCAACAGATCCGACACCCGCATGAGGCTGAAGTCGATGCCGAAGGGGTTGACCCAGAAGTGGTCGGCGAGCTCGGGGTCGCGCACCGTGATGTGCCCAGCGATGCCCTCGGAGAAGCCGAACCGGCCGAAGAGGCGGAAGGCGGCGGCGAGGCGGACCTTGCGGTGCTGGCGCTCCTCCTCCACGGTCTCGAACGACGGCGGTGCGTAGGGCAGCGGGTGCGTGGCCATGCCGGCGAGTGTACGAGCGACCCGGCACCGACGCCCGCGAGACTGGCACGCCGCTCGCCTGCTATTAGGCATACCTACCATCGTGCAGTAAGGTCACTCGGTACTGGCCGTCTGCCGTTCCGTGGGAGGACTCGTGAGGAAGCACCTGGTCGCCATCGCGCTCATCAGCGCCGGAGGTCTCGTCGCCGCCGGTTGCAGCTCCGACGACGGCGCCACCGTGCGCGACATCGGCGGCACCACGCCGTCGGGCTCGGGATCAGGGTCGGGCTCGGGTTCGGGCTCGGGTTCCGGCTCGGGGTCGGCGTCGGGCATCTCGACGGACTCGATGGCCTCATCGACCGACAACGCCGCCGTGGCGGAGGCCGTGACGCAGTACCGCACCTACGTCCTCGACCAGATCGACAGCTCGGTCGACGGCACGGCCGCCATGGTCGCAGCGCTCGAGGCAGGTGACGTCGAGGCCGCCAAGGCGGCCTACGCACCGTCGCGCCAGGGCTGGGAGCGCATCGAACCGATCGCCGGGCTCGTCGAGGCGTTCGACGGCCGCATCGACGCCCGCGTCGACGACTTCGCCGACGAGAACGATCCCGAGTTCACCGGCTGGCACCGCGTGGAGTACCTGCTGTGGGAGCAGAACGACGCCGCCGCGGCGCTGCCGTTCGCCCAGGAGTTGCTGACCGAGCTGCAGTCGCTGCGTGCCGAGGCCGAGCAGCTCGAGATCCCGCCGGCGGCGATGGCCGTGGGCGCCTCGGAGCTGATCGAGGAGGTGTCCACCGGCAAGATCACCGGCGAGGAGGACCGCTACTCGCACACCGACCTGTGGGACCTCGCCGCCAACGTCGAGGGTTCTGCCTACGCCCTCGACTTGCTGCGCCCCGCACTGAGCGAAGCCGACCCGGACCTGCTGGCCGAGATCGACGCCGGCTTCGCCGAGGTCGACGCCGTACTCGTCACCTACGAGGCGGGCGACGGCTACGTCGCCTTCACGGAGGTGTCACAGGCCGACATCGACAAGCTGAAGACCTCGACCGCCTCGCTGTCCGAACACCTGTCCCAGGTGGCAGGCGCCCTCGGCCTCGAAGGCTGAGCCGATGAGCACCGTGTCACGTCGGGCGCTGCTCGGCGGAGCCGGTGCACTGGCGATCGGGGCCGTCGCCGGATGCTCGTCCGGCAACGACGGCGCCACCACGACCGCCGGCGGCACCACGGGAGCGGACCCGGCCAGCGCCCCGTCGCAGCACCTCCCCTTCTACGGCCCGCACCAGGTCGGCGTCACGGCCCAGCACCAGCCGCAGTCGTTGATGGCGGCCTTCGACGTCGTCGGGGCCGATCGCGACGAGCTGCGCGCCACGTTCGAGACGCTGACCGAGGAGTCGGCCCGCCTGATGAGCGGCGAGCCGTACCCCGAGCGCGACCCGTCCTATCCCCCGCTGCACACCGGCCACGTCGGGAACCCGGCCCCGCCGGCGGACCTGTCGATCGTCGTGTCGGTCGGAGCGTCGCTGTTCGACGACCGGTTCGGCCTGGCCGATCGGCGGCCGATCGAGCTGCGCCAGATGCCGTTCCTGGCCAACGACCGGCTCGACCCGGCCCGGTCACATGGCGACGTGCTGGTGACGATCGCCAGCACCAGTCAGGACATGAACCTGTTCGCCCTGCGCCAGCTGATGCGCGCCACCCGCTCCACCCTCACGCTGCACTGGATGCTCGACGGGTTCACCCGGCGCACGGAGGCCGAACCGGGCGGTGCCGGCGTGCGCAACCTCATGGGCTTCGTCGACGGCACGGTCAACCCGGACGTCACGTCGACGAACGAGCTCGACGAGCTGGTGTGGGTCGGCTCCGGCGACGGCGAGCCCGCCTGGGCGATCGGCGGGACCTACCAGGTGGTGCGGACCATCCGGATGCGCGTCGAGTTCTGGGACCGCGTGCGGCTGTCCGAGCAGGAGGCCCTCATCGGGCGCCGCAAGCGCGACGGCGCGCCGCTCGACGGCGAGCGCGAGCTCGACGAGCCGGACTTCGCCGCCGACCCCGACGGGGACGTCACGCCGCTGTCGGCCCACATCCGCCTGGCCAACCCCCGCACGCCGGAGGTCGCCGGGCAACGGATCCTGCGGCGGGGGTTCAGCTACTCGCGCGGCTTCGACGGCGCCGGCCAACTCGACCAGGGCCTGCAGTTCGTGTCGTACCAGCGCAGCATCGACCGGCAGTTCATGCCGATCATCGAACGCCTCGACGGCGAGCCGTTGGAGGAGTACCTGCTGCCCGAGGGCGGCGGGTTCTTCTTCGTGCTGCCGGGCGTCGCCGACGAGGGACGCTCGTTCGGCGACGGCCTGTTCAACTGAGCGTGCTCAGAGCTTCGCCTCGACGTCGCTGCGCATCTGGTCGAGCCCGTTGAGGAAGTCGTCCCACGCCGTCTGCGCCTCGGACGACAGGTTGGCCTTCGTCTCCTGGTAGGTCGAACGTAGGTCGTCGGCGCCGGCCTTGAAGTCGGACCAGTCCGAGCGGAAGTTGGCCTCCATCGTCGAGGCGCCACCGTCGATGTCGCTCTTGACCTGCTCCCAGTCGGCCTTGAAGTCGGTCCAGGCGGTGTCGAGCTCGCTCGAGGCGTCGCTCTTGGCGGTCGAGAGGTTGGACTCGAGGGTGTCCAGCTCGCTCTGGAAGTCGGACTTGAGCTGCCCGAGCTCGTTCGACAGGTCGTCCTTGAGCGACGACGCCGAGTCCTGCAGCTGCGAACCGGCGTTGTCGACCTTGTCCTGGAGCTGCGAGCCGGCGTTGTCGACGCGGTCCTGGAGCTGGGACTTCTGCTCCTCGGAGCAGGCGGCGAGCCCGATAGGCAGCGCAAGCGCTGCAGCAGTGGCGGCAAGGACACGAGTGCGAGTCGTCATGGAGGCTTTCTACCCGATGCGCGTGCCGGACAGCGCTCGGGACTACTCGATGCGCATGCCGGAGAGCGCACGGGCGATGACGAGCTGCTGGATCTGCTCGGTGCCCTCGAAGATGTCCATGATCTTGGCGTCGCGATGCCAGCGCTCCACCGGATACTCCCGGGTGTAGCCGTAGCCGCCGAGGATC
>CAZYKR010000070.1:0-16823 GCA_964648005.1 uncultured Iamiaceae bacterium
GGCGTGGGCCTCGACGGCGATGCCGACGAGTCGACGTGCCACCTTCAGCGGGGTGTGGACGCTGCCCCGTTGCCGATCGGCGGGCTCCAGCAGCGCAGCCCGCAGCAGCCCGGGGCCGTGCACGGGGTCGGCGAAGGCACCGGCCGACACGGCGCGCTCGATCACCACCACCGGCGCCTCGCCGGCCGACCGCGCCGCCGTGGCGAGCGCGGCGATGGCGTCGTCGTCAGGGTGCATCGCCGAGCCGCCGGCTCGACGACCGCCGGTCACTGCGAGCGGACGTTGAGCTGTGCCTCGTAAGGACCCGAGCCGCCGAGGCTCCCGATCACCTTGGCGCAGCCCTCACCGGCGGTGTTCTTGAACGTGATGCTCTTGGTCTCGCCGGGGTTGATCTGTCCGCTGGCGGGACCCTGCGGCGCCACCGAGGCTTGCGGCGGGCTGCAGTTGCCACCCGAGAGCTGGTACTGGGTCGGCGAGCCGCCGTCGTTGCGGATGACGATGACGAAGTCCTTGTTCTTGCCGATCTCGGCCGGCGGACCCTGGATGACGTTCACCTTGCCCGGCGACGGACGGGTCGTGGGCGGGATCGTCACCGTGGCCGTGGGCCGGGGGCCGGCGGTGGTCGTCGGCGCCGCGGTCGTCGTCGGTGCGGCGGTGCTGGTGGGTGCGGCTGTGGTGGTGGTGGACTCACCGGCGGTCGTGGTGGTCGACTCGTCGGGCTTGGTGGTGCTGGTGCCGTCGCCGCCGCCCTCGGCCTGCTTGGCCGTGCTGGACGTGGTGGTGCTCGGGCCGCTGGCCACCTGGTCGCCGTCGCCGCCGCCTCGGGTGGCGGCGAACGCGATGCCGCCGATCAGCAGCAGCGCCACGACGATGCCCACACCGATGAGCGCGCCCTTGCCGCCGCCGCCACCGCCACTCGGCGGCGGTGCCTGCATGCCGGTCGGGGGCGAGGCGGGCGGCTGGTAGGTCGGTGCCTGATACGCCGGCGTCACGGCCGTGGCGTCCATCGCCGCGGCGCCGGCCGCACCTGCGCCGACACCGGCGGCGACGGTGGTGGCGTCGCCGACGTACGGGTCCGAGGCCCCGAAGCTCCCCTCGGGAGCGGGCGGCTCGGGCTCGGCGACGGTCGGGTCGGCGTAGAGCGCACCGGCGGGTGCGGCGTCGGGGGCAACGTCGCCGGCAAGGTCCTCGGCGGCGCCGGAGGCGGTGTCGGCCAGCGCCTCGGCGCCTGTGGCCAGGGCGGCACCAGCGGCCACACCGCCGACCGCTGCGGCTCCGGCCACACCGAGCCCTCCATCGTGGTCGTCGTCCTGCGCCTCCGCCATCGGCTCGTCGGCGGGCGCCTCCGCCACCGGCTCCTCGACGGCCGGCTCCTCGGCCAGCGGCTCGTCGGCGACGGGCACGGCATCGATCAGCGCCGTGTCGGCAGCCAGGGTCTCGTCGGCGGTGACGTCGGCCGCGACGGCCTCGTCCGCCACGGCGGCGTCGCCATCGTCGGCGTCGTAGAACTCGGTGGCGACCGGCGTGCCGCACTCGCCGCAGAACGACGCCCCGGTCGGCAGCAGCGCACCGCAGGCGCCACAGGCGTACTGGAGCTCGTCGGACGCCATCTCGTCGAGCAGGAGGTCCTGATCCTCGATGTCGGTCGCCACATCGTCGACCGGCGCCGCCGCGGGCGCCTCATCGCCGCCCGAGCTCCCGAGCTGGAAGAGCGTCTTCGGCGTCTTCTTGTTGTTGGCCATCTCCGGGTTCCCCCACTGTCACCAGGTGCCGGCTCCACCGGCGTCGAGGCTGGCGGACCCACGGACGCGCAACGCGCGCGCGTGGTCACAAGCCTGCCACGTTCTGATCGGCAACTTGGCCCGCGCCTGTAGGAGTCTGCCGATTTGGCGTTCGGCGCTCAGCCCGTCGCTTGCTGGGCCCCGCCACCGCCCGGCAGGCCGACGCTGGCGGCGACGGCGGGCTGACGGAGCTTCCAGATGAACCCGTCGTAGAACACGTGCAGGCCGCCGAGGGTGAAGAACACGACGCCGTACAGCACCGGCGACCCGGCCCGCTCCAGCAGGGTGACGATCCCGATGATGATCCCCACGTACACCACGAAGAACCCGACCCGACCCGGGCGGGCGCGCACGGCACGGCCCAGCACGGCCCCGCCGTCTGCCTCGGCGCTCACGTAGCGACGGCCCATCGAGTGGTGCACGACGACGAAGTACTCGAGGGCGTGGGCGCCGACGTAGCCGAGCAGGCCGGCGAGCGGCGCCACCAGGATCACGCCGAACAGCAGCGCCGTCGATCCGACGTAGAGCCACTTCGCCGGGTTCGCCGCCGCACCGCGGCGCCCTTCGCGCACGATCCAGGTGGCGAACAGCCCGGCCGCCAGGGCCAGGGCCGGCAGCACCAGCCACGTCGCCGCGCCGCGCAGCGTCGTCAGCACCGAGATCGCCTCGGAGTTGTTGCGTCCGAGGGCCGCCAGCCCGGCGGCGCGATCGGGCGTCGTCGGGTCCGCTGCCACCCAGATCAGCGCCAGGCCCAGCCATGAGAAGAGCATCCACAGCTCGAGGCGACCCTCCTCCTGGCCGGCCTTGCGGCCGTAGATGCGGGTGAGGCCGTACCGCTGCATCAAGGTGTGCTCGGCGTTCCAGAGGCCGCCGATGACCGCCACGAGCACGAAGCTGACCTGCACCCCGACGAACGTGGCGAGGATGAACACGATCGGGCTCCACGTGAAGATGGCCCGGCGCAGCGCGAACCGCTCCTTGTCGCCGTAGACCAGCGCCACCGTGAGCGGCTGGTGGGCGAACGACAGCAGGAACACCGCCGTGGCGTAGGCGTCCAGCGCGCTCGGCGCCACCGCCTCGACCCACAGGGCGCCGACGACGAACGGCACCCAGCACAGCGCCACCACGGCATCCAGCCACGGGCCGTGGATCCATTGGGGCCGCGCCCGGGTTCGGGGCGCGGCGTCGACCGCAAGCTCAGCCACCATCGGGCGCAGATCGTAGGCGCACGCGTCCTACAGTGGCGCCAGCCCGGCGGCGGGGCACCCGACGACTCGGGACCCGACCGGCGCGACGACGACCTGGGGGAGGTTGACGTGACCACGACGATCTCGGTGCACGAGCACCTGGACCGCATCGCCACGGACGGCTACACGATCGTCGAGGACGCCATCGAACCGGCGCTCGTCGACGAGCTCGAGGCCACGGTGCACCGCCTGGAGCACGACCTCGACGTCACGGGCGCACCGAACGCGTTCGAAGGCGACCGGACGCTGCGCATCTACAACCTCCTCGTCCACGGCCAGGTGTTCCAGCGCGTGCCGGTGCACCCGTCGGTGCTGCCGATCGTCGAAGGCGTGCTCGATCGTGGCTGCCTGATCTCGTCGCTGTCGTCCATCGACATCCAACCGGGCGAGACCCCGCAGCCGATGCATGCCGACGACCAGTTGATCCCCCTGCCCAAGCCCCATCCGCCGGTGGTGTGCAACTCGATGTGGGCGTTGAGCGACTTCACCGAGGCCAATGGTGCCACCCGCATCGTGCCGGGCTCCCACCTCGCCGACGGTGACCCCGACCTCTTCGGCGACCATCCGGACGCCATCGCCGCCGAGATGCGGCGGGGATCCGTGCTGATCTGGCACGGAAGCCTGTGGCATGGCGGCGGCCCCAACACCACCGACGGCGCCCGCCTGGGGCTGGCGATGAACTACTGCGCCGGCTACATCCGCCAGCAGGAGAACCAGCAGCTGGGCATCCCACGGGACCTGGCGCGCACGTTCGATCGGCGCCTCCAGCGGCTCGTCGGCTACGGCACGTACCACGCGCTGATCGGCCACATCGACAAGCGCGACCCGGCGTTCCTGCTCGACGATGCCGCCGGTGACGACCACCGGATGGTCTGGGACGGCTGACCCGATCGCCGCCGAGGTCACCTTGCCCCCCGCGAAGCTGCAACACTGAGTGCCTGGTCGGCAGCCGCGGTGGACATCCACCGGTGTCGGGGCGAGCTGGCCAACCACACGATGGATGTACACGGGGTTGGAGGACAGTGAGCGACACGTTCGCCATGGCGCGCGCTCGCAAGGCCCTCGAGGAGGCCGGCCTCGACTTCCGCATGCCGCTCGAGCGCGCCTCGAGCGTGACGAACGAGGTGTGGCTGTCACCCGAGTACGTCATCCGGGTGAACCGCCAGCCCAACCAACGGCTGCACCGTGAGGCGACCTTCGGGCCGCTGCTGCCGGCGGCCGTCAACTACCCCGAGATCGTCGGCTACGGCGGTCAGCTCGGCGCCGACTGGCTGATCGTCCGCCGCCAGCCCGGCAACGTGCTGTCGCGCCTGTGGCCGAGCATGAGCCTCGACGAGCGGCGCGAGGCGGTCCGCCAGCTGGCGGTGATCCTGCGCAACCTGCACCTGGTCGAGGCGCCGGCCGACCTGCCCGACATCGCCGTGCCGCAGCTGCTCGACGGCCACCGGTTCTCCACGGTCGAGCCCCTCGTCGGCGCCTTCGAGACGGCACGGGGGCTGCCCCACGTCGATCGCGGTCTGATGGCCGACCTGCAGCTGATGGTGCAGGAGACCGCCGACACCATCGAGCCGTTCAACATCACGACGCTCGTCCACGGCGACCTGCACTTCGAGAACGTGCTGTGGGACACCGACCGGATCACGGCGCTGCTCGACTTCGAGTACGCCCGGCCCGGGCCACCCGATCTCGACCTCGACGTGCTGCTGCGCTTCTCGGCCTACCCGTTCCTGCACGTGGCCGAGGACTACGAGCACCTGACCCGCGCCGAGGACTACGAGCCGGTCCCCTACTGGCTCGCCGAGGACTACCCGGAGCTGTTCAGCCATCCCAAGGTCTTCGAGCGCACCGTGCTCTACAGCATCGCCTACGACATGCGCGAGCTGATCGAGTTCCCCCCGCCGCGCCCGCCGCGCGAGCTGTCGCGCTATCACCCGCACAACCGGCTCGACATGGTCGCCCGTGGCGTCAGCCACCTGCACGAGCTGGCCGGTCGCAGCGGCGGCATCGACGGCACCGGCCGCTACACGGCCAACCCCGGCATCGAGCCGCCCTACGTGTCGGACACCTCGCCACCGCTGTCACGCTCGAGCCGGCCGCTGCCGTCACGGCGTGGCGGATCGCCCGCCGACGCCAGCGACGACGCCTCGACCTGAGCGCCCCCGTCGGGCTCGGCACCGTCGGCATCGGCGCCGGCCTCGGCGGCTGCCGGACCGAACCCCTCGTGGTACGGCGCGTCGGAGTCATCGGGGCGACGACGCAGGCCTCCGATGAGCAGGAAGGCGACGGCGGCACCGATGCCGACCAGGCTCATCCAGGTGTTGATGCGGAACGGCCCGATCGTCGACGCCGTGTCGATGCGCAGCGCCTCGACCCAGAGCCGCCCCAGGAAGTAGCCGCCGACGTACACGGCGAACAGCCGCCCGGGCCGCAGGATCCGTCGTTGGTCGATGAGCAAGAGCACCCCGACGAGCGAGAGGTTCCACAGCGCCTCGTAGAGGAACGTCGGGTGGAACGTGGCGAACTGCTCGTACCCGATCGGGCGGTTGACCAGGTCGATCTGCAACCCCCACGGGAGGTCGGTCGGCGACCCGAACAGCTCCTGGTTGAACCAGTTGCCGAAGCGTCCGATGGCCTGGGCCAGCGGCAACGCCGGCGCCACGGCGTCGAAGATCGGGCCGGGGCGGATGCCGAGGCGTCGGGCGATGATGACGCCGACGATCGTGCCGAGCGCCACCCCACCGGGGATGCCAAGGCCGCCCTTCCAGATGGCGAGGGCACCCAACGGATCGTCGGGGAAGTACGTCTTCCAGTCGGTGGCGACGTGGTAGAGCCGAGCGCCGATCAGGCCGGCCGGCACCGCCCACAAGGCGATGGTCACGACGTCCTCGGGATCGCCGCCGCGGGCCGCCCAGCGCTTGCGCGACAGCCAGACGGCCGCCACGACGCCGAGGGCGATCATCACGCCGTAGGCGCGGATCGGCAGCGGGCCGAGGGTGTTCGTCGATGGTGACGGCAGGCTCGCCAGCAGCGCGTGCAGCACGAGGAGCGAGGCTACCGGCTCGTGGTCGCGCCGCCGTGCCGCGCCTTCAGTGCGCGAAGTGCTCGACGCCGATGGCGAAGAGCTGGTCGTGCCCGGCGCGCACCGGGGCCACCAACCCGTGCACCTGCGGCAGCACCTGCTCGCAGAAGAACGTGGCCGTGGCGATCTTGGCCCGCATGGCGTCGGCGTCACCGGTGCCGGCGTCGAGGCGCTCGGCGGCGTGCAGCGCCGTCTTGGCCATCAGCGCACCAGCCGTGACCAGCGAGAACATGCGCAGGTACGGGGTGGCGCCGGCCATGGCCTGGCGCGGGTCGGTCGCGCCCTCGGCCATCACCCAGTGGGTGGTGTCGGCCAGCGTCGTGAGGGCCTCGGCGAGGTTCGAGCGGATCGACGCCAGCTGGGCGCCGCCGCGCAGCAGCGCCGGGTCGAGCATGGCGATGAGCGACAGGTGCTCGGTGACGACTTCACCGCCCTTGAGCGGCAGCTTCCGCATGACGAGGTCCAGCGCCTGGATGCCGTTGGTGCCCTCGTAGATCGGCGTGATGCGGGCGTCGCGATAGTGCTGCGGGACCCCGGACTCCTCGATGTAGCCCATGCCGCCGTAGATCTGCACGGCGAGCGACGTGACCTCGACGCCCATGTCCGTGCACCAGCCCTTCACGACCGGGGTCAGCAGCTCGGCCATGAGCTGCTTGTACTGACGCAGCTCGGGGTCGGGGTGGTGGTTGGCCATGTCGATCGTCTCGGCCTGGGTGTACACCAGCGCCCGCATGGCCTCGATGATCGACTTCATCAGCAGCAGCATGCGGCGCACGTCGGCGTGCTCGATGATCGGCGACTGCACCCCGGCGGCAGCGCCGACGGCCCGGCCCTGCTTGCGCTCCTGCGCGTACTCGAGGGCGTCCTGGTAGGCACGCTCCGCGATCGAGAGGCCCTCGAGGCCGACCGAGAGGCGGGCGTTGTTCATCATGGTGAACATGTACCGCATGCCCTCGTTCTCGTTGCCGATCAGGTAGCCGACGGCACCGCCATCGTCGCCGAACGACATCACGCAGGTCGGGGACGCCTTGACGCCCATCTTGTGCTCGATCGAGACGCACGCCACGTCGTTGCGCTCGCCGAGGTTCCCGTCGTCGTCGACGAGGAACTTGGGCACGATGAAGCACGAGATGCCCTTGGTGCCCGGGGGCGCGTCCGGCGTGCGGGCCAGCACGAGGTGGATGATGTTCTCGGCCATGTCGTGCTCGCCGAAGGTGATGAAGATCTTCGTGCCCGTGATGCGGTAGGAGCCGTCGGGTTGCGGCACGGCCTTGGTGCGCAGGGCGCCGACGTCGGAACCGGCCTCGGGCTCGGTCAGGTTCATGGTGCCGGTCCACTGCCCCGTCACCATCCGCGGCACGTACAGCTCGCGCTGGGCCTCCGACCCGTGGGCCATCAACATGTCGATGGCGCCCTGGGTGAGCAGCGGGCACATCGACAGGCTGAGGTTGGCGGCGCTCATGATCTCCTGCATGACGATGCCCGCCAGCCAGGGGAACCCGCCGCCGCCGTAGTCCGCCTCGAACGGCACCGCACCCCAGCCGGCGTCGCGGAACTGGGCGTAGGCATCGGCGAAGCCCGGCGCCGTCCGGACCGTGTTGGTCTCGGGGTCGTGCACCGCCCCCTCGAGGTCCCCGACGCGGTTGAGCGGCGCCACGACCTCGGCGGTCCAGCGGGCAAACTCCTCGATCGCCGTGTGGATCGAGTCGGGATCGACGTGGTTGAACGACTCGAACTGGCACAGCTCGTCCAGGTCGACGAGCTCGTCGAGCACGAAGCGGATGTCCTGAAGGGGGGGTCGGTACGCAGCCATCGGCCGCGTACCTTACGCAGCCGCCGTGACGGCCGTCACCGTGACACGCGTGTCAGCCGTGGTTGCCCGACGCGTCGTGCACCTGGCCACCGAAGCGGGCGGCGAGGTCGTCGTCCAGCTCGTCGGCGGTGAAGGCCACGGCGATGACCGCCGTGCGCAGCTCGGCGTCGTCGAGGAAGTCGCCGAGCAGGCTGTGCCCGAACGTGATGGTGATCGTGTCCCCCTGCTCGATCGCCTCGAGGTGCCCGAAGGCGTGCTTGGGGGCGTCGGTGGCGATGAACTTGTACAGCTCGGGCGAGGGGGTGCACCCGGTGACGGCGGGTGACACGACGCGCACCACCGAGGAGTCCTCGTCGAAGACGTCAACCGTGATGTCGACCTTGGCCGATCCGTAGCGGATCGTCCACACGCCATCAGCCACCTCGACCTCGTCGAAGGCTCCGGCGAGGTACTCGTTCACGAGCTGGCGAGTGGTCACCACTGCCTCGTTCGTCGCGTCGTCGGCCATCGGGTTCCTCCGTGTACGGCGTTGGCGCCCGGCACGATAGCAGCGCGCCCAGGTCCGGCGGCCGGGACGTCCCGATCCCGACACGGGCGGGCGCGCGATCGGTGCAGTCGGGGTGCAGGCATGCGGCGCAGTTGCTTGAATGTGGGCACCATGCCTGCGACCGGACCATCGGAGCTCCCCGTGGCGGGCCCGCTCACCGGACCATGGCGCGCTCGGCTGGTGTGGAGCGCTCCCCCCCCGCTCACGCTCGGGCACGGCGCCCAACCGTCGGTGCCGGCCGACGCGGCGCGGGGCTGGGTGCTGCTGCGCAAGACCTTCGAGCTCGACGAGGTGCCGCCGACGGCGCCGCTGCGGGCCACCGCCGATGCCCGCTACCGCCTGTGGTGCAACGGCGCCGAGGTGTCGAGTGGACCCGGCCGGTCCGACCCGCGCCAGTTGCTCGTCGACCACACCGATCTGGCGCCCCACGTGCAGGCCGGCACGAACGTGCTCGCCATCTGCGCCCGCGCCTACGGCCTGGCGACGCCGTGGTGGCAGCCCGCGCCGGCGACCTACGGCCTCGGTGGCGGGATGGTCGTGCTCGAGGTGGACCTCGGCGGAGAGGTGCTGGGCACCGACGCCACGTGGCGCTGCACGGCCTCCGCAGCGTGGGAGGAGCTCGAGCCGGTGGGCGTCACCGGCATCGCCCCCGAGTCGGTCGACGCCCGACTCCTCCCGCCGGACTGGCGCGACGTCGGCTTCGACGACTCCAGCTGGCAACCGGCCACCGAGCTCGAGCCCCGACACCTCGGCTGGGACGGCCGGATGCGACCGCCGGTGACGCCGTACGGGGCGTTGCGTCTGGCATCGGTCCCGCAGGTCGTGACCGACGGCCCGGTCGCCGGCGTGGTCGGTGCCGCCGTCGCACGCACGTCACCGACGCTCGACGATCCGGTCGACCAGGTGGGCGCCGACCTCGTCGCCGCCGACAAGGTCGCCCGCCTGCCGCGACGCGAGCTGCCGTTCACCGTGGAGCTCACGCCGGCCTACGACGCCGGGATGCTCGTGCTGGACCTCGGCGAGCAGACCGCCGGCACGGTGCAGCTGTCGGTGACCGCTCCCGCGGGCACCCGCATCGATGCCAAGGCGGCCGAGGCGCTCGACGCCGACGGCCACCTCGACGCCGGACCCCAACACGCCGGCTTCCGCTACGTCACCCGAGGCCACGACGATCACCACGAGACCTTCGACAACCTGGGGCTGCGCTACCTCGGGCTGTCGCTGCGTGGCGAGGGCACGGTGACCGTGGATGCCGTGCAGGTGCGCGAACGGCGGGCGCCCCGTCCCTCCGGACCGTCGTTCCGTTGCGACGACGAGGCCATCAACCAGATCTGGGCCGCCGGGCGTCGCACGGTCGACCTGTGCGCCCAGGACGCCTACCTGGACTGCCCGTCGCGCGAGCAGCGGGCCTGGACCGGCGACGCCGTCGTGCACCTGCTCGTCGACCTCACCACCAACGCCGATTGGACCCTGGCGCATCGCAACGTGGCGTTGGCCGCGGCGGCACGCCCGGACGGGATGCTGCCGATGGCCGCCGCCGGAGACCTCGCCGCCGCCGACACGGCCTACATCCCGGACTGGTCGCTGCACTGGATCCATGCCGCCGCCAACCTCGTCCGCTACACCGGCGACGTCGACCTGGCGCGCCGCTTGCTCCCCGTGGCCGAACGCATCCTGCACTGGTTCGGTGACTACGAGGGCCCGGACGGGCTGCTGCACGACGTGACCGGCTGGATCCTCATCGACTGGAGCGCCGTGTCGACGGCGGGCTCGTCGGGCGCCCTCAACGCCCTGTACGGGCGGGCGCTGCGCGACGTGCGCCAGCTCGCCGAGCTGCTCGGCGACAAGGGTCGCGCCGAGTGGGCAGCCCAGCGGTGGGTCCGGCTGCGCAAGGCGTTCCAAGTCTTCTTCGACCCCGAGCGCGGCCTGTACGTCGACCACATCGTCGACGGCGTGCGCCAGGCGCCGGTCAGCCAGCACACCAATGCCGCCGCCATCGTCGCCCGTCTGACACGTGGCGTGCGCGACGACGAGCTGATCGAGCGCATCTGCGCGTCGGACCGACTGGTGCACGCCTCGTGGCTCGTGCCCGGCGAGGAGGCGCTGCCGGGCCGCGTCGGCGACATGTACGCGGGATCGCTGTACCTCGTCAACGGTCCGCCCGACCCGTGGTGGGACGTGGAGCACCAGATCGTGGCGGCCCAGCCGTTCTTCCGGTACGTCGTGCACGATGCGGTGGCGCAGGCGGACCGGGCGGACCTGCTGCCCGAGCTCATCCGCGACTGGGCGCCGCTCCTGGAGCGGTCGGCGACCACGCTGTCGGAGGTGTGGTTCGGGGGGAGCCACTGCCACGGCTGGAGTGCCACGCCTACCCGGGACCTCATGCAGTACACGCTCGGCGTGACGCCGGCGGTGCCCGGGTTCGCCCGGGCGCGCATCGCGCCGACGCTCGGCGACCTGGCGTATGCCCATGGCACGGTCCCGACGCCGTCGGGGCTGGTGACGGTGCAGGCGGCGTCGGACAAGCTCGAGATCGACACGCCCATCGAGGCGGACGTGGTGTTCGGTGGCATCGACACCCGCATCGAGCCCGGCCATCACGTGCTCACGCCCCGCTGAGCTCGGGGACGCGTCCCGCCGGACCGGGATCAGCTGCGTCGCCAGCAACCGCCGCCGGCGGCTTTGGCGGCATACATCGCCCGGTCGGCGGCAACGACGAGGTGGTCGACGTCCAAGTCGCGGTCGACCCCATGCTCCCCGTCGTCGTCATGCCCATGGCGCCCATCGCGCCCGCCGGACCCGTCGTCGCGACGGCCCACGGCCAGCGCGATGCCGATCGAGACGCCCGTGCGGATGATGCGCCCGTCGACCTCGACCGGGGCACCGATGGCGTCGATCAGCCGGCGCGCCACCTGGTCGAGTCCGTCGTCGTCGCCGATGCCCTCGACCAGCACGGCGAACTCGTCGCCCCCGAGGCGCGCCGCCGTGTCCGCCCCGCGCAGGGATGCGCTGATCCGGTCGGCGATCACCACCAGCACGGCATCGCCGACGTGGTGACCCAGGCTGTCGTTCACCGGCTTGAAGTCGTCGAGGTCGAGGTACAGCAACGCCACCGGCCCGCCGCGACGACGCTGCCGTGCCAGCGCCTGCTCGATCCGGTCATAGAGCAGGATCCGGTTCGGCAGCCCGGTCAGGTAGTCGTGCGTGGCGAGCTCGCGCATGCGGTGCTCGACATCCTTGAGGTCCGAGATGTCACGGGCCACGATCGCCACGGACTCGAGCGGTGCGCGCTCGTCGCCTTGCGCCAGCACGAGCGCCGAGACCGCGATCTGGCCGCCGGCGTGATCGCGCAGCACCAGCTCGCCGCGCCAGATGCGGTCGTGCGCCAAGGTGGGGAGCACCGTCGCCTCGAGCACGTCGACGGCGTCGTGGTCGAGCACGTCGCGCAGGTGCCGCCGGCCGCCCGAGGTCGTCGAGTCGGCGTCGCGCGCACCCTCGTCGGCCGGCCGGACGCCGAGTTGGGCGCGCGCCGCGTCGTTGACATGGGAGATGACGCCGTCACCGTCGACAATCACGAGATAGTCCGAGCCGGCGTCGAGCACGGCCGCCAAGCGGTCGGCGCGGCGGTCGGCGGCCACCTCGGCGGAGATGTCGGTGAGCGTGGCGACGAACCCGTCGTGGCGGCCGTCGTCGTCGTAGACCGGCGCCACGCGCAGCTCACCCCAGTGGCGCGCCGGACCGCCGCCGCCGGTGAGGGGCTCCACCGCCTGCACCCGCATGACGAACGGCCGGCCGACGCGCACAGCCTGCGCCGAACGACGGACGAGCTCGTCGACGTGCTCGGGGACGAGGATCGACTGCCAGCTCGTCTGGCGCAGGCGGGTCGCCGGGTCGTCGAGGATCTCGGCCCAGCGGCCGTTGGCGTAGGTGACGTTGCCGACACGATCGGTGCGCAGCACGGCGATCGGACCGGCGTCGGTGACGCTCGAGAAGAGCCGCTGGACCTCCTCCAGCTCCCGTCGACGCTCCTGGTCGTCGGTGACGTCCACGGACACGCCGGCAAAGCCGATGCAGGTCCCGTCGGCGGCGTGCAACGGCCGAGCGTCGTGCCGCATCCACCGCCACGTGTCGTCGGCTCGGCGAGACCGGGCGGTGAAGGTCCACGGCTGGTGGGCGTCGATCGCCCGTCGCACCTCGGCGCGCACCGGGTCGACGTCGTCGTGATCGATGTACTCGAACAGGGCGCGCCGCAGCTCGCCCGAGCTCGGCGGCAGGCCGAGGAACTCGAACGTGGTGCGGTTGCCGACGCGCGGGATGCCACGCTCGTCGGCCAGCCACAGCATCACCGGCGGCTCGTGCGCCAGTCGGGCGGTCGCCGTCTCCTCGGCGCCGGGGCGGCTGAAGCTGAAGATCTGTGAGATGAGGTACTCGGGCCCGCCGGCTGGGCCGTAGACCGGCGTGACGTAGGCGCGCACCCACAGGTCACCGCCGCCGGGGGCGACGCATCGCACGTCGCACTCGAAGCTGTTGCGCGTGCCGTCCCACAGGTCGCCGACCATGCGGCGGACGCCCGGTACGTCGTCGGCGCGCAGGTGCTCCTCGAACACACGGCCCCGCACCGACGCCGCATCGCTGCCCAGCAGGTCGGCGAGGACCGGGTTCGCGTGCAGCAGCTCGCCGCGCACCGACCAGACGCCCACGCCGATCGGCGCCGCGTCGAAGACGGCGGCAATTCTGCTGATGTGACATGCCACACCCTGCGGACTCCCTTCGCCCGCAGACACACGCGCGCTCCACAGGCGAGGTTCATCCCCCACGGTGCTTGTCCCTACTCCTAGCCGCAACCAGCCGCGGCAACCCGGGGACATCGTCCGTCGCTGTCGGAGAGCTGTCAAGCGACCGCCCTCGGTGAGTTGTCGGTGATCAGATCACGCAGAGGCGATGATCAACGCCACCGCGCCGGCGATCAGCAGGGCGACGACCACGATCACGATCACCCAATTGACCGCACCCTTGCGGGCCGACGACATGCCGAAATTCACCACGTCCTCGCGGCTGCGCTTGAGCCGGTAGGCGTCGTCTTCGGGGGTGCCGACCTTGGGCAGCGGCGCCGGCTTGGTGTGCTCGCGCCGCTTCTCGACCTGGGCGCGGTGCTTCGCCCGGGCCTGCGCCTGCTGGCGCTTCTTCTTCTTGGAGGTCGCCACGGCGGGCGAGCCTACCCGTCGGCCGCCGCCAGACCGGTACCCCGACAAGCCACGTCGGCATCACGCGGCACGCTCGGCACCGAATCGGTACCGAATCGGAGCCGACGCCGCGGCACGGTGCGGACGGCGGCGGGACGCGGCGTCGTGGGAGACTGCGCGCCATGTCCGACACGGTGACGATCGACTCCCGGTACTGCGGCCCACCGACCTCCGGCAACGGCGGCTACACGGCCGGAGCACTGGCCCAGGCGATGGGCATCGGCACCGGCGACGCCGTCGAGATCCGTCTACGGGTGCCGCCGCCCCTCGAGGTCGCCCTCACCGTCGAGCGCGACGGCGACGTCACCCGCCTCGTCGACCGCACCGGCACCGAACCGGTCGTCGTCGCCGAGGGACGCCGGGTGGACGCCGTCGAACTCGATCCGCCGGTCCCCGCAACCCTGCTCGAAGCGTGCAACGCCACGACGCCGTTCGACGCCGACCAACACCCGTTCCCCACCTGCTTCGCCTGCGGACCCGGGCGTGAGCCCGGCGACGGTCTTCGCCTGTTCGCGGGGACGGTGGCCGACCGCGACGACATCTTCGCCACGGTCTGGACGCCCGACGCATCGCTGGCCGGACCCGACGGCACCGTGCGCCCCGAGATCGTCTACGCCGCGCTCGACTGCCCCGGCGGTCAGGCCGTGTCGGTGTTCGGCGCCGACGAGACCGCCGTGCTGCTGGGCACGATCACGGCATCGCATGTCGGCACCGTCCAGGTCGGCCAGCAGTACGTCCTGACCAGCTGGCGCATCGCCAGCGAGGGACGCAAGCACATCACCGGCGTCGTGCTCACCGATGCTGACGGCCGGGAGCTGGGCCGCAGCCGCGCCGTGTGGATCGCCGTGCCGGCAACCTCCTGAACGGCAATCGTCGACAGCCCACGACCGTCGACATCCAGGACCGTCGCCGAATCGACCCGGCAGATTCCGTCAACAACGCACCGAATCTGCCGGCTCGATCAGCTGCCGGCTCGGGCACCGAGGCGCTCCGGTCCCGTGTCGTTCAGTCCGACGGCGGCGTGCCCGTCCGCCGAGCCTCGCCCTCGGCGATCAGCGCCTCGGTCCGGTCCCACAGCTGGGCTGCGAGCCGGGGATCCCGGGCCGCATGCGAGGGCTTGTGCGTGGCGCTGCGACCGGGCCACCCGCCGACGACATAGGCGCCGGTCACACTCCGCATCGTTGGTGCCGACGCCAGGTACACGATCGGCCGTGAGCCCCACCGCGGCGTGATCATGAACGGACGGCCGACGACCATCGCCGCCCGCTCGAGGCCGTTCGTGTCCTCGGCGGCGCCGAACCCGGTGCGCACCGCCCCCGGGTGCAGGCAGTTCGACGTGAGCAGGGTCGGGTCATTGCGCCGAGCCAGCTCCAAGGCGAACAGCACGTTGGCCAGCTTCGACTGCGCGTAGGCGACGGACCCGTTGTAGGCACGGTGCTCGAAGAGCAGATCGTCGAGGCGCAGCTTGCCGGTGCGATGCGCCAGCGATGCCACGGTGACGACCCGGCTCGGTTCGCCGACCGTGGCGGCCGTCGCCGTCAATCGCTCGAGGAGCAGGTCGGTCAACAGCTGGTGGCCGATGTGGTTCACACCGAGGGTCGCCTCGAACCCCTCCCGGGTCACGGCTCGCCGTGACAGCACGGCGCCGGCGTTGTTGATCAGCACGTCGAGCCGATCGTGGCGGGCGAGCACCTCGTCAGCGGCGGCGTGGATGCTGTCGAAGCTCCCAAGGTCGAGCGGGACCAGCTCGACACGTCCGCTCCCCGACCGGCGCTGCACCTCCGCACGTGCCGGGCCGCCGCGCAGCTCCGAACGCGCCCCCATCACCACGGTCGCCCCCCACGACGCCAGGGTCACGGCGGCCTCCTTGCCGATGCCGCTGTTGGCACCGGTGATCAGGATCACCCGGTCCTGGAGGTCGACCTGTTCGAGCGCTGGCATGGCGCGCAGTATCGCAGCCGTCGTGGGCGGTCGCCCGTGCGAACATGGCGCCATGCCCGTTGCCGACCTCCCCGACTCGCGGGACACCGACTCGTCGCACGCCGACGACGTCGCTGGCGTCGGCACACTGGCGACGGTCGGCTGGGGTGCTCGGGTGGCGGCGCTGGTCGACGCCGCCGCGGACGCCCTGCACCTGGAGGCGGGACGGGTGGTTCCGGGACGCGTGCAGCGTGTCGACAACACCCACGTCGTCGTGCAGCGCGCCGACGACCTGGTACAGGCCCCGCTCGCCACGCTGCCCGCCGAGATCCGAGACGATCCACTGGCCCGACCGACGACAGGTGACTGGGTCCTGCTCGGTCCCGACGTCGACGAGCCACCCCTGGTCGCCGTGCTCGACCGATGGTCGCAGATCACCCGAGCCGACGCCCTCGGCCGTGCCGAACAGGCGCTGGCCGCCGACGTGGACGAGGTGCTCGTCGTGCACGGCCTCGACCGGCCGCTGCGCATCGGACGGTTGGAACGGCTGGCGGCGCTGGCCCTCGATGCCGGCGCCGTGCCGTGCTTCGTGTTGACCAAGGCGGATGTCGTGACCCCGGACGAGGTCGCCGCAGCCGCCGCCGTGGCGCGCCGCGTGTCGCCGTCGATCGACGTGGTGGTCGTGTCCTCGGCGTCCGGTGCCGGACTGGACCAGATCACGGAACGGCTGAGGCCGGATCGCACCGCTGTGCTCCTCGGCGAGTCCGGTGCCGGCAAGAGCTCGTTGGTCAACGCCCTGGTGGCGTGGGACACGACCGAGGTCGGCCGGGTGCGATCGGGCGACGCCAAAGGACGCCACACGACGACCACGCGCGATCTGTTCGGGGTGCCCGGCGGTGGCGTGCTGATCGACACCCCCGGGCTGCGGGCGGTGGGGTTGTGGGAGTCGAACGCCGGAATCGCCCGGCTGTTCGAGGATCTCGAGGACCTCGCCGACACCTGCCGCTTCAACGACTGCGAGCATCAAGGGGAACCGGGGTGCGCGCTGCGCGCTGCGGTCGCTGCCGGCGACGTCGACGCCGACCGCCTGGAACGTTGGCTCGGCTACGTCGACGAACTCGACGAGATCGAGGCGCTGCGCGCCGAGCGAGAACGTGCTGCATCGCGCGGTCGCCGCCCACGCCGCTGACGCT
>CAZYKR010000071.1:0-16821 GCA_964648005.1 uncultured Iamiaceae bacterium
TCTTCTCAGAGTCAGAGGAATGACGGCCGCTGGCCTGCGCCCACCGCGCGGGCCCGCGGGCGGCTGCGGGTCAGGTCTCGGGTGGTTCGTAGGCGACGAGCTCGCACAGCACCCGGATGAACAGGCGCATGCGTTCGGCGTCGCTCATCGCCAGCAGCGGGTTCGTCGTCGGCGCCACGCGCACGACGACACCGTCGGCGACGGGGGCGGCCGGCGTGTCGATGCGATCGGTGACCTCGGCGTTTTCCACGGTCGGTTCCTCGGGGCGGTGATCAGCGGCGCTTCGGCAGCGGGGCCAGCCCGGTGCTGTCCCCGGTGGCGAGCTCCGCGGCCTGGCCGGTGTCGAGCGCATCGGTGAGCGGGGCGACCTCGCCCCGGTCGAGCAGGTCGTCGATGGAGGCGAACTGCGTGGTCTTGAGGAGGTGATGGACCTCTTCGAGCGTCTTGGGGTCGGGCTGGGGCCGATGTGCCACGGGGTTCTCTTTCGGGTTCGGGTTCGGGTGGGGCGCGGTCGAGCTCAGTGCGCCCGTTGGGGCAGGGGTGCCTCGCCCACGTCCCCGGCGCGCAGGCGCGCCAGATGGGCACGTGCCTCGTCGTCCGCCCGCACGGCATGCGCGATGCGGACGATCGCCTCGAGGCGCTCGTCGTTCGTGGCGAGGCCTGCGAGCTCGGTAAGGCCGGCAAGCTCGACCGTGGGCGCGATGCGCACCTGTCCGAACTCGACTGGTTGCCCGAGCCTCTGCTTCATCGACCGGTGTCCTTCGTGTGCGGCTCCGCCCGCTTCACCGGTCACTGAGGGTAGGGACCGCGCACGGTCCGATCGCGGATACCCCGCGTGTCGGCACTCAGCCGAGCAGCATCTCGGCGGCGAGCTCCTCCGAGGCGGTGTCCTCGTAGTTCTCCCACTGGATGACCTGGAGGTCGACGAAGCGCTGCCGCACGTTCGGGGTCATCAGGCCGAGCTTGTTGATGTTCGGCACGATCTTGGAGAACAGCACCTGACGGAAGATGATCATCAGCGGGTTCGACTCGGCGAAGGCCTTGCCCTGCTCGACGTCGACGCCGACGCGCTCCCACACCTGCTCGAGCAGGAAGCGGCGGTACATGAGGTCGATGGCCTCGAGCAGGAACTCCTCGCGGTCGTCGAGCTCGGCCTGGGTCAGCTGCGGCACGACCTCCTTGAGCGCCAGGACGCCGAATGCGACGTGGCGCGCCTCGTCGCGCATCACGTAGTCGGTGATCTGCTTGATGACCGGATCGCGGAACAGCGCATTGCCCATGCCGAAGGCGGCGAGCGCCAGGCCCTCGACCATGATCTGCATGCCGAGGTAGGTGATGTCCCAACGCGACTCGGTCATGATGTCGACCAGCAGCGACTCGAGCGGCTTGGAGATCGGGTAGACGTGCTCGGTGCCGAGCTTCTCGTTGAGGTACTTGGCGTAGGCCTCGACGTGGCGGGCCTCGTCCGCCACCTGATTGGCGGCGTAGTACTTCGAGTCGATGCCCGGCACGGTCTCGACGAGGCGGGCCGTGGCGACGAGGGCCCCCTGCTCACCGTGCATGAACTGGCTCACCATCCACGACTGCATCTCCCAGCCGAGCCGGGACCGCTCGGCCTCGTCCATGCCGTAGAACGGCGACTCGGGCAGGTCGAAGCCCATGAAGCCGTCGGTCATCGCCCGCTCCTCGGGGGTGATATCGGGGTCCATCTCGCCGAAGTTCACCTCGGGCACCCAGTCGATGTCGGTGGTGGCGTTCCACTGCGACACCTTGCCCTTCTCGTACAGCTTCACGAGCTGCGGGTTCGCCTGGACGTAGTCCCAGGTGAACTTGGTGTAGACGTCGCCGTGCACGTCGAGGATGGCCATGTCGGGGTGCTCCTTGGAAGCTAGGTCGGGGTGGTCGTCGTCGGGTTGGTCGGGTTGGGGGTGGTCGGGGAGGTCGTGTCGAGGGGGCTGGACGGGTCGCGCACCGGGCCGTCGCCGATGCCGAGGCCGTCGAAGCCGACCCACAGCAGCGACGTGAGCCGTTCGACGACGACCTCGCGCGAGACGTCGTCGTCGTCGATCCATTGGCCAGCGGCGAAGTGCACCATGCCGACGAGGCCGGCGGCCCAGGTGCGTGCCGGCTCGGTCGGGAGGTCGCGTTCGGCGAGGATCCGTTCGATCACGAAGGCGATCTGCTCGATGATCAGCGTCGCCATGAGGTCGAGGCGTCCGGCGCCGACGTTGGTCGTGATGAATCGGTAGACGTCCGGGTCGCGCTCGATGATCGCCAGGTAGCCGTCGGTCGTGCTGGCGAGCAGCTCGAGCGCGCTGCGTCCGGGAGTGATCGTCTCGGCCAGCATGGCCAGCAGGTCGTCGACGAAGACGTGCGCCAGCTCGGCGACCAGGCCCTCCCGGTCGCCGAAGTGGCGGTAGAGGATGGGCTTGGTCACGCCGCACGCCGCCGCCATCTGCTCCATCGACACGAACGGACCCTCGCGCCGGATGAGGTCGGTGACGGCGGCGACCAACTCGGCCCGGCGAGCCTCGCGTTGCGCCTGGCGCGTCGCGGCACGAGCCGTCGCCCCGGTCGACGCTGTGTCGGTGCTGCCCGCGCCGGCGGCGTCCCCCTCAGTCACGGTTACCAAAGGTAACAGTTACTGCCGGTAACGCAATCGGTCGGAGGTCACACCTCCGCTGGTCTGACGGCGGAGCCCTGGTAGGCGACTCGGGATCGCAACGTGGGCCGAGTAACGTGGCGGCGCCGTGCGTGCGCTCACCGGTCTCGCCAACATCGCCAAGCTGGCCCTCTTCGTAGGGCTCGCCGGCGCGTTGTTGGCCTTCACCATCGTGCAGATGGCACCTCAGACGTACACGTTGACCCACGCCAACGAGTCCGTCGCCGAGGAGATCGACCTCTCTCGACTGGACGACTTCAAGATCCGCTCGTTCGTGTACGCCAGCGACGGCTCCACCATCGCCTCGCTCGTGGGCGCCGAGAACCGCCAGCCGATCGCCTTGCCCTTCGTGCCCGAGCCGGTCGTGCAATCGATCCTCGCCGTCGAGGACGCCGACTTCTACCACCACCCCGGCGTCAACATCCGGGGCATGTTCCGGGCACTGGTCGAGAACGTGTCCGCCGGGGGGATCGAGCAGGGCGGCTCGACCATCACCCAGCAGCTGGTGAAGAACACGCTGCTCACCGCCGACCAGGACTTCGACCGCAAGTCCCGTGAGATCGCACTGGCGCTGCAGCTCGAGAAGCAGCTCTCCAAGGACGAGATCCTCGAGAAGTACCTCAACGCCGTCTACTTCGGCTCCGGTGCCTACGGCGTCCAGGCGGCCGCCGAGACCTACTGGGGCAAGCCGGTCTCCGAGCTCGGTTGGGCCGAGGGGGCGATGCTGGCGGCGCTGATCTCCCAGCCCGAGGCCAACGACCCGACGCTGCACCCCGAGGCGGCCAAGCAAGCGCGCGCACGGGCGTTCGAGCGCCTGATCGCCGAGGGCGAGCTCACCCGCGAAGAGGTGCAGTTCCTCGAGCAGGTCGACGTGCCGCGCTACCGCTGCGGTCGTGAGGACAGCCCGGCCCTGCTGTGCAACGGCCAGGAACCGCCGCCACCGGAGGACTACTTCTCCGAGGAGGTGCGCCAGCAGCTGCTCACCGACCCACGGTTCGGCATCGGCAGCACGCCCGAGGAGCGTTACTACGCGGTGTACGGCGGCGGCCTCAAGGTGTACACGACACTCGATCCTCAGGCGCAGGACGCGGCGCTGGCGGCACGAGACGAGATCGCGCCCAAGAGCCGCGACGGCCTCACGGCCTCGATCGTCGGCATCGAGAACGGCACCGGCGCCGTGCGGGTCATGGTCGGCGGTCCGGGCTTCGAGAACTTCGAGTACAACATCGCGACGCGCGAGCCGGGACGCCAGACCGGCTCGTCATTCAAGACCTTCGTGCTGCTGACGGCCCTCGAGCAGGGCAACGTGCCCAACGACTACGTCGACGGCGGCGGCTCGTTCCCCAATCCCGGCGGCACGCCCGACCCGTACAACATCCAGGGGCGGGGCGGCACCTTGACCTCGGTGACCACGGCGTCGTCGAACGGGGCGTTCGTGCGGCTCGGTGAGATCGTCGAACAGGAGAACGTCATCGATCTGGCCCGGCGCCTCGGCATCACCACGCCGCTGTCGCCGGAGCTGACCCTGCCGCTCGGCACGTTCGAGGTGCCGCCGATGCAGATGGCCTCGGCCTACACCGCCATCCCCAACGGCGGCATCCGCGAGCCGTGGTACCTGATCGACCGCATCGAGAACGCCCAGGGCGAGACGATCTACCAGCACACGCCCGAGGGCACCCGGGCGTTCTCGGCGCAGACGGCGTGCCTGGCGGCGGAGATCCTCGAGGAGAACGTCCAGAGCGGTACCGGCACCCGGGCACGCCTCAACCGCCAGCCGGCGGCGGGCAAGACCGGTACGACCGACAAGGGCTCGGACGTGTGGTTCGTCGGCTTCACGCCGTACCTCACCACGGCAGTGTGGATGGGCTTCTCCGATTCGAACGCACCGTTGCCGTCCGTCGACGGCATCGCCAACTTCGGCGGCTTCTACCCGGCGCGGATCTGGCAGCAGTTCAACGCCGCGTACCACGACGAGCGTGAGGTGCAGGGCTTCGCAGAGTGTGACCGCACGCGCGGCGGCCAGCGCGTGAGCGGCCCGCGCGACACCGCCAACCGGTTGCCCCCGTCGAACGAGGGTGGCGAGTACTACGAGCCGGCGCCGACCGACACGCCCAACACCACCCCCCGCCCGCCGACCACGACCAACGGCGGCGGCGGTGGACCGACGACGACAGCTGCGCCCCCACCGACCGCGCCGCCTCCGACCGATCCGCCGCCCACCGATCCGCCCCCGACCGATCCACCGCCAGGAGCACCGTGAGCCGACTCGACCCCCTCCTCGAACTGCAGGACCTCGACACGACGGCCGACCAGCTGCGCCACAAGGCGGCCCGCCTGCCGGAGCGAGCCGAGCTCGAGGACCAGGCCCGCGCCGCGCAGGCGATCGCCGCCGAGACGGCACGGGTGGCCGAGCGTCGCGAGGTGATCGCCCGGGACCTGCGGCGGCTCGAGGACCACGTCACCGGCATCGAGGAGAAGCGCAAGGGACTCAACGAGCAGCTCTACGGGCAGGGCATGACCTCGCCGAAGGAGGCGATGACCCTGCAGGAGGAGCTCGAGGCGCTCGCTCGGCGCCAGCGTGGCCTCGAGGACGAAGAGATCGAGCTGATGGAGCTGGCCGAACCGCTCGACGCCGAGGCGGCGCAACTGGAGGAGCAGGCGACGGCGCTCACCGCCGAGCGCGCCGCGCTCGAGGGTCGGCTCGCCGAGGCCGAGGCCGAGATCGCCGCCGAGCTCAGCGCCGTCGAGGCGACCCGCGCCGAGGTGGCGGCGGGCGTCTCCGCCGACCTGATCGAGCTCTACGAGGGTCTGCGCAAGTCCCAGGGCGGCATCGCTGTGGCGCGCCTCGTCGGCGCCAGCTGCCAGGGCTGCCATCTGGCGCTGCCGGCGGCATCGGTGGCGCGCATCAAGCGGGTGCCCGCCGACGAGCCCGCCTACTGCGACGAGTGCGGGCGGCTGCTCGTCCGCTGAGCGGCGACGCCACCACATCGGCACCGCATCGAGACCTGACCCGAGGATCCTGGACCGCTCGTGCTGCTCTGGTTCGTCGGCATGAGCTTCGCCGCGGTCTGGCTGGTGTTCCGCAGCCCCGCGCTCGACTACCGCCTGGTGATGCTGGGCTCGGTCCTCCCGCTGCTCGACGCGGCGTTGGGCGGGCCGAGGCTGGCCCACACGCTGCTGTTCAGCGTCGTGGCGATGCTCGTGGTGATGTTGCTGACCCGGCACCGCCGCCTGATCCGTCGCCGGTGGATCAGCCTCGTCATCGGACTGATGGTGCACCTGGTGCTCGACGGCGTGTGGATGAGCGCCGAGGTGTTCTGGTGGCCCTTCTTCGGCTTCGGGTTCCCCGACGTGGCGCTGCCCGAGCTGAGCCACGGCGTCGAGGTCACGGTGGTGCTCGAGGCGTTGGGCGTGGCGGCGCTGGTGTGGTGCTGGCGGACGTTCGCCCTGGCCGATCGCGCCAATCGGGAGCTGCTGTGGCGCACCGGTCACCTGAACCGGGACATCGTGGGGGAGTCGCTGTAGATGTTGGTGCTCGTTCGCCACGGCCGTACCGAGGCCAACGCCTCGGGTCTGCTGCTCGGCCATGCCGATCCCCATCTCGACGACGAGGGCCGCCGGCAGGCCGCCGCCCTGGCCGCGGCGTTCGCCAGTGGGCCGACGCGGCCGGCGCGGGTGGTGTCGAGCCCGCTGCGGCGCACGATGGCGACGGCCGAGGCCATCGGCGCTGCAGTCGGTGTCGAGGTGGAGCCGGATCGGGCGTGGATCGAGCTGGACTACGGGGAGCTCGACGGGACGCCGTTGGCACAGGTGCCGCCCGCCACGTGGGCCACGTGGCGGGCGGACCCCACGTTCGCTCCGCCGGGAGGTGAGTCGCTGGCGGCGCTGCGGGTGCGGGTGGAGGCCGCCCTCGCCGACCTGGTCGCCGACGCCGCCGAGCGCGACGTCGTCGTGGTGTCGCACGTGTCACCGATCAAGGCGGCCGTGGCCTGGGCGCTCGGGGTGGGAGACGCCATCACCTGGCGGATGTTCCTCGGCACCGCCGGCGTGAGCCGCATCGCCATCGGCCCCCACGGTCCGTCGTTGCACTCGTTCAACGAGCGGCTCGCCGGCTGACGCCACCGCCGCAGCCGAAAACGCGCAGGCGCCCCGGGCGAGCGCAGGAGCTGGGGCGAGGGTCCAGGTCCTGGGGCCGTGCTCGACGGGGCGACTGCGTCTGGTGTTGGGGGCCGCAGCCCTCGGTTCTCGGGGCGAGAGCTGCTGGCATGCAATGCAACGGACGGTTGCCGGTCGTGCTGAAGTCGAATAGGCCGTTCGGCCGGGCAAACGATCCGATCGACCTATGTCCGTCGCGGGTCGCCGACCGACTGCCGGTCAGCGGGGGGTCAGCGATGCGTCAGGGCGCCGACAGACGCGGGTCAGCACACGCACGACCCGACGTTCAACGGACCGGCGGAGCGACCTCGGCATCGACCGGGTGGGTGCGCACGATGTGCACCCGCAGGTGCAGCGCGAGCGCGCCCAAGACGAGGACCGGCAGGATCAGCACCCAGGACCGACCGCTCATCGCCGCCGCCAACGCCGCACCGCCGGTGTAGGCGGCGACCACCGACGCCAGCACCTTGATGGTCGTGTGCCGGCGTGCCCGCTCGAACGGGTCGGTGCTGGTCGAGGCCAGCACCGTCTCGGAGCCGAGCTGGGCGACGGCGCCGGACTCGTAGGTGGTGGCGACGGCGACGTCGCCAACCTTCTTGAGCACCATGGTCTGGAGTCCCATGGCGAACGCACCGACGGCGAGTGCCGGGTACGCGGCGGCGTCGAGCAGGCTGCCCTCGTAGCCGCCGGTGATCCAGATGAAGGAGCCGAGCAGCACGATCAGCACGGCTTCGAGCCCCAGCACGGCGTCGGGGCGGCGACGACGGCGTTGCAGGACCCGGCGGTTGTGCACCCAGGTCGACACGGCGATGCCGACCATGAACATGGTGATCGAGATGGCGGGGGCCACCACCTGCTCCTGGTTGCGCTGGCCCAGACCCATGCCCAGCAGCACCACGTTGCCCGACTGGTTTGCCACGAAGACGGCGTCGACGAACAGGTACAGGTGCGCGTCCAGGAAGCCCGCCGCCGCCGCCAGCGCCATGGCCACCAGCAGCGGGCCGGACATGTCCTGGATCGTCGGGTCCGGGGGATCGGCCGCCACGGCGTCCACCGTAGGAGACGCCCTCAGCCATCGAGGGGACGGCCGGCGCGGCGGCATCGCGAGCTGGACGCAGCCCCTACGCTCTGCGACCGGAACGAACGAAGGGGGGTCGTGCGATGCGCGTGCCGTTGACGATCATGGATCAGCTGACGAGGGCCGAGCTCGTGTACGGCGACCGGATCGGTGTCGTCGACGAGGCCGAGCAGCCGGCGCCGTCGCTCGGCGCGCTGACCTACCGGCGCATGGCCGAGCTGGCCCGGGCGCAGGCCGCCCGCCTCGACGCCCTCGGCGTCGGCCAGGGCGAGCGCGTCTGCGTGGTCTCGCAGAACGCGGCGCGCCTGCTCATCGGCTTCTGGGGTGTCAGCGGGTTCGGTCGGGTCTATGTCCCAGTGAACTTCCGCCTGCACGCCGACGAGGTGGCCTACATCGTCGAGCACAGCGGCGCCAGCGTGCTGTACGTCGACCCCGAGCTGGCCGACGAGCTGTCCGGCGTCGAGTGCGCGCACACCTTCGTCCTCGGCGAGGACGACGCCGACCTGTACCTCGAGGGCGTCGAGCCCCAACCGTGGGAGCCCGACGAGGACGCCACCGCCGTCATCAACTACACGAGCGGCACGACCGCCCGGCCCAAGGGCGTGCAGCAGACGCACCGCAGCTTGTGGCTCAACGCCACGGTGTTCGGCTGGCACGCCGGCATCTCGGACCGCGACACCTACCTGCACACCCTGCCGATGTTCCACTGCAACGGCTGGGGCATGCCCTTCGCCACCACCGCGATGGGCGTGCCCCAGGTGGTGCTGCGCAAGGTCGACGGGGCCGAGATCCTGCGGCGCATCGACGAGCACGGCGTGACGCTGCTGTGCGGCGCGCCGGCCGTCGTCGCCGCCGTCCTGGACGCCGCAGCCGCCTGGGACGGGCCGATTCCCGGCGCCGGCCGCACGCGCATCGTCGTCGCCGGTGCGCCGCCGCCGACGCGCACGATCGAGCGGGTCGAGGTCGAGCTCGGCTGGGAGTTCATCCAGATCTACGGCCTGACCGAGACGTCGCCGCTGCTGACGGTCAACCGCGGGCGGGCCGAGCTGGACGACCTCACGCCGCACGACCGCGCCGCCGCGCTCAGCCGAGCCGGGGTGCCGGCGCTCGGCGTGTCGCTGCGCGTCGACGAGCACGGCGAGGTGCTGGCACGCACCAATCACGTGCTCGAGGGGTACTGGGAGCAACCCGACGCCACCGCCGACGCCATCGTCGACGGGTGGTTCCACACCGGCGACGGCGGGACGATCTCCGACGACGCCTACCTGACGATCTCGGACCGCAAGAAGGACGTCATCATCTCCGGCGGCGAGAACGTCAGCTCGATCGAGGTGGAGGACCGCCTCTTCTCCCATCCCGCCGTCGCCGAGGTGGCGGTGATCGGCGTGCCCGACGAGAAGTGGGGCGAGACGGTCAAGGCGCTCGTCGTGCTGGCACCAGGTGCCGCGGCCAGCGAGGCGGACCTGATTGCCTTCTGCAAGGAGAAGCTCGCCGGGTACAAGTGCCCGACGTCGATCGAGTTCCGCGACGAGCTCGCCCGCACCGCCACGGGCAAGTTGCAGAAGTACAAGCTGCGGTCGCCCTACTGGGAGGGACGTGACCGTCAGGTCAACTGACGGGCCGGCTCACTGCAGCGAGGCATGGCAGTACGGGCACGTCTCGAGGCCGCCATCGACGGACAGGCCGCAGTGCGGGCAGGGCCCGCGGTTGCGTCGGCGGACGAACGCCATCACGACGAGGGCGGCGATGCCGATCCACACGAACGTCCCGATGGCGATCGTGATGCCGTTCATGTGGTCTCCTGGGTGAGCGGTGCGAGGGCCGTGGCGATCGGCTCGAGCACGTCGGGCGAGTGGGGGATCGGCAGGTACACGACGACGATGTCGACGCCGGCCTCGGCGTAGCCGGCGGACGCCTCGGCGAGCGCCCCCGGTCCGGCAGCCGGGTCGTACCACAGGGTCACCGACGACTCGATCTCCGCCGGATCGCGCCCGACGTCGGCGCAGTGGGCGTCGAGCACGTCGCGCAGCTCGCGCCACTGCTCGGGCGAGCCGACGAGCGCGTTCCAGTGCTGGGCCCACCGCGCGGTGGTGCGCAGCGTGCGGCGCCGACCGGTGCCGCCGATGGCGATCGGCGGGTGGGGACGCTGCACCGGCTTGGGCTCGCAGCGGGCGTCGGTGAGCTGGACCCAGTCACCTTCGAAGGTGGTCGTCGTGTCGCGCAGGAGGCGCACGATGACCTCGACACCTTCGTCGAAGCGGTCGAAGCGCTCCTTGAGCTGCGGCAGTTCGATGCCGTAGGCGTCGGCCTCCTCGTCGTTCCAACCGGCACCCAGCCCGATCTCGAGCCGACCGCCCGAGATGATGTCGATGGTGGCGCACATGTTGGCCAGTACCGCCGGATGCCGGTACGGCATGGCGCCGACCTGCACGCCGAGCCGCAGGCGGCGGGTGGCATGCGCCATGGCCGCCAGCATCGTCCAGCCTTCGAGGCAGGGCCCGGTCGGGTCGGAGAAGATCGGGTAGAAGTGGTCGAAGTTCCAGGCGGAGGTGAAGACCTCGATGTCGTCGGCTTCCTGCCAGACGGCGAGCATCGCCTCCCAGGTCGTCTCCTGGGGCGAGGTCTTGATCCCGAAGCGCATCCGCCGAGCCTATGGCGCGGCTCGACGGATGCGCTCCAGTTCGGGCCAAGGGGGGAAGTGGCCCGGGTGGGATCAGTACCGGCGGATCAGTACTGGTCGATCAGCACCGGTGGATCAGTACACGCCGGTGCCGGGGCGGCCCTTGCCGATGGGTTCGTGGCCGTAGCTGCGCTCGCCGTAGCGGGCGGGGCCGTAGCGCGTGGCCTTCTGCGAGGGCTTCGCCTCGGGGGCGAGCGTAGGAACGAGCTTCTCGATCATGGTGCGGGGCTCCCTTCGCGTGCGACGCCCGTGTGGTGCGTCGGCGCCATCCAAGCGTGACCGGGTGTCGCGGCGGTTGCTCTGCCGTGACGTGCGCATCAGGGGTTGCTGACCCGAACCTGTCGACCGCCGACGCGCCACAATGCCGGGATGACCGTTCGCTTCGGAGTGCACACCGGCCTGCAACGCACCTCAATCGCCGAGCTGCAGGGACTGTGGTCCCGCATCGAGGCGCTCGGCTTCGACTGGATCTCGATCTGGGATCACTTCTACGCCGCCGACGGCACCGGCGACCCGGACAACCTCGAGGCGATCGTCACGCACGCTGCGCTGGCGGCGTCGACGAGCCGGGTGCGGTGCGGCTCGCTGGTCTACTCGGCGGGCTACCGGCACCCGGCGGTGCTGGCCAAGGCCATGGCCACGCTCGACCAGCTCGCCGACGGGCGGGTGACGCTGGGGCTCGGCGGCGGGTGGCTGGCCCAGGAGTACCGGGACTACGGCATCCCGTTCGGTACGGCGGGGGAGCGGCTGGCCTTGCTGCGCGAGTCGATCCAGTGCATCCGTGGGCTGCTCACCCAGGACGTGACCGACTTCGCCGGGGAGCACGTGACGCTGACCGGCGCCCGGTGCGAGCCGAAGCCGGTGCAGGAGCGGCTGCCGATCTGGGTCGGCGGGGGCGGCGAGCGGGTGACACTGCGCATCGTGGCCGAGCATGCCGACGGGTGGAACATCCCGTTCGTGTCGCCCGAGGAGTGGGCCCGCAAGTCGGCGGTGCTCGACGAGCACTGCGCCGCCGTCGGGCGCAACCCGGCCGAGGTGACCCGCACCGTGAACGTCGGCATGGCCTTCACCGAGGAGGAGCTGGCGGCCCAGTTCGGTGCCATCGCCGAGTTCGTGCGACCGGGGGTGCTCACCGGGTCGACCGAGGAGGTCATCGACCGGGTCGGGGCGTACGTCGACGCCGGCGCCGAGTGGGTGATCCTGGCCATGCGCTCCCCGTTCGACCGCGACGGGCTGGAGCGCTTCGCCGCCGAGGTGCTGCCCGCCTTCAGCTGACGGGCGGCGGCGGTCGACCGGTCTGTGACGATCAGGCCTCGGTGATCGTCACGATCGCCATCGGGGTAGACGTCGACGCGCCGTCGTCCAGGTCCTGGAGTCCGATCAGGAAACGCCCGTCGGGCGTCGTCGTCGGTTCGGCGTGGTACACCCACGTGAGTTCCAGGTTCGTCGGCTCGGCCACGTCCGGGGTCGCAGCGGTGTAGGCCACGGTGACGCGCAGGTCGCCTTCCCAGACACACGTGACGTCCTCCGGGCAGCGCGAGTCCTCGTCGATCGACACGAGCTCGAGTGTCGAGCCGTCCGCGTCGACGACGACAGCCTGGCCCAGCGGTAGGCGCACCTTGCCCCCGTCGGTGCGCATGGTCGTGACGGGGATGGTGTCACCGTCGGGGACCGTGGCGGTCGACGTTGGCTCCGGGACCGTGCCCGGCGAGGACATCGTTGGCGTGGTCGAGGGCGCCGTGGCGAGGGTCGTCGGTGCGGTACCCGCCGGGCCCGGCGCCGATGCGGTGTCGAGCTGCGATGTCGAGGCGCACCCTGCTAACGCAACCAGCCCGGTGGCGAAGGCCCCGGTGGCGAGGAGACGGCCGATCGGTCGGGGTCGGATCATGGCCGATTCGACGTTGGTGCCTGCCGGTCGGTTCCCGACGCTATGGGCGGCGTCGACGGAGATGCTGTCATGGGGGTGGAGCCGACGAGGCCCCTGGGAGCTCGCAGGTAGGGTGCATGCTGGCGGCGGAGGTGGTCGATGGACACGACGGGCGTGCTGTGGGTGCTCGGGATTGCCGTCGTGCTGTCGTGCGCGCTCGGCACTGTCCTGTGGGTCTTGCTGAAGGTCCGAGGAACGACGCGGACTCGCTGTCCCCGATGCGGGTTGAGCTACGGCGAGCTCTACGACGTCTGCCCCTACTGCAAACGCTGAGTCGGCGGCGAAGCCGTTCCCGGCCACGGCGGCGCCGCGCCCGGTGGCGGTGGGCCCGGCGGCGGCGTGCGCGGTGGAGCCCAGCCCGGCGGGTTCAGGGTTCGGTTCGCCCGAGACGCCCGCACTGCGCTGATGATGACCGCGATTGACGCGATCAAGAAGCCGCCGCCGCACACGAACATCGCTAGCAGCCACGGCAGGAGCGGCGAGAACTGATCGGCGAGCTCTCGGCCTACGACGGCCGTGCTGCGGCCTGCGCCGGCGACATCGATTTTGTAGGTCCCTACGCTTGGCGCTCGGAACTCCACACTCGCCGTGAAGATCGTCTCGTCGCGGGTCAGCGTCTCGCTTCCAGAGACGGGCATGGTGGCGATGCGAGTTCCGTCGGGCCCTGTGACCGTGACGTCATCGGGGTCGAGACGTGTGAAGCCGTTGCGCGTCACCTGCACCGGACCGCGCAGGGACCTCGAGCCGGTCTCCTCGAAGATGGCGTACACGCCGGGCTCGTTGATGTCGACGGTCGCCTCGCCTGGGATAGCGAAGGACTGAAGGCTCATCATGGCCACAGTGGCGCTTCCGGCGGTGAACACGATCCGGGCGAAGCAACCGAATGCGGCCACCAGGAAGAGGACGGCTGCGACGATCGCCACACGCGACGCCCGGCGTTTGGTTGGCGCTGGTGCGCTCGTCATCTCCACGTCCACCCCCACACGGCTGACACGACCGTAGTCAAGGTGTTGGCCACCGGTGAGCGTGCGAGGGGCGACCTGCTGGCGTCGATTCGGTCAGGGGCCGCCGTAGCCACCCGGGGAGCTGAAGCGGTCATAGACGACTGCGGCGGCCGCCTCGTTCAACGCCCTGTCGTCGAGTCCTACGCTGTTATGGCGGAGGTCGACCGGGAGGCGGGACCGCCTCGTGCGACGTTCAAGCAGCGCCGTGGCGATCAGGACGATGGCCAAGGGAGCGAGAAGGATCAGCCACAGCACGCCACGAGGGTACGCCGCGTTAGCCCAGTCGCGGGCGGAACGCGGCGTGATCGGGCGTTGACCTCTCTTCAGTCGGCTCCGTGGGTGCGCGCGGAGAGCCTCCGAGCGGTGGGGCGCCGATGGCGGCCGGTCAGTCC
The DNA here is from genome assembly GCA_964648005.1 of uncultured Iamiaceae bacterium. Taxonomy (GTDB): domain Bacteria; phylum Actinomycetota; class Acidimicrobiia; order Acidimicrobiales; family Acidimicrobilacustridaceae; genus JAGQTE01. The sequence continues at coordinate 13,899 of CAZYKR010000071.1, forward strand.
CGTGGCGAAACCGGGCCGTCAAACGCACCCGGGGGTTGGCCCGACGACCTCGTGCGCCGACGGCAGCTACCAACCTCGGGTATGGCATCGCCAGACGCAGGCGCCACCGTCATGCCGACGCATCCGGCGCCCCGTTGTCCCCGGCAGCTCACCTGGATCGCCGCCGGCGGGCTGCTGACTGCTCTGGTGCTGATCGTCGGGTTGCGCCCGTGGTTGCTCTCGACGTTCGCTGATGCGATCGCCTATGAACAGGCGAACCCAGGTCGGATGCGCGACATGTTGAGCATCGGGACCACACCGGGAACCGGACAGGGCTTCATGGTCGGGGTCATCGGGGTCGTGGTGTACGGATTGATCGTGCCAATGATCGTGTGGACTGCGACCGTGTGGCCCTGCCTTCGGCGCACGGCGGTCGCGCACCCGCTCGATTCGGGCGATGCGCCTTCACGATCGAGGCGGACGGCTCGGCGTCTCGTCATGGCGTGGATGTGGTTGACGACCCTCGGCCTGATGGGCTTGGCGTCCTACGGCATGTACGCGTGGCGCGCCGAGGCCGAGATGGTGCTCGGGGCGAACAGCGCGTTCTTGCTCATCGTCGTCGGCTGCCTGGTCGGACTGATCGCTCTGGCCCAGTCATGCCCGCTCCTCGGCGATCGCGAGGGCATCGCGACGCGCTGACCGAGGCCGGACGGCCGTGGGGCACTTCGGTTCCGTAGCGGCGACATCGGCTATGCGGGTACACCGAGGAGTTCGGCGCCATCCGGACAGTCGGCTGTGCTGATCACCACCCAGGGACGTTGGTCGAGCGACGCGTGCCGGTCGCCCGCGCGTCCGACGTAGACGCAATCGCCCGTATCCGCGCCCGACGACGTCTCGACCGGTGCGGTTGGTGCATCCGTGAGTTGGCTGGCGAACGGGGCGACCACGGCGTTTGGCGGATGGGCCGATCGGTGCTCGGCCTGGACATGGCTCGTCACCTTGCCGATCCACGCGTCGCACCAACGATCGGGTTCACCGGCGGTCGGGCACCAATACGCAGGCGCCGTCGGGCCGCTGAACGACATCACGGCCAGGGTGCTCAGCACGGCCGTCGCGAGGCCGAGGGCGACTACCGCGCGCGGTTGCAGACCGCGCCGCTGCCGGGTTGGTCCGTCTGTGCCATGCGGGACGGATTCGGTGGCGGGCGCCGATCCGGCCGTCGTACCTCGGAGTAGGTCGCCCGCCTCACGGCGTCGTCGCTGCTCCTCGGGGTTGAGGGTGGTGAACGCTCGACGGTGGTTGCGCGCGTAGGCGACGATCGCGTTCGCAGCGATCAGCGTCACGGGCACCGCCACCGCCATCGCCCCGATGACGACCCAGATTGGGGTCGCAGCGATGCCGCGCGGCACATCGTCTGGGCCGGTACGGGCCAGATCCGCACGGATGGTCAGGAACACCGCGCCGGCGACGACAGCTCCGGCCCACGCGATCGCGCGCGCCGCGTGCGGATGTCGAGTCCACGGGTTGTCGTGAACCTTGCCCATGGTGGCCACCAACCGCCGCGATCAGCCGGGCTCGACGCTCGGCTGCAGCGAGGTTACAGCGGGCGCGACAGCGTCAGCGGCGGGTGGCGGGACTCACGGTCGGCTTTGCCGAGCCCCGGTGCACGTACCGTTGCCTGGGTGGTACCGAACGTCGCCCACGGCGAGAGTCCGCTGCTCGTGGTCGAAGTCGATAGTCCGTCGCCGGCGATGATCTGCTGCGCGAGGGCTCGCATCGACTGATCGTCACCGGCCAAGCCTGCCGCCGAGTCGTTCCTGTCGGGCTCGGTCATTGATTCGTCAACACGGGCACGCGGCGCCGGTCGACCCGATTCCAGAGCACGGCAGCGAGCAGGCCTCCTGCGAGAGCGAGCGGTAGACCGACGAAGGGCAGCACGATGAGGGCCATGAGGGGAGCGTCAGCGGGGTCGTCGAAGGTGTTCCGGTGGAGGTCGTGCCAGAACATGCCCATCAGAACGACGTAGGCCACGACAAGACCAGCCCCAACGAGCTTGGCGAACCTGATCCAGTCGCGCCGTGTGAACTCTCGCACCGCAGTCGTGGCGGCCCAACCGAGAACACCCAGGATCATGGCGGTGACCGCGAGATTGCCGAGAAGCCCCTTCGACACATCTCGAGTGTCCCACAGGCATAGGGCTGCGATTCGATCCGGTTGTTGTACGCAGTCGGTGGATCAGCCGTGAGACGAGCTTTGGCGGCTGCCCGCACCGCAGAGGGCTGAAGCGTCGTTTCGGGTGGTTCCTGGCGCGATGCTACGCGACCGGCCTAGAGCCCGACCGTCCAGACCACGAGAATCGCTATGCCCGCGCCTGCCGCCCAGGTGGTTCGGTGAAGCAATCGTCGGTGTTCGGTTGACTCCCGCCCCACGGTGCGCATCGTGTGCCCGTAGTCGACGGCTGTGTAGAGCAAGAACGCGCCTACGTAGTAGGGCGTCAGCAGTTGACTCAGGATTCCACCGACGAAGAGCGATACACCAAGATCGTGGTGCGTGCACACGTCGCAGTTGAGTGGGTCCTCGGTGAGGTAGACCGCCGCCACGACCGAACAGGTGCCGAGGGCCCAGACGATCGGCAAACCGATCGCCCACACCCGCAGCACACGCTTGCGCGTCCGCTCCACCCCGCCAGAGTGGCACATCGAGGAGTGCCTTCCTATCCTGCGAGGTGTGTTCGCAGGGGAGCTTCCTGCCTACCTTCGAGCCGGAAGAAGACCGACCTCGTGGCGCGCAGTTGCTTCCGCCGGACCTCACCGAGTTAGAGCTCGAGCAGGCCCCGTATTGCCGACTGTCGATGCACTGATCATCGCGGAGCTCGGGGCCCACGAAGACTGTGAGCGATCAGTGAGATCCGCGTTCTGCGATCACTGAACTTCGCGGTTGTGGT
>CAZYKR010000072.1:0-4200 GCA_964648005.1 uncultured Iamiaceae bacterium
AGCAGACCGACACCTACTACATCGTCGCCCACTTCCACTACGTGCTCTTCGGCGGCGCCTTCTTCGGCTTCATGGGTGGCTTCTACTACTACTGGCCCAAGGTCTTCGGCTACATGCTCGACGAGAAGATGGGCAAGTGGAACTTCTGGATCCTCTTCCTGGGCTTCAACCTGACCTTCGGTCCGATGCACATCATCGGCCTCCAGGGCATGAGCCGGCGGTACTACACGTACGACCCGGATTTCGGCTTCGACATCTGGAACAAGATCGCCACCGTCGGCGCCTTCACCATCGCCCTGTCGGTGATCCTGTTCATCGTCAACATCGCGCTCAGCTACAAGCGGTCGAAGTCGCTGCCGCCGGTCGGCGCCGACCCATGGGACGCCCGCACGATCGAGTGGATCACCCCGAACCCCACGCCCGAGTGGAACTTCGACCCGATCCCGACCATCACCCGCGTCGACGACTTCTGGTACCAGAAGTACGAAGAGACGGCCGACGGAGGCCTGGTGAAGGTGCGTGACGCCAAGGACCTCGTGCAGGACAGCGACGGTGTCGGGGTGCACCTCCCGTCGCCGTCGTACTGGCCGATCGTGCTGGCCTTCGGCCTCCCGGTCGTCGCCTACGGCCTCATCTTCTCGTGGTGGCTCTGCCTCCTCGGTGGCGCCATCATCGTCACGGCGATGTTCGGTTGGGCGTTCGAACCGCCGGACGATCCCGAGGCCGCCCACGGTCACGGCCACGACGAGGCGGGGCACGACGATCACGGCAGCGCGGCCGATGTGGACGCGCTCGAGCAGGAGGTGGCTCCCGTTGGCTGATACGGCCACCTTCGAGCCGGTCCACGAGACCGGGCGTGACGCAGCGGCACCGCATGCGCACATCGAGCACGACACCAACACCGGCATCTCCAACACCAAGTTGGCGATGTGGCTGTTCCTCGGCTCCGAGTGCCTGCTGTTCGGTGCTCTGCTCACCACCTACCTGCTCTACAAGAACCCGCTACCGGGCCAGGGCCCGACCCGAGAGCAGCTCTTCGACATCCCGTTCACCTCGGCATCGTCGTTCGTCCTGCTGATGAGCTCGCTGACGATGGTGCTCGCGGTGGCGGCGATCGAGCGCGGCGATCACCACCGGATGCGCATCTGGCTCGGCTCGACCGCCGTGCTGGGCAGCCTGTTCATCGCCGGCCAGATCTACGAGTTCACGACCTTCTACGCCGAGGGCCTCGGCTACACCACCAGCCGGTTCGGCAGCGCCTTCTACACCCTGACCGGCTTCCACGGCGTGCACGTCACCGCCGGCATCATCATGTTGGTGTCGTTGCTGTTGTGGTCGCTGCGTGGCAACCTGCCCGAGCACCGGTCCGAGACCGTCGAGGTCGTCGGCCTGTACTGGCACTTCGTCGACGTCGTCTGGATCGTCCTGTTCGCCGTCGTCTACCTGATCCCCTGACCGAGGCCGGAGGAACGACCACCATGGCGCATCCGCACCAGCCCCCAGTACCCACCTCGGTCCTCGACGGCGCCGTCGAGGACTACCCGAGCGACTGGAAGTATTGGAAGGTCGGCATCATCCTGTTCGTCCTCACCGCCATCGAGGTGTCGACCTACGTCCTGGCGGACTCGGTGTTCTCGGACAGTCGGGTGCTGATCGCCACGCTGCTGTTCCTGATGGTGGTCAAGTTCTGGGCCGTGGCCTGGTACTTCATGCACCTCAAGTTCGACAAGCGCATCCTCACGGTGGCCTTCTACTCGGGCATCGCGTTGGCCCTTGTCGTGTACCTGTGCATGTTGTTGGCGTTCCGCTACTTCGGCGATGACGGCATGATCTGCCCGTCGGACAGCCTGAACTGCATCACCGAAGGCTGACGGTCACTCCCAGCGGAATCGGGCGGCCGCCACGATCGGTGCCGCCACAGCCCACACGACGAGCACGAGCCACGCCTGAGCCGACGCCGCCTCGCCGGAGGTGAGCGACGCGCCCAGCACCTCGGACAACGCCGCTGCCGGCAGCAATCGGGCCACCGCCTCGAGCGGCGCCGGCAGGCTCTCGAGCGGGATGATCATGCCGCCCAGCAGCAGGAGCACCAGGTACAGGCTGTTGGCCAGCGCCAGGGTGAGCGTGCCCTTGAGGGTGCCGGCCATGAGCAGGCCGATGCCGGCGAACGCCGCCGTACCGGCGAGCACTGCGGGGACGGCGAGCACCGCCGTCGCCGCCGGCCGCCAGCCGAGCGCCACCGCGGCGGCGGTGATCAGCACCACCTGGATGGCCTCGACCACGAGGACCATGACGATCTTGGCCACCACCAGCCGGGTCCGACCCAACGGTGAGGCGCCGAGCCGCTTGAGCACCTTGTACTGCCGGTCGAACCCGGTGCCGATCCCCAGGCTGACCATGGCCGTCGACATGACCGCCAGCGCCAGGATGCCGGGCGCCAGGAAGTCGATGGGTTCGGCGACGCCCTCGGGTACGGGGAGCACGTCGACCAGCGAGAAGAAGACCAGCAGCAGGAGCGGGATGCCGAGCGACACGAGCAGCTGCTCGCCCTGACGCAGGCTGAGTCGCAGCTCGTTGCGGACCTGTGCAGCGAGGATGGTCCCCGACGAGGCCGGAGGGCTCATCGTGCCCGCCGTCGGCCGGGGCGACTCCGGCCATGCCCACCCGCGGCGGCGGTGCGGGACTCGGCAGCGTCGCTCGGTGTGCTCGTCAACGCCAGGAAGACGTCTTCGAGCCGCTTGCGCCCGGCGCGCAGGTCGCCGAGGGTCAGGTCGTTGGCTGCCAGCCACGCCGTGAGCGACGCCACGGCGTCGGGCGTCGGTGCTGTCGCCGCCACGTACTCGCCCGGCGCCACCTCACGGACGGACGCTCCGAGGGCCGCGCTCAACGACGCCACGTCGATGCCGCGCGGCCCACCGAAGCGGATCTCTTCGGTGCCGGTCTGCGCCATCAGCTCGGCTGGCGTGCCGGAGGCCACCAGGCGGCCGCGGTCGACGATCAGCACCCGGTCGGCAAGGCGTTCGGCCTCGTCGAGGTCGTGGGTGGTGACGAGCACGCATACGCCGGCGTCGCGCAGCTCGGCGATGACCTGACGGATCAGTTGCCGCCCCTGCGGGTCGACGCCGGCCGTCGGCTCGTCGAGGAACGCCACCTCAGGCTTGCCGACCAGCGCCAGGGCCAACGACAAGCGCTGCTGCTCGCCGCCCGACAGCTGGCGCCAGGTGCTGCGACGGCGATCGGCCAGACCGACGCGGGTCAGCAGGGCGTCGGGGTCCTCGGCGTCGGCGAAGAACGCGGCGTAGAGCTCGAGCACCTCGATCGGTCGGATGCCGGTGGCCACGCCGCCGTCTTGGAGCATCACGCCGATGCGCGGCACCAACGCGGCGTGGTCGGCGATCGGGTCCAGCCCCAGGACGCGGATCGTCCCGCTCGCCGGGCGTCGGAACCCCTCGAGCGCCTCGACGGTCGACGTCTTGCCGGCGCCGTTCGGTCCGAGCAACGCCACGATCTCGCCGGGAGACGCGTCGAACGACAGGCCGTCCACGGCGACGAGGTCGTCGTAGGCGATGCGCAGGTCCTCGACGACGATGGCCGCCATGGGTGCCGACGCTACCGGCGGGCCGCCTCCCGCACCGAACCCGTCCGAGTGGGGTCGGAGGCGGTTGTTAGGGTTTCGGCTCATGATCGACCTGCGGCGCGTGCGCACCGACTACGACGGCGTGGCGGCGGCCCTCGCACGGCGAGGCGACGACCTCTCGCAGCTCAGCGAGGTCCGCGCCCTGGACGAACGGCAGCGGTCGGTCGCCGCCGAGCGCGACGACATCCGAGCACAGATCAAAGCGGTGTCGGCCGAGGTGGGCCGGCTTCGGCGCGACGGCGCCGCTGACGAGGCTGAGGCGAAGCAGGCCGAGAGCCGCGCCCTCGGCGAGCGCGAGCAGGGGCTCGACGTCGAGGCCTCGGAGCTGGCCGATCAGATCCGGGATCTGCTGCTGCGCATCCCCAACACGCCCTCGCCCGACGCTCCCGACGGCGGGAGCGACGCCGACAACCCGGTGGTGCGTGTCGAGGGGTACGACCCCGACGCTTACGCGGAGCACCAGCGGGTGCCGCACTGGGAGACCGGTGAGGCGCTCGGCATCTTGGACCTCGAGCGGGCCGTGAAGTTGTCGGGATCGATGTTCTCGATGTTCCGGGGTATGG